>CAUULU010000085.1:0-2571 GCA_963546185.1 uncultured Eubacteriales bacterium | reverse complement strand
GGAGTTAGAACAACAGAAGCAAGAGGATATATTGATTCAAAACTAGATAGAAAACAAATAATAGAATTAATACTTAGCAAAGCAGAAAAAAGAGATTATATATTATTATTAGGTCTTCGGATATAATAAGTTTATGAAAGTTGGAGAAAATATAATACCATTTGATGAAAGAGAAATAGTAGAAAACTTTTTTAAAAATAATAAATAATAATTATAGAAAATTGAAAGAAGAAGGAAATTAATATGATATTAACATTATTTGTATCTATGGCACTTACACTTGTTATAGGTATATATACTGTAGAAAAGCTCAAAAAGAAAAAAATAGAACAATCAGAAAGACATGATGGACCACAATCACATTTAATAAAAGAAGGAACACCTACATCTGGGGGAATAATGTGTATAGTTACAGCTATAATATTAGGAATTGTATATTATGTTTTTCCACTTGGAATACCAATAGAACAAAAAGGAATATTTATAACGCTTATAATATGTTCAGTTATTTTTGGACTTGTAGGATTTTTAGACGATTCTTTAAAAGTTTATAAAAAAAATACAGATGGATTATCACCTAAAAAGAAAATGATATTACTTACTCTTGTAGGAATAGTAACAATGTCAGTACTTATATTCGCACTTAAAATGAAAAGTGCAGTATATATATACTTTTTAGAAAGTGTTTCAATAGCAGGAATTTTAAAAGTGATTATAGATGTTGTGGTTTTAATAGCAACAACAAATGCAGTTAATTTAACAGATGGAGTAGATGGTCTTTCATCAAGTGTAGGAATAGTAATTTTAACATTTTTAATGGGATATGCGATAAGAACAGGTAATTTAGCAGTAGCAATATTTGATATAATTGTAATAGGAGCATATATTATATTCTTATTATTTAATTGGTATAAGGCTAAAGTATTTATGGGAGATACTGGTTCATTTTTCTTAGGATCTGTAATTGCATTATCTGCAATAGCAACAGGACTGGAATTTGTATTACCAATTATTGCAATAATACCAGTTTTTGAAGCATTATCAGTAATATTACAAGTATTATATTATAAGAAGACAAAAAAAAGATTGTTCAAAATGGCACCAATTCATCACCATTTTGAACAATTAGGATGGAAAGAAGTTAAGGTTGTAAGAGTATTTGCAGGAATTACAATTTTAATGTGTATTATAGCTAAATTTATAATAAATTAAGTAAGTATAAGTGAGGATTATGGAAAAAAAAGAAAAAAAATCAATATTTATAGGGACAAGGCCAGACTATATATTAATACTTTTAATAGGAATTATATATATAATAGGGATTATAACACTATTGTCAGCAAGTGCTCCAACATCACTTGCTGAATCGCGGAAATAGTTATTCATATTTTCAAAGACAGCTTGTATATTCAATAATTGGGATAATGTTAGCACTTTTTATATCTATAATAGATTATAGGATATATAAAAATACAAAATTTTTAGGTTTAGTTTTTGTAGTTTTAATTTTGGCTACAATATCTGTTAAATTTTTAGGAAGAGATGCAAAAGGGGCTGTTAGATGGATTCAAATAGGAAGAATTACATTACAACCATCAGAATTTGTTAAAGTTGGAATGATTGTAATATTTGCAGGATTTTTCTCAGAACTTGAAAAAAGAAATAAGCTTAAAGATCCTATATGGTCTGTATTAGTTCCATTATGCGTAGGTGTATTTGTAGCAGGAATTATATTTTTCATGCAAAACCATTTAAGTGCAGCAGTACTTGTTATGACTACACTATTAATACAAATGTTTATAGCAGGTATAAACTTTAAAGCACTTATAACAGCAATCATAGCAGGTGGAATTACAGGATATTTTGCAGTAACATCAATATTTAAGAAAGCATCTCGGACGGATTTAGACAGGCAAGAATAGAAGTTTGGAGAGATCCTTTTAAATATTTTAAAACAACAGGATGGCAAACATCACAAGGACTTTTAGCTTTGGCATCTGGTGGACTTTTTGGAGTAGGACTTCGGAAATAGTAGACAAAAACAAAATTATATACCAGAACCACAAAATGACTTCATATTTGCAATATTTGCAGAAGAAATGGGATTTGTTGGTGTAATAGTAATAATATCACTGTTTATATTCTTAATAGGAAGAGGATTACAAATCTCAGCGAAAGCGCCAGATCTTTTCGGAAGACTTATAGCAATAGGAGTATCATCTTTAATAGGTGTACAGGTTCTTCGGAAACTTAGCGGTTGTATCAAATACAATACCTGTAACTGGTATATCATTACCACTTTTTAGTTATGGTGGTTCATCAGTTATAACAATATTTATAGCACTTGGACTTCTTATAAGCATATCAAGGGTTGCAAATAGAGTAGAAAAAGAAAATAAGGTAAAATAAAATAAATTATAAATATAGTAACAAAAAATGTATAGAATGTGGTATATTATTAATTGTATAATAAAATGCAAATAATGATATACTCATTTTGCAGTTAATAGGGAGTATGATAAGTAAATGAAAGTTATAATATCTGCAGCAGGGACGGCAGGACATATAAAT
>CAUULU010000084.1:0-2590 GCA_963546185.1 uncultured Eubacteriales bacterium | reverse complement strand
CAATATGATGTCTATTAAACCTTTCATATCTTATAATCTTTCTTCTTCCTCTTTTAGTTATAACCTTATATCTTTTATCAGGCTCTTCTTGTCTACAACATCCATATCTCTTATTGTTTCTCTTAGCAATAGATATATCTATTTTTCCATAGTATTTTTCATTTAATATATCTACACCTATCATATTCAATTCTTTTATACATTCTCTATATAATCTATTTAATTTTTCTTCCATCTTCTACCTTATACTTAAAATTATACAACTCTATAATCATTTTTTCTAGAATTTTAATTAAATATACAAAAAGGACCTAAACATCTCTGTTTAAGTCCTTTATCGCTTACTTATTTCTAAAAAATCATCTAAATTTCTAGTTAACTAATTTTAAATCTCTCTATCTTCTTCATCTTTGTCTTTTTCTTCTTTATCTTGTAATTGTTTATCTTTTTCCATAGATTCTTTAATTTTGTATTTATCATATATTACAACTTTTAAGCCTTCTTTTTTTCTAATTTGTTCTACTTCATCCATTATTTTAGCTGTTTGTTCTTTATTAGAACTATCTATTGTTGCAAAAATATAACTTGCTTTTGTATCAAAATCAATTCCTCTTCTATGCATAACAACTTCAGATTGTCCTTTTGATTTTATTAGTTCTGAAAATGTAGAACCCATTTCTTCAAACTCATTTTCTTCATCATATTCAAGATTATTAAGCCCTTTATTAGTAGTTTTATAGCTATTAGAAGAAATCGCAATTGCATCTGTTGTTAGTTTTTCTTCATTAAAACCTACTCCAATAATACCAACATCCGAAGATTCAACAAATTCTTTTCCTTCAAATACTGATGCTGATATTTGATTACTTGTGTCTGACATGTATTCATCAAACCCTGATGCATCCGCATATTTTTTTCCTTTACTATCTGTGGAATAATTAACTTTATACTGATTAAGATTTTCATCTACTCTATTTATTAATTCATTCAATTTTTCTTTTTCATCTTCTGTTAATTCTTCAGTATTATTTTTATCAAGTCTTTCTTTTATAATTTTTTCTTTTATTTTCTCTATTTCTAGTTTTCTAAACTTTTTCGGATTTCTTATAAACTGATGAATTAACTGTGGTTTTAGCTCTGAAACATTTTCTACAATTGTGACATCATTTTGGGGTACAAATAAGTGTTCAATTAAATCTTCTCTGGATAAAACTTCGTAATCACTATATATATCTTCAAGTTCAGTAATGTTTTCATCTAAATTATTTTCTATATTTTTTAATCTAGATATTAATTGTTCTGATACTCCTCCATTAATTTTTTGTAGTCTTAGCTTTAAAACTTTTGCTTCTTCTATTTTTCTCAATTGATTATTTGATAAATTACTGTGCAACAAATATTTTCTTCTTCTTTCATCAATACCGTTCTTATCACCTCTATCTATATCATATAACACAAAGTCAAAATTTTCCTTTATATCTTCTTTTGTATATACACCTATTGTTTTCATTAAATAATTAGATATAACTTTAGGTTTTGTATGTTCATCATTAGTATTTTCACCATTTAATACCCTATCAAAATCTTTAACCAATTCTTCTTTATTTAAATCCTGAGACAAGTCCCTCATAAGTGATTTTCCAACTTGTATTCTTTCTGCAAATGTATTTTTTCGTTCATTATTACTTACAATATATTCTACAAAATGCGATTTTAAATCTTGAATCAAGTCTTCATTATCTTTGGTAAATGCATCTAAATTTAATCCTTTAACTGAATCATGATAAAAATTATTAAAATTATATTTTCCAGTAACATTACCTATTAACAAAGAATTGGCATAGACATTTCTTCCTTTTAATTTCAAATAATCTATAATATTAGTTGAAAATTCATCTCTGTTCTTACTTTTATTTATTAGTTTAAGAATATCCTTTGCATAATAATTTTTTCTTTCATTTATTAAGCTATTTGATAATCTCTTATCAATATTTAATTTTTTAAATTTTCTTCCATATATTATATTATATACCATTTTTTTTAGAAAATCTTTTGATTCATCTATAACAGCAAGGTGTTTCATTTTTTCTCCTTTGTAATTTAATTCTATTTATAGATATATTATATCATATATTAAAAATTAAAATCACTCTCTGTAATTTAATTATAATCTCTATTTAATATTATTCTAAAGTATTACTATAAAAAAAGCCCGTAAATACCGGCTAATCTTTTACTTCTTATTTTAATTATTTCCTAATCTTAATATTTCCATATAATCTATTTTTCTCATAAATTCCTGCATTTTTTTAACTTCTTCTAAGCATTGAATCACATTTTCTTCTTGTTCTTTAAAATCTTTTTCAAAATCAATTTTAGGCACAACAATACGAATTGCTAGTGATTTTCCTATTTTTTGAAGTGTCATATTTTCTTTGAGAACATTTTTTACTATATCATAAACCTTAGAATAGTATTGTGATACATTTCGGAATGTTAAATCAACATAGCCTCTATCTGCTTTATGAAGAATTTTTATCTTTTTAATTGGTGTATAAAATATTGGCCAATTTGCATCACTTCCTCTAGG
>CAUULU010000083.1:0-2640 GCA_963546185.1 uncultured Eubacteriales bacterium | reverse complement strand
TTTAAAAGGTTTATTGGATATCTAGAAGTAGTTATTTTTCTAGATTCTTTAATTATTATATTACCTTCTTTAAGAATCTTAGAAGATCTATAGTTTATAATCTTAACATTATCTTTTAGATCAACAACATAGTTTTCATCTTCTAATTTAGAACTTGAATCAATAGTTGCAATTAATTGTCCCTTATCATCTAGAAGTTCTAATTTACCATCTTTACCAAGAATATTTTCAAATTCTTGTTTACTTACTTTAACATTCTTATATGACATTCCATTTTCATAATTTTGCTTATTATCATTATAGTATGGAAGGTTATCGTTAATTTCTAGTGTTCCATTAATATTAGCTATACTAGTATTAATATTTAATTTATTATTAAATTCTACATCAGATTTTTGTTCAGATATACTATTCATATATAGTTTACCTTTTGACATAGAAGTTTTATCTGTTTCATAACTTGCAGATATTAATGAACCTAAAGGTTTAGAAAGATTAGCACTTCCTGTATATTCTGCATTATATGTATTATTTGAATTTAAAAGTTTTTCTTGAGCTTTTATATTTAAAGCTATATTATATTCATCTTTTAAATTTTGTACATTTTCATAAACGCTAGTAACTAATAATTTAGTAATACCATTACCTTTAGCATATGTCTTATCTTCAGACATCTTATTTTCTATATCAACATTTAAAGTTCCATCTAAATTATTATATTTAACATTTTCTTCTTTTTGATCTAAAGGTAATTCTTCATTAACACCTTTAGTAGATAAAAGAGAAACATTAACCTTATCTGGGAATTTTCCTTCTAAGCTTGGTTGTATAGAAGATACAGATAATTTTTCTATAGGTAAGTTTTTAGTTGTAGCTCCATTTTTAACATCAACAACTGTTTGAATAACAACATTATTACCTTTTTCTGTATTTGTCTTAACATATTTAATTATTTCTGCTTTTACTTCTGGTTTTCTTTCTTCTACCCATTCAATATTTAAAGCTATATCTTTAGATACTTCTTCTACATTTCCTTCTGGTGAAACATATGTAGCTCTAAATTTAGCTGTTAAATTATTTGATAATATTTCTTTTGATATATTTCCTTCATATACATATTTTAAAGGTAGTTCAAAGTTAACTGTAGTTCCTGAAAATCTGTTTAATGTAATCTTATTTCCTTCTACTTTTTCTATAACAGAATTATTGTTAGGATTTTCAATACTAAATACTCTAGAATTTTGTCCTACAATTTCAATTTCCCCTTTTTGTATATATCCTTCTCTTCTCATACTAATAGTACCAACTATTTTTTGATCAGATTTAGATATATCTGCAATAATATTCTTTGCTTTTTGTCCATTATTTACAAGCAATATATTTGCATCTACATCTTTAACATTTGTATGTGATTCAACATCTAATTCCTGGCTTGCATATACAAATGCATTTTTAGCGACATACAAAGTATTTGTTGAACACATTACAAATACAAGTGCACCTGCCACTGTCTTTCTTAAAAACTTTCTTCTTTTCATGTAGTCTTACTCCTCTCTTTTTTCTAAGTAAAATTCTTATACACATATATTGCCATAAGACAAAATATTGTGCAATACATATATTACAAGCGTTTTTCTCCCACTTTTTTAGGATTATATTTAAAATCCTTAGGGATTAGCGCTTTAAGGCTTAAAAAGCTCTAAATATACACCTTTAAGTGTTAATATATATTTATTCCAAAATATTTTTAAAATACTATTGGGTTACAAATATATTTTTTCAAATTAATTTTAATCATGCTCAAAAAATTTTTGATTAATTTCAAAAAATATATTTCAAAAACCTTATGGATTCTAAAAAGATTCATAAATTGTATTTTTTAAAATCTTCTATTTTCTTCTAATTTTTATTCCAATAATCTTAAGAACAATTACATTTTTGCTATATGTTATATTTAGTTATCATATGTATAAAAAAATCCACTTTTTTACCTTTTTTTCATTTATGTAACAAATATTACAAATTTTACATTTCAAATTTTGTTACATTCTTGTAATATTATAGCACATTTTTAGGTATCAGAAAAGTGTTTTACATAATTATTTTAAATAATTTACATAAATAGAGGAATTGTTATACAAACCATCTCTATTAAACTATATTACATTTTAAAAATACTACCTTTCCTCTTCTCTTCAACGCCTTTTTCTTTCTTTAATTAATCTTTTCGCTTTTTCAAGAAGCTTTTTTCAAGAAATAAAAAAGTAGCAAATCATTTTGATTTACTACTTTTGTGTTAATCTTTATTTAATTATTAGTTGAGTATACTAACAACATCCTACTTATAATACTCTTTTATTTTACTACCATATTCATTCAAAAGATTTTTTGAATACATTTTTTCTTTTTTTGAATTTCTAACTTCTTTCCAAAGAATAGAAGCTACTTTTAGTTTATTTGAATATTTTCTACTTTCTTCATCTTCACAGAAATCCTTTAAAAATTGATTCCATTGACAAGCCGAATTATCATACTTAGCATAATCCGATTCTCCATAATAAACTTTTAACATATCTTGAATTGTAAAACTTAAATCATTTTCTTTTTTTACTTTTCTCCAAGCAGTAGCCATATCAGCAG
>CAUULU010000082.1:0-2829 GCA_963546185.1 uncultured Eubacteriales bacterium | reverse complement strand
TTGAAAAGTTTTATGTTGCTAAAATGCCGGGTGAAGTAAAATTGATGTTACCAGTAAAATCAGCAGAAAACTTAGGATTAAGACCTCTAGTTTCAGAAGATGAAGCTAATCGGGATAATCTCTTCACTATTAGATAAGAGCTATTTTATGCCAGAAAATTGGACTGAAAGATATAATGGAAACAAAGAAAAATTAAAAACTGGCGATTTGCATGAAATTGCAGAAATATATAAAGGGCTAAGTATACGAAACAATAAGAAAAACCTATCAACAACAGAAAAGAAAATGCTTACAAATGCAAAACAAGTATTATTAAGTGAGCTTTCAGATGTTGTAGGAGAATCATTTGAAAATCTAGAAACAAAATTAGAAAAACATTTTAATGAAATAAATTTAGAAGATATAGAATAAAATAGAGGACATAAGGTTCTCTATTTTATTATTTTTTAATTAATTTCTTTTTTTCTTCCCTATTTTATAAAATATATATTATAATTGTAATTATAGTGGTAATGTAGTAAATACAGAAAATATAAAAATATATGAAAAAATAAAAAGCAAAGCTGAAGGTTAAAAGTGAAAAGGATTATAAGTAAGAAGAAAAGAAAAAAACAGAAAAATAATAAAATAATAAAAATATTGTTTATGATTATTATATTAATTATTACATATGGAATAATTGAAAATAATAAGATACATGATGAAAAGAGTAATAAAAGACTATTAAAATGGGAAGAAGATTTAAAGCAAGATATTTTTCAGGCTAGAGTAAAAACTATTATAAAAGAAAGTGAAATAAAAGAAAGTATAAAAAAGATTGGACTTACAGGTATAGATATCAAAAATATATTTTTCTCGGTATATGATAATAATGAAAATATAATATACAAGATTGGGAAAGATGGAGAAAATTTAGTTCCAGCATCTATTGCTAAAATATATACACTTGTTTATGTATTAGATATTTTAAAAGATTATGATAAAAATACAAAAGTTAGAGCAGGAAATGAAATAGAATTAAATAGTACAGATGCAAGTTCAGCAGGACTTATAAAAGGAAAAGAATACACTATAAATGATCTTATATCATCAGCAGTTATAATATCAGCAGGAGATAGTGTATATACTCTTACTAAAATAGCATATAATATTGAAAAAGGTTTAGATATTAATAATGATATATTAAAAAATAATTCTACTAAAGAAGATAAAAGTAAAGTTGTAAGTGATATATCAGAACATATAACAAAATATTTAGAAGAAAAGGTTAAACTTAGTGCTGATACAAGAATAACAGATCCTACAGGAATATTAAATACTTCTAAAACAACGTACAAAGATATGTATATATTGATGAAATATATATATACTAATAGGGATAAAATGAAAGAGATTATTTCAAATGCTGAAATTGCAGAAATGCAGATATCTGGTGAGTTTTTAACAGGAAGAGGGCAAAAACTTACTAATACAAATCCATTTTTAAATAAGAAAAGTTCTTGGTATGAAGATGGAGTTATAGGTTTAAAAACAGGAACATTAAGGGGATGGAATAACCTATTTAGTATATTTAAGAAAAATAATGAAAATTATTATGGGATTATAACAGTGGGATTTGAAAACAGGAAAGATGTTAATATATTAACAAAAGAACTTATTAGGAGAATAAAAAATGAGAGCATTAATTCAAAGAGTAACTAGTGCAAGTGTTAAAGTAAATGGAGAAATTGTAGGTAAGATTGGAAAAGGCTTTTTAATTTTTTTAGGTGTATATGAAGAAGATACAGAAGAAAAGATTGAAAAGCTAACAAAAAAGATTGTTAATTTAAGAATATTTAATGATGAAAATGATAAGATGAACCTTTCTATAAGAGATATTAAAGGAGAAATATTACTAATATCACAGTTTACATTATGTGCAGATACAAGAAAAGGAAATAGACCATCATTTGTTTCAGCAAAAAATCCAAAAGATGCAAATGTAATTTATGAAAAAACTATAGAAAGTATAAGAAGTGAAGGGATTATTGTAGAAAAAGGAATATTTGGAGCAGATATGAAAGTAGAGCTTTTAAATGATGGACCTGTAACAATATTATTAGATGTATAGTAATATATATATTAAATGGTTGATAGGAGAAAAAGATATTATGAAAATAGAAGAAGTTGCAAAAAAGATAAATATTGATGAAAATGATTTAGAATTTTATGGTAAAAATAAGGCGAAGATAAATTATACAAATTATATTAATAGAGAAAGAAAAGGAAAGCTAATTTTAGTTACAGCAATAACTCCTACAAAACAAGGAGAAGGTAAGACAACAATGAGTATAGGAATAGCTGATGGACTTCGGATATATAGGAAAAAATGTTATTGTTGCACTAAGAGAGCCATCTTTAGGTCCTGTATTTGGACTAAAAGGAGGAGCAACTGGAGGAGGAAAATCTACTATAGTTCCAAAAGAAGAAATAAATCTTCATTTTACAGGAGATATGCATGCACTTACATCTGCAGTAAATTTAATTGCAGCATGTATTGATAATCATATATATTTTGGAAATAGCCTGCGGAATAGACACAGATAATATATATTTCAAAAGAGCTATAGATATGAATGATAGAGCTTTAAGAAAAGTAACAATTGCTCAAACACTTAAAAAAGAACAAAAAAGAAATGATAATTTTATTATAACTGTTGCGACAGAAATGATGGCAATACTTTGTATAGCAAAAGATATAGAAGATTTAAGAAAAAGAGTTGATAATATAATAATAGCTAAAAATGTTAATGGTGGATATGTATATGTAAGAGATTTAAATATAACAGG
>CAUULU010000081.1:0-2915 GCA_963546185.1 uncultured Eubacteriales bacterium | reverse complement strand
ATAACTAATATTATAACTACTAATGGTAATAATATTTTAATTAATATTGCTAATGTTAATACAATAATTGCAATTATTATTATTTTTTTAATGTCTTCATTTTCCATATTTACCTCCTATTATAACTAGGCAATTACGATTCCACCTATTCTCTTACTTAATTCAACACCTGAGATAAATTCTCTTCCTCCTGCTAAGTATAGTGTGTCACCTTTTTCAATTATTCCTTTTTCTTTGAATATTCTTATTCCTTCTTCAATTGTCTTTGTTATTGTTTCTTTTGATTCTACATATAATGGTGTTACATTCCATGTTAATGCTAATTGATTATATGTTTTCTTATCATCTGTTATTGCAAGTATTGGGCATCCTGCTCCAAGTCCTGCTATTCTAGCTACTGAATTTCCTGTTTTTGTATATGTAACTATTGCATCAGCTTTTATTTTTTGTGCTGAATTAACAATTATATATGCTATCTTATCATCTACTGTTGTATAATCTGCTTCATCTAATTTCATCCTCTTCCAATAGTGAATATTACTTTCTGCATTTTTAGCTATTTTATCCATTGCTTTAACACATTCTACTGGATATTTACCTGCTGCTGTTTCTCCTGATAACATTATTGCACTTGTTACATCATATACTGCGTTTGCAACGTCACTTACTTCAGCTCTTGTTGGATTTGGATTTGAACTCATGCTTTCTAACATTTGTGTTGCAACTATTACTGGTTTTCCTAATCTTTTAGCTATCTTTATCATACGTTTTTGGTAGAATGGAACTTCTTCAAATGGTATTTCTACTGCTAAGTCTCCTCTTGCTACCATAACTCCATCTGCTGCTTTTATTATACTTTCTATATTTTGAATTCCTTCTTGGTTTTCAATTTTAGCTATTATCTTAATTCTTTCTCCACCATTTGCATTTAATAGGTCTCTTATAGCTTTTATATCATTTTCATTTCTTATAAATGATGCTGCGATATAATCAAATCCTGCTTCAATACCATACATTAAGTCATTTATATCTTTTTCTTTTAATGCTGGAAGTTTTAATATTGCTCCTGGTACATTTATACTTTTTCTTTCTTTTAATATTGCACTGTTTACTGCTTTACAGAATATTTGTTCATTTTCTATTTTTTCAACTTTTAAAACTAATGCTCCATCATCTATTAATATAGTTGATCCTGGGTTAACATCTTTCCATAATTCTTTATATGATATTGCAAAATATTTTCCATCTGCAAGTCTATCATCATTTGTTAAAATTATTTCCATTCCTTCTGTTATATGTTGTTTTTCATCTATGTCTTTTGAGAATCTTCCAAGTCTTATTTCTGGTCCTTGTGTATCTAGCATTATTGCTAAAGGTGCTCCCATTTCTTCTCTTACTTTTTTAATTCTTTCTACTTTTTCTTGTTGTTCTTCTTTTCCACCATGTGAGAAGTTTATTCTTGCAACTCCCATCCCTGCTTTTATAAGTTCACCAACTCTATTTTCAGTTGCTGGACCTATTGTACATATAATACTTGTTTTTCTTATATCTTTTTTCATTAATTTTCCTCCTTACTTAATTTTATTTAATTTTAATATTAAATTTTCTTATTATTTTTTTCTTATTTTAAATTTAATTATATTTTTATTTTTTTAATAAGTCTCTTATTTCTTTTAATAATTCAGTATTTTCATCTAATTTTACTTCTTCTGCTGCATCTTTAGCATCTTTTTCTTCTTTTTCAAATTTTTTCTTTGCTGAATTCATAAGTTTTATCATCATAAATATACAAAATGCTACTATTAAAAAGTCTATTATTGTATTTAAAAATGCACCATATTTTACTATTATTTCTGCTTTAGCTCCTGCTGCATTTACATATGAATGTACATATTGTAAATTAGAAAAATCAATATTTCCTGTTACCACAGATATAAGTGGCATTATTATATCATTTACAAGTGATGTAACTATTTTACCAAATGCTGCCCCTATTACAACACCGACAGCCATATCAATAACATTACCCTTCATTGCAAATTCTTTAAATTCTGCTAAAAGTCCTCCACCTTTTTCACTAACTTTTGAAAGTTTTTCTTTGATATTTTTCATTTTTTCCCCTTTTCTTATTATTAAAATTCATATACATTATACAGATTTTATTGCTTTTTTTCAAGTCTTTGTCTTACTATTTCATATATTATAATCCCTGCAGATACAGATGCATTAAGTGATTGTACTTTTCCAATCATTGGTATTTTTACCAAAATATCACATTCTTCTTTTACAAGTCTACTTATTCCTTTTTCTTCATTTCCTATAACTACTGCCATATCTCCAATTAAATTTGTTTTTGTATACATATTATCTGTTTCTAAATCTGTTCCTACTACCCACATTCCTTTTTCTTTTAATTCTTTTAATGTTTGTACAATATTTGTAACTCTTGCAATTTTTATATGACTTACTGCTCCTGCTGATGTTTTTATTGTAAGTGGTGTTACTCCTGCTGCATTTCTTTTTGGTATTATTATTCCATGTACTCCTGCCGCTTCTGCCACTCTTATAATCGCTCCTAAATTGTGTGTATCTTCTATTTTATCAAGTACTAGTATAAATGAGTCTTCATTTCTTATTTCTTTTTCTTTTAATATTTCATCTATTTCTACATATTCAAATGGATTTATACTTACTATTATTCCTTGATTATTTTCTTGTATTGTATCTAATTTTTCTTTATCTACAAATATATATACAATTTTTTCTTCTTTTAATTCTCTTATTATTTTTTCTAAATCATTTCCTCTTGCTTCTTTAGATATCCACACCTTGTTTATAGTCTGTCCTGATTTTAATAATTCTGCTACTGCATTTCTTCCATATATATAACTTTGTTTTTCAGTTTCTCCTGTAAA
>CAUULU010000080.1:0-3058 GCA_963546185.1 uncultured Eubacteriales bacterium | reverse complement strand
TCACTATTATTTATTCTCTTGTAATGATTATATACTGCTACAGATAAGATTTTTTTTGCTTCATCTTGACCTGTTACATATTCATCAAGTTTTGCTTTAATTTCTTGTGGTAATAATTCTTGTTTACTATTTATTAATTTTTCTTGCTCGATATCTTTTTGAATTTTATCTCTAAGTTGTTCTTCTGTATATGTAGGTATTGTTCCAGTTTCCATTATCATATTATAACAAACTTTGATACATTCATCACAAATAAAGGCAGAATTATTCATACCTTGTATTATTTTATCTACCTTATCTGCTGATCTTCCACAGAAAGAACATTTAGGAGTTCTTCTAAAACCTCTTATATCATCATTTTTTTCTTTTTTCTTATTGTTTTCATTATCTTTCATTAAATTTAGTGCCTCTTATCTAATATTCCATCTATAAGTCCATATTTTAATGCTTCTTCAGCAAGCATATAGTTATCTCTTTCAGTATCTTTTTCTATAGTTGCTAAATCTTGACCTGTTTGTTCACTTAAAAGCTTATTTAATCTACTTCTTGTTCTTAAAATATGGTCTGCATGTATTTTTATTTCAGTTGCTTGTCCTGATAAACCTCCTGAAATTAATGGTTGGTGTATCATTATTTCTGAGTTAGGAGTTGCAAACCTTTTTCCTTTATCTCCACATGCTAAAAGTACTGCCCCCATACTTGCTGCCATTCCAACACATATTGTTGATATTGGACATTTTATATATCTCATTGTATCTACAATAGCCATTCCGTCTGTAATTGATCCTCCTGGACTATTTATATAGAAAGATATTTCTTTATCTGGGTCTTCTGATTCTAAAAATAATAATTGTGCTACAATTGAACTTGCTGTAACATGATTTACATCTTCTGTAAGCATTATTATTCTATCTTTTAAAAGTCTTGAATATATATCATAAGATCTTTCTCCATTTGGTGTTTTGTCTATAACATATGGTATTAATGCATTTTTTTCCATATTTCCTCCTTATTGTACTAATTATTTCTTATATTTAGCATTTACAAGTATAAATTCCATTGCTTTTTTAACTTGTATATTTCTTGTAACTTCTCTTACAAGTGGTTCATATTGTCTTAATTGTTCTACAGATGGTTTGTCTGAAAATTCTGCTGATTTTCTTTCTAATTCTGCATCTATTTCTTTATCTTCTACTGTTAATTTTTCTTTGTTTGCTATTTCAACTAAAACATATTGTAATTTAGTATTTTTTTCTATTTCTTTTTCATATTCTTCATGTAATTCTTCTGGTGTTTTTCCAAGCATTTGTGCAAACATTTCCATAGATATACCTTGTCTTGCAAATCCTTCCATCATTTGGTGGAATGTGTGATGTATTTCTTCATGTGATACTTCTACTTTTGAATCTTCTAATACTTTATCACCTGCTTGTACTTCTAATTCTCTTTTTTGTTTTGTTTCTTTTTCAAGTTCTAAATTTTCTTTAGTTTCTTTTTGTAATTCTTCTAAAGTTTCATATCCTAAATCTTTTGCAAGTTCTTCGTCTATTTTAGGAACTATTTCTTCTTTTACAGTATTTACTTTTACTTTAAATATTGCATCTTTTCCTGCTAATTCTTTTGCATGGTATTCTTCAGGGAATTTTACAGATATTTCTTTTTCTTCATCTTTTTTTGTTCCCACTAATTGTTCTTCAAATCCTGGTATAAATGTGTTTGATCCTAGTTTTAAGTCATATCCTTCACCTTTACCACCTGGAAATGCTACTAATTCTTCTTTTTCATTTTTAGTAAATCCTTCAAAGTCTATATTTAATATATGTCCATTTTTAGATTTTTTAGATACTTCTTCTATTCTTGCATTTTTTTTAGCTTCTGATAATATATGTTCTTCAACTTCTTTATCAGTTACTTTTATTTCTTCTCTTTTTAATTCAATTCCTTTGTATTTTCCAAGTTCAACTTTTGGTTCTAATTGGTATACAACTTCTGCTTTTAATCCTTTTTCATAGTCAACTTCTTTTACATCAACTTTTGGTTCTAAAGGTAATATATTTTTAGATTTTTCATCATCCATAAATTTTTCTAATTCATTTACTATTACTTCTCTTGATGCGTCTTCGTAAAATACTTCTACTCCATAATATTTTATAACATATTCAAATGGTACTTTACCTGCTCTAAATCCATGTAATTTAAAGTGACGTTTGTTTTCATTATATATTTTTTTTACTGCTGCTTTAAATTCTTCTGCAGTTACTGTTAAATCTAATTTTAATTCATTTTCTTTTTCTGATTTTACTATTTTATACATATTTTCCTTCTTTCCTTTATTTTATCGTAATTAGTATTATATCTTTTTTTTAACTATATTGCAAATAGTTACAATCAACTATATATACTAATCTCCAAATGATATATCAAGATTTCTTGCTACTTCTAATAATTCATCATCCATCTTAACTTTCTTTATATTACTTTCTTCTGTATTTCCTGATGCTGCTCCTATCTTTGTATTTCTTCCAACTACTTCATCTAATGTTACATATCCTATTTTTCCATCCTTATATGTAACCAATATTGCATTTTTTCCTTCTAAAGCATATTCCATAGCTTTTGTTCCATACATTGAAGATAATATTCTATCTTGTGCAACAGGACTTCCTCCTCTTTGTATATATCCGAAGTGTAGTATTTCTTGCTGGCATTTTAGTTAATTCTTCTAATCTTTTTGCTACATAATCACCTGCTCCTCCAAGTCTTATATTATCAAGTCCTGAAGAATCATCTAAAACTTTTTTAACTATTAGATTTCCTTCTTTTTCTATAGCCCCTTCTGATACTACAACTATCATATATTTCTTATTATATTTTGTTTTCTTTTTTTCTATATGTTTTACAAGCTTTTCAAAATCATATTTAATTTCTGGTATTAAACATATATCTGCTCCACCTGCTATTGCTGAATATAGTGCAATCCATCCTGCATATCTTCCCATAACTTCTACAACCATTATTCTTTTATGTGATTCACCTGTTGTATGAAGTTTATCTATTG
>CAUULU010000079.1:0-3174 GCA_963546185.1 uncultured Eubacteriales bacterium | reverse complement strand
ACTCTAAGAATCTATTTTTTTTACAAAAAACCTGCAATAAGTTGTTAAATTTGCAAGTTTCTAGCGTTTTTATTTTAATTTAAATTACCATATATTGTTTCTAAGTTTTTCTTCATAGCTTCTACATATTCTAAGCTTTCTGCAGGGTCTTCCATTATATATACTGGAAGTACTTTTGCTCCTGTTTCTCTTGATACTGTGTTTATAACATCTTTGTTTGCTGTACTTTCTGCTAAGATTCCTTTCACATTATGTTTTTTACAATATTCAACAAGTGCTTTCATTTTTGCTATAGTTGGTGTTCCTTCTCCAAATACATCTTCAACACTTAATTGTTTTAATCCAAATTCATTTGCTAAATATGCAAGTGCTGGATGTCCTATAACAAAATTCTTCTTAGTTGATTTTGCAAATTTTTCTGAATATTCATTATATAATTTATCTATTTCTTCTGTTACTTGTTTTGCATTTTTTTCGTAAAATTCCTTATTCTTTGAATCTACTTCTATTAAACTTTCTTTAATTTTTTCAACATATTTTTTTGCATTTTTTAAAGAAAGCCATGTATGAGGGTCTTTTCCATCATGATGGTGATGATGTCCTTCTTTCTTTTCATCTTTATCTTCATGTTTCTTTTCTTTTTTATGATCATCATCATGGTCATGATCTTTATCTTCATGTTTATGATCTTTATCATCATCTAGAATATCATTTTCTTTAACATCTAATTTTTCTAATCCTTTAGCAAGTTCAACAACTTTTAGATTCTTATTTTTAACTGATTCTACTGCCTTATCTGCCCATGTTTCTAGTTCATCACCATTATATATAAACATCTTAGCATTAGATAATTTTAATATATCTTGTGCTTTAGGTTCAAATTCGTGTATTTCTGTCCCATCTGGAACTACCTTTTGTATTTCAACCTTATCTTTTGCTACTGCTTTAATTAAGCTTTCTACCGCTTTTATAGTTGTAGCAACTTTTATTTTTTCTTCAGAAGTTTCTTTCTTCTTTTCTTCTTTTTTACCAATAATTTGGTCTTTAATACCATCAGTAATATTTGTTATTTTAGTCCATTTCATAGTATATGCACATACTACAAATAATATTAATAATACGATTACTGAAAGTACTGCTAATAATATCTTTTTCATAACATCTCCCTTTAAATATGATATATTCCAAATTGCAATTTATTTGCAATTATATTATAATAGTATCAGCATTATATATTAAAGTCAATAATATTTAACAAAAAATCGCAAATAATTAGCATTTAGTTATTGATATAAAATAATATATTTAATAACAATATATTGTAATAACTAAATATATTTAAATATTTAAACTTGAAGGAGGAATTTTGATAAAATTAAAAAATGTTTCATTTACTTTTAACAACACAGGTAAAAATCCTGTATATATTTTAGATAATATATCTTTAAATATACCAAAAGGTGACTATATTTCTATAATAGGTGATAATGGTTCTCGGTAAAAGTACTCTTATCCGTCTACTTTTAGGATTTTTAAAACCTACAAAAGGTGATATATCTTTAAATACTAAAAATATACGGATATGTTCCACAAAAAAAAGAAAGTTATACATCAGGCTTTCCAATAACAGTAGAAGAACTTATATCATCATATGCTAAAATAAAAAAGGCATATACTAAAACAATTGTTGAAGAAACATTAAAACTTGTCTCACTTGAATCAAAAAGAAAAGAACTTGTTTCAGACTTATCTCGGACGGACAATATCAAAAACTTTTAATAGCAAGAAGTTTAATAGGAAATCCTGATATTTTAATTTTAGATGAACCTTCTACAGGTGTAGATGTCTCATCACAAACTGAAATTTATTCTTTTTTAAAGAAATTAAATAATGAAAAAAAACTAACAATAATTGCAGTAGAACATAATTTAGATGCAGCAATAACAAATTCTACAAACATTTTTCATGTTGCAAATTCTAAAGGACATCTTTGTAGTCCTGAAAATTATATAAGAGAATTTAAAGGAGGTAATAAATAATGTTTGAACATACTTTTATACAATATGCCTTTATCGTTTCACTTTTCATATCAATATTATGTCCTACTATTGGTATATTTTTAGTTTTAAGAAAATATTCTATGATTGGTGATACCCTTTCACATTCATCACTTGCCCGGAATAACACTTCGGACTTCTTACAGGTATAAACCCTATAGTTGGAGCATTTGTGTTTACATCAGCATCTGGATTATTAATTGAATTTTTACGTACCTTTTACAAAAAACATACAGATATAATCTTAAGTATTATTTTTTCTTTAAGTGTTGGTATTGCAATAACAGTTATAAGTTCACGGAAAACTTCGTGTAAATGCTGATTCTTTTATGTTTCGGTAGTATTCTTACTGTTACTACAAGTGATATATATATTATAGCTTTTTTAAGTATACTTTCACTTTTAACTTTGTTTATCCTTTATGATAAGCTAATATATATTGCATATGATGAAGATACAGCTAAAATAATAGGTGTTAAGGTAAGATTAATACAATATATTTTCTCAATATTAGTTGCTTCTGCAATAACAATTTCTATTAGAATTGTAGGTGTATTAGTTTTAGGTTCACTTATATCAATTCCTGTTGCAACAGCTCTTCAATTTAAAAAAGGATTTAAGAAAACTCTTATCCTTTCAATTATCTTTAGTTTTATAGATATTATGCTTCGGTCTTATCCTTTCATATTATCTAAATGTTGCGCCAAGCCGGATTTACTGCTATGCTTTCAGTTATAATATTAATTATAACTATAGTATTAATACAAAGTTATGGATTTGTTAGAAATAAATTAATTAAAAATATTAATGATTAATAATTATAAAAAAACAGAGTTAATTTTATACACTCTGTTTTTTACTTTTTTTAAATTTCTTTCCACACCTTAATTTCTGATAATTCGTGTTTTATCTTATCTAGTTTTATATCTTCTCTAAATATAACTACTGCATTAAATAGTATTACACTGCTAATTATTATAATTCCTAATATTTTTCTAATCTTATCATTTCTTTCCATACTATTTTCCCCCTATTATTTAAATTTTCTTAATCTTATTTCTTTTTACTTTTCTATTTTTATTTACTTTTCCTTTTCTTTAATTATACTCCATACTTC
>CAUULU010000078.1:0-3195 GCA_963546185.1 uncultured Eubacteriales bacterium | reverse complement strand
CCTACAGGTTTAGCAAACCCGCCCCTTCAGCCTCTTGGGTAACTCTCCATCTACATTACATATATTAACAAATGAGGAGTGGTTTGTCAATAAAATAGTAAAAAATGAGTAAATACTTGAATTGTATTGAAAAAAATCTATAAAAAATATTTATATAACTTTACTTTTAATAAAGTATCTGTAAAAATTATTGAAAAAATTTATAGAAAAATATATAATTTTTATAAATTATTTATACATAAGAAGAGGTGGGAGTGAAAGTGTCAGAAAAGAAATGGGCGTTTATAATAATATTATTAACTGGAATAGTTTTAGGGGGATTAATAGGTAAGCTAGCACAAGGGATTCCAAGCCTTTGGTGGCTTAACTATGGAAATGAATTTGGGTTTACTAAACCATTAAGCCTAAATTTAAATGTTATAAAAATTGAATTTGGATTTACTATAGCTATTACAGTTTCAAGTATAATAGGAATGATAATTGCTATATTAGTATATTCATGGATGAGTAAAAAATATTAAAAAAATTGGGTAATTTTCTCTAAAAGGAGGAAATTATAAAAATAAAAGAATTACCAAAAAATGATATGCCATATGAAAAATTAGAAAAATATGGAGCAAAAGCTTTAACAGAATCAGAACTACTAGCAATAATTATAAGGAATGGTAATAAGAATATGAATTCTATAGAAATTGCACAGAAAATGTTAAGTAATAGTCATCTAAAGTTTAGAGATATATTTTATAAGGAAATAGATGAACTTATAAAATATGAAGGTATAGGTAAAGTTAAAGCAATTCAAATAAAAGCAATAGGTGAAATAATTAAGAGAATAGAAATTCCTTTGAAAGAAAAAAGAGAGAAAATAAGCTCAACACAAGAAGTTGGAGAAAGATATTTGCCTAAATTGAGATATTTAAAAAAAGAAGAAATGCATGTCATATATTTAGATGCAAAAAATAATATATTAAGAGAGATTAAGTCAGGAAAATCTGGAATTACGAGTGTTGACGTAAATATTGAAGATATAACAAGAATGGCTGTACTTTCATATGCTGCAAGAGTAATTATTGTACATAATCATCCATCAGGAGATACAAGTCCAAGTATTAATGATATAAAGTTTACAGAAGAAATTAAAAGAATATTAGAAACTTTAGGAATAGAATTAATAGATCATGTTATAATAGGAGATGGAGAGTATAGAAGTATTATAAATATGATATAGTATAGTTAGGGGAAATATGAAAAATAGTAAGAAAGTAAACATAATAATAAGTCTAATTGTTTTTGTTATATTATTAGTAATTATAATATTATCAAATATGAACAAAGAAAAGCTGAGCTTTCTTGAATATATTAGTAATAATATTACAAAACCATTTGTAAATTACAAGGTGGCAAAAGAGAATGAACAAATGTCAGATTTAGATGGTATTAAATATCAAGACTTAAAAACAAAATTAAAAGAACAACAAGAAGATATAGAAAAGAAAAAATTAGAATTGAGACAAATAGAAGTATTAAATTCAAAAATAACAGAACTTACAGAAATGTTAAATCTTAAGAATAGATATTCTTCAATAGAAGGAATCATAGGAAAAGTTACAGAAGAAAGTAAGAATAATCTTGAAGAAGTAGTTACTATTAATATAGGAAAGAACCAAGGGATAAAAGAAGGAATGGCAGTTGTATATTCTAATGGATTATATGGTAAAGTTGTAACTGTTAATGAAAATACATCTTTGGTAAAAAGAATAAGTGATACAACAAGTAAAATTTCTGTACAAGTAGGTACAATACAACAAAGTATGATACTAGAAGGAAATGAGGAAAAAATTCCTAGAGTTACAAGAATAGATGATAATGTAAAAATTGTAAAAGGTATGGATGTAATAACTTCAGGAGAAAGTAATGTTCTTCCAAAAGGAATATATATAGGGAAAGTATCAGAAGTTGTAGTACCACCAAATAAAATAGATACATATGCAAAAGTAGAATTACCAGGAAACTTAAAAGAAGTAAGAAATATTATGGTATTAAAGAATAAGGAATAGATATGTGGAAAAAATATATAATAAATATATGTGTATTAGTTATAATGTTCTTTATATTAATGCTTGATAAATATATATTAAAAATGGATATTTTTGGTATAAATATATCATTATATTATCTTATAATATTATTTTTAGGAATATATTTAGATACATCAAATGGTATTGTAATTATATCAATACTTGCTCTTATACAAGATAGTACTATTGGAGTAAATTTTGGAAATATTATAATAAGCTCAATATTATCATTTTTAATATTAAAAAGAGTAAATAAGATATTATATGAAGAAAAATTAATAAATGTTATTTTAAAAAATATAATATTATATTTCTCATATATGTTCATATATATAATTTCAAGATATCTTATATATAACAACAATATAAATTATGTTAATATCTTAAATATAATGTTAAAAGAAATAGTTTTTTTAACACTAATTGTGATTGCAATATATCCAATATTTAAAGAAATAGGAGCATATATAGGTAAAGAGTATAAGAAAAAGAATATAATAACTAAGTACTTTTAAAAAGGAAAAAGAATGTTTAAGAAAAAAAATCAAAAGAGAAAAGAAGAAAAATCAAGAAGGAAGAAAAATAGTAACTTAAAAAATGTAAAGGAAAAGAATTACAGATATGGAATACTTGCATTTTTAACATATGCTATAGGAATAATACTACTTGCAAATCTGTTTAAAATCCAGGTTATAGATGGTAAAGATTATAAGGAAAGAGCTACAAGTAGGCTTGTAAAAGAAGTTAAAGTAGAGCCAGTAAGAGGAAATATAATGGACAGGACAGGTACTGTCTATGCAAAAACAGATCTTACATATAATGTATATATATATAAAGGGAAAAAAGATAATAAAGAATTAAATGAAATGGGCAAAGTGGTTATAGATATATTAAATAAGAATGAGGAAAATTATTTGAACTATTTACCTATAACTAAAGATTTAACAAAGTTTACAGAAAATTCAGAACAGGCACTTATTAATTGGAAGAAAAAACATAATATTCCAGAAAAAGCAGGAGCTTTAGAAGCATTTAATGTTTTAAAGATAAAATATGAAATTGATGAAAAAGATAATAATATAGCATATAATATTTTAGTTTTTAGAGAACTTATGGA
>CAUULU010000077.1:0-3544 GCA_963546185.1 uncultured Eubacteriales bacterium | reverse complement strand
GGTATAAAATAATAGCAGTTAGAAAGGAAGACTGCTAAAAGGAGGAGAATGGAACTAGATAATAGAAAAGAAAAAATACTTAAATCTTTAATAGATGAATATATAGAAACAGCAGATCCAGTAAGTTCTGCAGGTCTTTTATCAAAATATCCATTAAATATATCAAGTGCAACAGTTAGAAATGAAATGCTTGAGCTTGAAAAGATGGGGTATTTAGAAAAACCATATTCTTCTTCAGGAAGGGTACCATCAAAACTTGGATATAGGTATTATGTTGATAAACTTATACTTGATGAAAAACTTAGTTCAGCAGATTTAAAACTTATTAGAAAAAATCTAGGACAAAAGGTTATAAACTTGGAGGAGCTGACAAAGATTACAACAGCAACAATATCTGAGATAACACATTATACAAGTATTGCTATAACTTCTAAAGATATAAAGGAGATAATAACATCTGTAGAGTTTATAAGGATAGGATTAGATACAATTATGGTCCTTATAATCACAGATAAGGGACTTGTAAAGGAAACAATTATTAAATTTGATAAAGAACTTTCAGATAATATATTAGCAGATTTGAGAAAACTATTTGCTAAAAGAATAATTGGAAAGCCTTTAGAAATCATACCAAAATCTATAGAAAAATATATTAAAGAAGAAGTAGAAATAGGAATAGAGATTATAACTAAAATAATAGAAGAAATAAACAAGGTTATACTTAGAAATATGATATATATAGAAGGGGCAACAGAATCATTTAGACTTCCAGAACTTTCAGATGATGAAGTTAAACATGAATATATAAATATACTTAGTAATATTGATGAAATTGATAAGTATTTAGAAGATGAAGAACTTCGGAAAAATAACTGTTAAGATAGCAGGGGAAGAAACAAATGATCTTAAAAACTTTAGTATTATAACAGCAAGACCTAGTTTGGAAGGAAAAAACATTGGTAAGATTACTGTTATAGCTCCAAAAAGAATGGACTATAAGAAGGTGGTACTAACAATGAAAGAATTACTTAAAAAAATCGAAGAAGAAGGAGGAGATATATATTAATGACAGATGAAGAAAAAATGGCAGTAGAGCTAGATGAGCAAATAGAAAAAGAAATGTGTACAGAACTTGAAGAAAAAGAAAATCTTCTTAAAGAAAAAGAAGAAAGATATTTAAGAATGTATGCAGAATTTGAAAATTACAAAAAAAGAACTGAAAAAGAAAAACAAAATACAGCATTATATGCAAAAGCAGATGTTGTAGAAATGCTTTTACCAGTTATTGACTCTATGGAAAATGCAATATCTATAGAAACAGCAGATGAAAACTTAAAACAAGGTATAAGTCTTATGTTTGAACAAATAAAAATATTCTTAGAAAAAAATGGAGTTGAAGAAATAGGTAAAGTAGGAGAAGAATTTAATCCAGAACTTCATGATGCAATTTCAATCCAAGAAGTAGAAAATGCAAATTCTGGAGAAATAATTTCAGTATTTAGAAAAGGTTATAAGATTAAAGATAGAATAATAAGACATGCTATGGTAATTGTAGCTAAATAATAATATATGTATATATGATATATATATTATATATTATTGAATATTTACAAAAGATAAATGAAATGATATATAAATAAATATAATATGAACAATAAGATATAATGTTAAACTAGATAAAAAATAAGATAAATAAATAATAAAAACAAAAATAAAAAGAAAAGGAGATAATTAATATGGGAAAAATAATAGGAATAGACTTAGGAACAACAAATTCATGTGTATCTGTTATGGAAGGTGGAGAAGCAGTAGTAATACCAAATGCAGAAGGAGATAGAACTACACCATCTGTAGTAGCATTTACAAAAAATGGAGAAAGACTTGTAGGACAAATAGCTAAAAGACAAGCTGTTACAAATCCAGATAATACAGTAATATCTATAAAAAGAGATATGGGAACAAACAAAAAAGTAACAATAAATGGTGAAGAATTTACACCACAAGAAATATCAGCAATGATACTTCAAAAATTAAAAACAGATGCTGAAAACTATTTAGGACAAAAAGTTACAGAAGCTGTTATAACAGTACCAGCATATTTTAGTGATAGCCAAAGACAAGCAACAAAAGATGCAGGTAAAATAGCAGGATTAAATGTACTTAGAATAATAAACGAACCTACAGCAGCAGCACTTGCATATGGTGTAGATAAAGAAAATAAAGAACAAAAAGTATTAATCTATGACTTAGGTGGTGGTACATTTGACGTATCAATACTAGAAATAGGTGATGGAGTATTTGAAGTTTTAGCAACAAGTGGTAATAACAAACTTGGTGGTGATGACTTTGATGAAAAGATAATTGAATATTTAGTATCAGAATTTAAGAAAGAACAAGGAATTGATCTTGCAAAAGATAATATGGCAATGCAAAGATTAAAAGAAGCTGCAGAAAATGCTAAAAAAGAATTATCACAAGCAGGTCAAACAACAATAAACCTACCATTTATAACAGCAGATGCTAATGGACCAAAACATATGAATATAACTTTAACAAGAGCTAAATTTGAAGAATTAATTAGACCATTAGTAGAAAAAACATTAGAACCAGTTAACCAAGCATTAAAAGATGCAAAACTTTCAGCATCAGATCTTGACCAAATATTATTAGTAGGAGGATCAACAAGAGTTCCACTAGTACAAGAAGAAGTTAAGAAAATAACTGGAAAAGAACCACACAAAGGTATAAACCCTGATGAATGTGTATCACTTGGTGCATCAATACAAGGTGGTGTATTATCAGGAGAAGTTAAAGACTTAGTACTTCTAGATGTTACTCCATTATCACTTGGAATTGAAACATATGGTGGAATATTTACTAAACTAATAGAAAGAAATACAACGATACCAGCTAAGAAATCACAAGTATTCTCAACTGCAGAAGATGGACAAACATCTGTTGATGTTCACGTGCTTCAAGGTGAAAGACAAATGGCTGCAAACAACAAAACATTAGGAAGATTCCAATTATCAGGAATAGTACCAGCACCAAAAGGTGTTCCACAAATCGAAGTTACATTTGATATTGATGCAAATGGTATAGTTCACGTTTCAGCTAAAGATAAAGGAACAGGAACAGAACAAAAAATAACTATAACTTCAAGCACTAATCTAAGTGAAGAAGATATAGATAGAGCTATAAAAGAAGCAGAAGCACATCAAGCAGAAGATAACAAGAGAAAAGAACAAATTGAAGCTAAGAATAATGCAGAAAGTTTAATATACTCAAGTGAAAAAACACTTCAAGAATTAGGAGATAAAATATCTTCAGAGGAAAAAGCAACTGTAGAAACAGAAATAGCTAACTTAAGAAAAGAACTTGCAACAGAAGATGTTGAAAAGATTAAAGAAGCAACAGAAAAATTAACAAAAGCATTTTACCAAATATCTGAAAAACTATACAAAGATGCAGGTGTAAATCCAAATCAAGGAAATGCAGGTAATGCTGGAGAAGAAACAATCTATGATGCTGAACAATCTGATGA
>CAUULU010000076.1:0-3591 GCA_963546185.1 uncultured Eubacteriales bacterium | reverse complement strand
GAAGAAATGGTTGAAAAAGCAGTTATAGAAATTGCAGATGTTGTATTAGAAGAAGGTAAAAGAGCAGTTCTTGAATCAGGAGTTGATATGCTTCCTTCAGAAATAATAAAACTTTTACGGTAAATTAAAATATAGGACAAGTTATGGACAAAATGTTCTTACACATTCAATAGAAGTTGCAAATTTAGCAGGAATTATGGCAGAACTTATAGGAGCAAATAAGAAACTTGCATCAAGAGCAGGACTTCTTCATGATATAGGTAAAGCATTAGACCATGATCCACAAATACAAGGAACACATGTTGAACTTGGAGTAGAAGTTCTGAGAAAAAATGGAGAAAAAGAAGATGTTATAAACGCTGTTGAGGCACATCATGGAGATGTTGAACCACAAACGGTAGAAGCGATTTTAGTTCAAGCGGCAGATGCTATATCTTCATCAAGACCTGGTGCTAGAAGAGATACATTAGAATCATATATAACAAGACTTGAAAACTTAGAAAGAATAGCAAATTCATTTGAAGGAGTGCATAAATCATATGCAATACAAGCAGGTAGGGAAATAAGAATAATTGTTGATCCAAACAAGATATCTGATGATGAAATGGAAATCTTAGCACATGAAATGGCAGTAAGAATAGAAAATGAACTTGCATTCCCTGGAGAAATAAAAGTAAATGTATTAAGAGAAACTAGAAAAACAGATTTTGCAAAACAAAGCAAGGTTAATAGATATTAAGAAAAAATATACTATTGAAATAATAATTGACAAAATGATTAAAAAAATATATCTTAAAAGCAAGAACATTTTAAAATAGTAAATAATAGTTTAAATAAATATTAGAGTAGATGAATATACATATTAAAATATGTTTGTATTCTTCTGCTCTTTTATTAGTTTAAATAGAAAAGGAGATATTTATGGAAAAAAATGAAAATAAAGAAGAAAAGAAAGTAGAGAATAATAACAATATTAATAATAAAAAATATATTATTCCAGTATTAATAATAGTAATAGTTATTTTAATTGCAGGAGTATGTTATTTGTATATGAATTCAATAAATAAGCAAAAGAGTATTGCAGATAAAGAAAAGACTATAAAAAAACAACAAGAAGAATTATTAAATGCTGCAAAAGATAAAGACAAAGGAAAACAAAAAGAAAGAGAAAAACAAACTACAAAACCAAATGAACAACAAAAAGAAACTAAATATTTAAGTAAAGAAGAATATTTAAAAATATTTAAGGAATATGTAGGAACAGATTTTCCAGGAATACATACAGAAAAAGATCCCAATAGTAAAAAGTTAGAAATATTAGAAGATGTAACAGAAGGACTTTTTGATAAGTGTAAATATTATCTTGTAAAAGGAAATATGATTAAAAGTAATAATTCAGGATTTGCAGAAGGAGATTACAAAGTTATTACAAGACAACAAGTAAGAGATAGAGCACATCAATTTGTAAGAGATATGGGATATGGTAAAATAACAGAATATAGAGATAATTATGATAAATCAGATTCAGCTAGTCCTTCAGATTTAAAAGTTGATTTAACAGCTCATAATAGAGATGAAAAGAAATTAAAATTAACTATTATTTTCTTAAGAGACAAAGAAAACAAAGTTACAAACAAGGTATATGCAGCATATGTTGGGATAAAATAAATCGATGGATTAATAAAAATTAATATAAAAATGAAATAAATATTGACAAAGTAAAATGAAATAGATATATTTAAATTGTAATTAAAAATAGTGGGGATAGCATTATGAGAAGTTTAATTATATATATAAATAATAACTATAATAAAAATAATGTTAAATTAAATAGCAAAAGAATTAAAGAAATAAGGTTAATAAAATCTTGTGCTTTAAATTCTTTTGCTATTTTTCATATTATACCAATTTATATATTAGATTTAGAATTAATTGAATAAAGTATAGTATTAAATTTAAATAAAATATAAAAAGGAGTGATAATTATGAAAAGTAAGATAAAATTTATTGGTTTAATATTATCAATTATATTAATTACAATATTTAGTATTAATGCATTAGCAAATAATACAGAGATAAAAATTGATAGAAATAATGATTTTGAAAAAGAAGAAGTAGAAAATGTTATTGAAAGAGAAGAGAAAACAAATAATTTAGTAACTAATAGGGTTAGTGCAAGATTAAATAAAAAAATGCAAGGACCTAAAAAGCCAAGTGAAAAGAAAATTGTAGAACAAAAAATAAAAGCAGCATACGAAAAAATGAATTTTCCTAAAGAATATAAACTTAGTTATATAGAATATGATAAAGATGAACAAGAATGGGAAGCTAAGTTTGAAGAAGAAAAGGATGGTATAAAGAATATATACAAAGGAATTAAATTAAAATATAGTGAGCTAGAAAATAAAATAGTATTCTATAAGAAATTTAATCAAGAGGTAAAACAAACAAAGCAAAATATAACAAAAGAATTTTTAAAACAAAATGAAGGCAAATATATAGAATTAATGAAAAAAGAATTTTCTAAATTAAGAGAACAAAACATTAAGCTTGATATAGAAAATGCTAAGTTAGAATATATAAAGCCTAATACTTTAATGAGAAGTGATATAAAAGGAATTAAACAAGTAAATAAAATAATTAAGGCTTGGAAAGTAGAATATATTAAAAATTATTATGTGTATATAGATGCTGAAAATGGAAATATAATAGGTGGTAATTATCAAAAATATGCAGAAGCTTTAGCAGCATCTGTAGGAATATGGGGAGTAGAAGAAGAAATTGGAGTTGACCAAATGGTAGCAGGATATACAAGACTTGGATATAAAGCATTTGGTAGGTCTAAAGATGCTACAACACCTATACTTAGAGATTGGATTTGGAGAGGAGGTCCGCAATATGCGTTTTATTTTAGTGGTCATGGAAATGCTCAAGATGGACAGTGTAAATTTATAGATAAAAATGAATATTGGTGGAAACCATCAGATATAAGAGGAAATTGGGATTTTGTATTTATTGATGCATGTTCTTCTAGAGCAAATGATACTTTAGCAAATGCTTTTAAAATCTATAATAGTAGTAGAAATAAAGCTTACTTAGGATGGAATCAGTCAGTTGGATGGCTAGAAGCAGCTAGATTCACTAGAAATTTTGCACAAAAATTAGGAACAAAACCAATACAACGATTAGCAAAAGAAACAGCAGAAAATATGCCGGAATATGCTCCTATAAGATTTACAGGGGACAGAAATTGGTATGGTATAGCAAGATAATATTATAAGATTTAATCGGTATATAAGATTTTAAAATACACCAAACTAGTGATTATAATAAAAGTTTGGTGTATTTTTTTCTATTATAGTTTAATTATTGTATAATATGTAGAAAAATACAGAATAATAGTATATAATGATTTTAAATTCAGCATATGGAGTGATTAAATGAATAAAAAGAATAACAAAAAGGAAAAGGTAAAAAAAGAAATGAATAAAAAAGAATCTAAGATACTTTTAATAATTCCAGCATATAACGAAGAGGAAAATATATTAAAAGTATGTAGAGATTTAGATAATTACAAACAATATGATTATG
>CAUULU010000075.1:0-3592 GCA_963546185.1 uncultured Eubacteriales bacterium | reverse complement strand
TGTAGATGGAGAGTTACCCAAGAGGCTGAAGGGGCGGGTTTGCTAAACCTGTAGGGCGGAATTTTCTGTCGCGAGGGTTCGAATCCCTCACTCTCCGCCAATAATAAAAAGAAAAGGCTTATTTTTAAGCCTTTTTTCTTTTGAATTAGAAAATAAGGGAGAGTTAATCTTCCTTATTAACATTTATAATTTATTATTTATCTAATAATTCTAACATTCTTTCTAATTCTTCATTTGAATTATACTTAAGAATTATTTGTCCTCTATTTATATTTTTAGGACTAACTTTTATCTTAGCTTTTGCTCCAAAATAGTTTGTAAATCTTTCTTCAATAGATCTAAATTCATGTATATCAACTTTAGGAGTATTTTTAGCTACTTTTTTAGCTAATTTTAGTCTCTTTTTAGCTTCATCTATAGAAAGCCCATCTTCTAATATATATAATGCCATTTCATATTGTTTTTCTTCATCTTCTATTTCTAATAACATCTTACAACCTGCTTCTGATAAATTTTCTCTTCTTGCAAGTTCTAAAACTTTTTCACTTAAATTTAATATTTCTAATACATCTGTAATTGCACTCTTAGTTTTACCAATCTTTTTAGCAAATTCTTCTGCAGAAAGATTATAATTTTCCATCGCTTCCTTATAGCCTTGTGCTTTTTCTATTGCATTTAAGTTTTCTCTTTGAACATTTTCAATTATAGAAATATGTGTATTTTCTTCTTCTTCATCTTCTCTTATTATAGCTGGTATTGTTTTCATATTTGCAAGTTTAGATGCTCTCCATCTTCTTTCACCTGCAATTATTTCATAATATCCATCTTTTTTAGCTACAATTATAGGTTGTAATACTCCAAAAGTTTTAATAGATTCTGCAAGTTCTTCTAATTTTTTGTAATTAAATTCTTTTCTTGCTTGTTTTCTATTAGGTTCTACTTCTATTACTTTTAACTCTACAATTTTATTTTTATCATTGTTTTCATCTAAATTAATCATTTCATTTTCTTCACCAATTTCCTGTGAAAATAATGCTGATATTCCTTTTCCTAATCCTGTTCTCTTCATCTATTTACTCCTATATCTTTTGTGTCTTACTTGTTTTTTTCTATAATTTCATCTCCTAGCTTTACATAAGCTCCTGCTCCTGAAGATTTTGGATCATATTCTATTATAGACATTCCAAAACTTGGTGCTTCACTTACTTTAACATTTCTAGGTATAACTGTTTTAAATACATTATCTTTAAAATAGTTTTGAACTTCTTTTACAACACTATTAGAAAGATTTGTTACTGAATGGTACATTGTAAGTACTGCTCCTTCAACTTTTAAATCTTTATTTAAGTGTTTTTTTACTAAGTTAATTGTATTTGTTAGTTGACTCAATCCTTCTAATGCAAAATATTCACACTGTATTGGAATTAATACAGAATTTGCAGCAGTTAGTGCATTTAGTGTTATAAGTCCAAGTGATGGAGGACAATCTATAAATATGTAATCATAATCATCTTGCACCTTATCTAATTGATTCTTAAGTCTTTGTTCTCTTGACATCATTGAAACAAGTTCTACTTCTGCCCCTGCTAAATTTATATTAGATGGACATAAATCTAATGTTGGTATAGCTGTTTTCTTTAAGGTATCTTTTATGTCTACATCATCATCAATTAATGCATCATATAATGATTTTTCTACCTTTTTTGTAACTCCTAAACTACTTGTTGCATTTCCTTGTGGGTCTGAGTCTATAAGCATTACTCTATACCCTTTTTCTGCTAAAACTGCACTTAAATTAACTGTTGTTGTAGTTTTTCCGAACTCCACCTTTTTGATTTGCTACTGCTATTATTTTTGCCACAATCTCCTCCTTAATAATATTATAATATATTAAAATATGTATTATAGTCAACACTTTATTATCTATGTATTTCTATGATTTTTGTTTTGGTGTTTTACTTGGTAGTTTTGAATCTAATTTTTTTACTTTCTTTAAAATTATAATACTCCTATCTTCATCAAAAAGCTTATAACTTTCATGTATAATTTGTTTAAATCCAAACTTTTCCAAATACTTTTTATTATATTCTTCTTTTTTACCTCTCATTAAAATAGCATGTTCTCCTATTTTTACAAATCCTGAAGAATATTCTATTACATTTTCAATGCTAGATACTGCTCTTGATACTACCAAATCGAAGTTTTCTCTGTACTTTTCATCATGTGAGGCAATTTCTGCTCTTGAATGTATTATTTTAATATCTTCTTTTTCTTGTATAACCTTAAGTTTCTTTAAGGTCTTATCCATTCCAAAAGTATTCTTATTATCTATACTTAAAAATATTTTAAGTACAATTAGTGGAAATCCTCCGCCTGTTCCTATATCTAAAATATTTGAATAATGTATACCGTATTTTTTAATATATTTTACAATATATAATGAATCTATTATATGTTTTTTTATAAACATTTCCTCATCTTTAATTGCAGTTAAATTTATATACTTATTTTTTTCTAAAATATAATCCATATATGAAATAATATTTTTTATCATATCTTCTGATATTTCAATATCTTTATCTATTTCATACATTTCTATATATTTTAATAGTATTTCTTTTTTTTCTATATATTCCATTAATTTTTCCTTAAGTTTAATTTAAAATAATTATTTTTTTGTTTTTCCATATGTTTCTAAATATAGTAATAATACTGTTATATCTGCTGGTGATACTCCAGATATTAGACTTGCTTGTCTTATATTCACCGGTAAAAATTTCTTTAATTTTTCTAAAGCTTCTAATCTAAGACCTTTTACTTCATCATAATTAAAATCTTCTGGTATTTGTTTTTTCTCCATTTTTCTTGTTTTTTCAATTTGTTTTTCTTGCATTTTAATATAACCTTCAAACTTAATCATTATTTCAACTTGTTTCTTTTCTATATTAGTAAGCTCTCTAGTTATTCCATATTCTTCCTTATTACTTATTTCATTTAACTTTTCAATATTTTGTATATCTTCATATGTTATTTCACTTCTTTTTAATAAATCTATTAAGAAGACTTTTCCTGATAATGTTGAAAGCCCTTTACCTTCTAAGTAATTATTTGTTTTTTCAACATTTGATATCTTTGTTTCTCTTATTCTTCTTATTTCGTTTTCTATATTATCCCATTTATCTCTAAATTTCTTATATCTAGAATCTGTTATAAGACCGATAGAATGTCCTAATTCTGTAAGCCTATAATCTGCATTATCTTGTCTTAAAAGAAGCCTATATTCAGCTCTTGATGTCATCATTCTATATGGTTCTTGTGTACTTTTAAGTACAATATCGTCTATAAGTACACCTATATATGCTTCATTTCTTGAAAGTACAACTGGCTGTTTTCCTTGTATCTTTCTTGCTGCATTTATACCTGCTATAAGTCCTTGTGCTGCAGCTTCTTCATATCCTGAAGTACCATTTATTTGTCCTGCTCCATATAATCCCTCTATCTTTTTAAGCTCTAATGTATTTTTTAGTTCAAAAGCTTCAATTGAATCATATTCTATTGCATATGCAGGTCTTGTAAACTCACAATTTTCTAA
>CAUULU010000074.1:0-3682 GCA_963546185.1 uncultured Eubacteriales bacterium | reverse complement strand
GATGTTGCAACAATAATACGTGTAATGGCTACAACAAGAACAAATACACCAGACCTATATATAATATTAAAAATATTAGGAAAAGAAGAAATAGCAAAAAGAGTAGGATATTTAAAACAATATTTAAATAAGTAAATTGTAATAAATAACAAAAGCGGATAAAAAGATAAATAATAAGCTAATAAATTGATGGAAAACACATAAAAATATATTAAAATATATAAAAATATTGTTTTCTGTCTTTTTTGTTATATACTTTTAGTATATAATGAATATATATTTTTAAATAATTAGATTAATGATATGGGAGGAATAAGATGTTAGATATAAAATATATAAGAGAAAATATTGATATAGTAAAAGAAAATATAAGGAAGAAGAATCAAGATGAAAAACTTGAATTGGTAGATAGAGTAGTACAGTTAGATGAACTAAGAAGAGAAAATATAAAAGAAACAGATGCAAAAAGAGCAAGAAGAAATGAAATAGCAGATTTAATGCCAAAACTTTTTAAAGAAAATAGACAAGAAGAAGCAAATGTTTTAAAAGAAGAAGCAAAAAAACTAGCTGAAGAAATTAAAGAATTAGAAAAAAGTGTAGAAGAAGAAACAGAAGAATATAATAGAATATTACTTACAATACCAAATATAATGCATGAAAGTGTACCAGTAGGTAAAGATGATAGTGAAAATGTTGAAATAAGAAAATACTTAGAACCAAAAGAAAAAAGCTTTGAAGTACCATATCACTTAGATATATTAGAAAAAGTAGGAGGAATAGAATTAGATGCCGCTAGAAGAGTAGCAGGAAGTGGGTTCTACTATTTAGACCGGAGATATTGCAAGACTACATTCAGCAATATTAACATATGCAAGAGATTTCATGATAGATAGAGGATTTGAATATACAATACCACCATTTATGATGAGAGGAAATATAGTAAAAGGTGTAATGAGCTTCAAAGAAATGGAAGAAATGATGTATAAGATAGAAGGAGAAGACCTATATCTTATAGGAACAAGTGAACACACTATGATAGGAAGATATATAGATACAATAACAGAAGAAAAAAATATACCAATATTAAAAACATCATATTCACCATGTTTTAGAAAAGAAAAAGGATCACATGGTATAGAAGAAAGAGGAATATATAGAGTACATCAATTTGAAAAACAAGAAATGATAGTAATCTGTAGACCAGAAGATAGCTATATGTATTATGATAAATTATGGCAAAATACTGTAGATCTATTTGTATCTATGGAAATACCAGTAAGAACACTTGAAATATGTTCAGGAGACCTTGCAGACTTAAAAGCAAAAAGCTGTGATGTAGAAGCATGGTCACCAAGACAAAAGAAATATTTTGAAGTAGGAAGCTGTTCAAACTTAACAGATGCACAAGCAAGAAGATTAAAGATAAGAATAAGAGATAAAGAAGGAAATATATATTTAGCACATACATTAAATAATACTGTAGTTGCACCACCAAGAATGCTTATAGCATTTGTAGAAAATCATTTAAATGAAGATGGCACTATATATATACCAGAAGTTTTAAGACCATATATGGGTGGAAAAGATAGAATAGAAGTAAAAAATAACTAAAAATTTAATAATTTTATAAATTTAATATATATACTTGCATAATATAGTTATATAGAGTATAATGCTTTAAATTAATTATTGGGGAGGTTAATTTAAATAATATATAATGTATTTAAAATAAGTAAGATAAATTAGAATTTAGAATAAAAATGTAAAATGAAGTATAAAAGGGGGATGAATAATCATTCCTCTTATTTTTATCTTTAGATTTATTTTTATCTTCAATTTTATCACTGATTATATTCTTATATGTGTTTTAAAATAGAAAAAGAAGGAGTAAGATTATTATATGCTTAAAGATATTAAAAAATATGATGAAAAAGTAGAAAAAGATATAATATATGAAATATGGTTTAGTATGATTAAACTTAAATATGAAGAAAGAGTAAAACTACTATATAAGTATGGTAGTAGTAGAAATATATATAATTTATGTAATTTAACTAAATTTAAAATAATGAAAACTATATTTCGGTAATATACCAGATGAAAGTACATATGACTTAGAATTTGCTAAAAAGCTATATAATGAATGTTTAAAAAGAAACATTATATGTATAAGTGTACATAGCAGGAAATATCCAAAAAAGTTATTAGAAATATATGACCCACCATATATATTATATATAAGGGGGAATATAGAAATACTTACTAAAAAATATATAGGAATTATTGGGGCAAGAAATTGTACATGGTATGGTTCCAAAATAGCAAAAGAAGTTACAGAAAAAGTTATAGAAAAAGGTTATGGAATAGTAAGTGGACTTGCTCTTGGAATAGATACAGTAGCACATATTACAGCACTTGATAATAATGGTAAAAATATTGGAGTTCTTGGTATGGGAAATGATGAAAATGTATTTTATCCAAAGATAAATTTAGATATATATACAAATATGATAAAAAATAATAGGAATGATAATACAGTAGTTATATCAGAATATCCATATTACATGAAACCTAAAAAATATACATTTCCTGCAAGAAATAGGATAATAGCAGGAATTTGTGACTCCCTGTTTATAATAGAAGCTAAATTAAAAAGTGGTACATTAATTACAGCAGAATTTGCATATGAACTTCGGAAAAGATATATATGTGCCGCTAGCTAATATAGACATGATAGAGTTTAAAGGAAGTAATAGCCTTATAAAAGATGGAGCAATACCAATTACAGATATTTCAGATATAGATGAATATATTAAATATGTAGATTAGTATAGTTACAATTACACTTGTTTTATGCTATTTTAATTGTATTTTATATGTATTTTTGTTAAAATTGTATATATTAAAAGTAGAAAAATACTTAATTAATATATATTTCATAATTATTTTAAAATTATATGATAATATATGAAATAACTATAATAGAAATGGAGAAAAAAGATGAAACCAATTGTAGCAATAATAGGAAGACCTAATGTTGGTAAATCAAAACTATTTAATTATCTAATAGGACAAAGATTGTCTATAGTAGAAGATACACCAGGTGTTACAAGAGATAGAATAGTTGCTGAAACTACATGGAATCGGAAGAGTATTTGATTTAGTAGATACTGCCGGAATAGAAGAAATAAAAAATGATGAAATACAAGAACAAATGATGATACAAACAGATACAGCAATTGAAATAGCTGATGTAGTACTTTTTTTAACAAGTGTAAAAGAAGGAGTACAAAGAGACGATTTAGAAATATTAAAAAAACTTAAAAAAGCTAAAAAGAAAATGGTTTTGGCTGTAAACAAGTGTGATAAACTTCGGAGAAACAAATCCAGATTTTTATGAATTTTACTCTCTAGATAATAATCCGCTTCCTATTTCTGCAGCAAATGCTACAGGACTTCGGAGATATGCTAGATGAAATAGTAAAGCTTTTACCAGAAAAACATGTAGATGAAAAAGAAGATGATAGTATAAAAATAGCATTAATAGGAAAACCAAATGTTGGTAAATCATCTCTCATAAACAGAATAATAGGTTCAAATAGAAATATTGTAAGTAGTATAGCAGGAACAACAAGAGATGCAGTAGATACACCTATAGAGAATAAACATGGTAAATATACAT
>CAUULU010000073.1:0-3685 GCA_963546185.1 uncultured Eubacteriales bacterium | reverse complement strand
TTTAGAAATTCAGGAGTACAGTATAAGGTTATAGGTACAGTATTTAGAACATATATAATATTTGAAGTAAAAGATGAAATGTATTTACTTGATCAACATGCGGCACATGAAAGGGTACTTTTTGAAAAAGTTAAATCAAATTATTATAAGAATGAAGAAAAAGATGTACAAACATTACTTCTTCCAGATATAATAACATTATCATATAGAGAAAATGAACTTGCACATGAAAATAAGGAAGTGTTTAATAAAGCAGGATTTGAGTTTGAAGAATTTGGTATAAATACTGTTAAATTGACAGCAGTTCCTAGTATGTGTGAAGTATTAAATACAAAAGAATTATTTTTAGATATATTAGATGAAATAGATGGACAAGCAAATTCACGGAAGACAAGAAATCGAAAATAGATTTTTAGCAACTGTAGCATGTAAAGCTGCAATAAAAGGAAATAAAGAACTTACAGATATGGAAATAAAATCATTATTAGATGAAATATTATCATTAGATAATCCATTTACATGTCCACATGGAAGACCAACAGCAATAAAGATTAGTCTTTATGATTTAGAAAGGAAGTTTTCAAGAAAATGATTATACCTGTAATAGTAGGACCAACAGCAAGCCGGAAAAACATCACTTAGTATAAAACTTGCAAAAAAAATGAATGCAGAGATTATATCAATAGATAGTATGCAGGTATATAAGTATATGGATATAGGGACTGCAAAAGTTACAGAAGAAGAAAAAGAAGAAATTATGCATCATATGATTAATGTACAAGAACCAGATGAAAGATTTTCGGTTGCAGAATATATAAGAAAAGTTAAAAAGATAGAACAGGATATTTTAAAAAAAGGTAAAAATATAATTATAATAGGGGGAACTGGACTATATGTTAATAGCTTAATATATGGATTTGCATTTGAAGAAAATGATGAAAAAGTTCTCCTAGATTATAGGAAAAGCTTAGAAGAAAGTATAGAATCAGGAAAAGAAACATTAGATACATTATATGAAAAAGCAAAAAATATAGATGAAAAAGCGGCAGATATGATATCTAGAACTGATAAAAAAAGAATACTTAGAATACTTGAAATATATTATTTATCGAATATAGGAAAAACAGAAATAGATAAAAAAAGAAAAGAAAATAATGAAGAGTCTGATATAAGTACAGGTGATTATAATGATAGTAAGAAGCTAGAATATAAGCTATTTTATATAGATATGGATAGAGAAATCTTGTATAATAGAATAAATAAAAGAGTAGAAATTATGCTTGAACTAGGACTTATAGAAGAAACTAAAAAGGTTATAGAAATAATAGCAAATAAGAAAAAAATGAGTTATGAAGAAATATTAAAAAATTATGATGATATAACAGCATTACAAGCTATTGGATATAGAGAGGTTATAGCATATCTAAAAAATGAAATTGATTATGAAGAAATGAAAGAAAAGATAAAACAAAATACAAGAAGATATGCAAAAAGACAAATAACATGGTTTAAGAAAAATGAAAAAATTATGTTAGATAGAGAAAAAACAGATGAAGAATTAATTGAAATAATAATGCAAAATATATAAAAATACATAAAAAGATAAGGAGGGTACAATATTTGAAAAATAATAAGATGATAATAATTACAACTATAATGCTAATAGTTTTAATGACAATTTTAGTAAATGCTGTACCTAAACTTATCACATTTATAGTAGAACCTGCTCAAAAATTTATGGTAAGTGTTCGGAAAGCTTTCAGATGAAGAACAGGTAGATGGTATTATTATAAGATCTGAAGAAGTATTAAATGTTGAAAAAGGACAAAAGATACAAAAAATAAAAGAAAATAATGAAAAAGTATCTAAAAATGAAATAGTTGCAAAAGTATCTACACAAAATGAACAAGATATAATGAAGAAAATAGAAGAAGTAAATAAGAAGATAGAACAAGCTTTATCAGAAAACCAAATAAATGTAAACTCATCTCAAAATATAACAATAAATGAAAAGATAGAAAGAGTTCTTGCACATGTTAGTGATACTAATTTTCAAAGTAAAATAGAGGAATATGATAAAGAAATTAAAAATTCATTATATGAAAAAGCAAAAATATCAGGAGAACTTACTAAAGAAGGAAGTAAGCTTAAAAATCTTATAAAAGAAAAGGAAAACTTAGAAGCTACTTTAAATTCAAATACTAAAAATGTAATTTCAACAAGTGCAGGAAATATATCATATATTGTAGATGGATATGAACAAAAATTTAAAGCAGATAATTTTAACTATTTAACTGAAGATATATTAAAAAGTGTTGATATAAAAAGAGGGGCAGTACTTAGTGTAAGTGATAATAAGGCTAAGATAATAAAAGATTTTAATACATATATAGCATGTATTGTAAAAAAAGATAGATTGAAAGATGTAAAAAGAGGAAAAACACTAGAACTTAATATAAATAATGAACATGAAGCTCTAAGCATGGTAGAATATATTAAAGATATAGATAATAGTAAAAGTATTGTAGTTTTTTCAACAAATAAATTATCAACAGAGCTTTCAAAATATAGAAAAATATCAGTAGGTATAATTTGGTGGTCTGAAGTAGGATTAAAAGTTAGTAATAAGGCTATTAAGAGAATAGAAAAACAACATTTTGTTGTTAAGAATAAGTCAGGCTTTACAGAGCTTATACCAGTAAAATTAATAAAAGAAACAGAAGAATATAGTTTGGTTTCAGGATATTCATCTAAATTAAGATCAAAACAAAATTCAAAAGAATTAATAGATATACCAATACTTCAAGAATTTGATGAAGTAATATTAAATCCTAAAATATCAGATGAAGAAGCAAGTGTATATTTAAAACTTGATTTAAATAATAGTAGTAATACAGAAGAAGCAGAAATAAAATGATAGAAATTTTACATTTGTGTTAAAAAAATAAAAAAAACTTTAAAAAAGTTGAAAAAAAGAACTGTAGAATGTATATATAATAATATATGGAGTTCACTAAATTTTGTGAAACGTAAGAAAATAAAAAAATCATAATATATATGGTTTAATCAAGTATACAAAGGAGCAATAATAATGTTTGAAAAATTAGGAGCATATTTTAGTAATAATTTTAGAAAAGAAGATGAAGATATTTATGATGAAGAAAACTATGCAGATGAATATGAAATGGAAGATGAAGATTATGGATATGTAGAATCACCAAAAGAAGAAGTAAGAAAACCAAGTATTTTTAACATGGGAATGTCTAGAAGTAAACAAACTAGAACAACAATAGATCCAAATACTGTAAGAATGCAAATATTTAAACCATCAGAATATGATGATTCAAGAGAAATTATAAACTTATTAAAAAGAAATGAATCAGTAGTATTAAATCTTGAATTTGTTAGCAAAGAAGATGGAAGAAGAATAGTAGATACAGTAAGTGGTGGTATAACTGCGCTTGATGGACAAATAGTTAAGGTTACAAACTCAATATTTATAGCAGTTCCTAAAAACTACCAAATTGAAGGTGGATTCGAAAAGAGAAGAAAATCATACTTTAACTAATAATTATAATTATAGATAAATAGTTTAAGAGAGAAGAGGAAAAATGTTAACACCAGAAGATATAGATAGACAACAGTTTAGCAAGCAATTTAAAGGATATGCAGTAGAAGAAGTTGA
>CAUULU010000072.1:0-3705 GCA_963546185.1 uncultured Eubacteriales bacterium | reverse complement strand
TATTTTTTTCTTCATTTTTTTTAGTTTCTTTTTCCATACACACCTCTTAATTATTAAAGTTATTACATATATAATACCATAAAAAAATCTATTATTACAATTTTTTTATTATAATTCTTGATTTTTATATTTAAAACTTGTATAATTTTTTATGTAGTAAGTTTTGGGTGATTAGCTCAGCTGGTAGAGCAACTGACTCTTAATCAGGAGGTCCAGGGTTCGAACCCCTGATTGCCCACCAAATAACAAAAAAGAAATAAGTATATTATGCTTATTTCTTTTTTTACATCTATTTATAATTTAACTTATAATTTAACTCTTTAAATTAATCTTTTTTATTATATATTCTATTATTTCATATTCTAATGTACACATTTTTGGCAAGGTGTTCTTCCTCCAACAGAGTTTATTCCAACCTTATAAGAATTCTTCCCTCCACATTGTGGGTCATAATGATACCTCTTACCAGTTGGAGTTATATATACTTCTCTAACATTTGAATTGACTTTTGGCTGTGTACTTGGAACCGCTCTTGCTGCTACTTTTGCTTGGCCTGCTTCAGGTCTTTTTTCTTCTGCTGGCTTTGACCTTTTTACTTCTTCCCTATTATTATTTCTATTTGTTATAGCTGCAGCTGCTGTTGCTGCTCCTATTGCAGTATTTATTTTATCCTTTTCTTCTAATTTCTTTTTTTCTTCAAGTTTTTGTTCTTCTTCTCTCTTTTTTTGCTCTTCTTGTTTTTTCAATTCTTCTTCTGTTTTTTCTATTTTTTGTTCTACTTTAGCTGATTCATTTTCCTGTTTTTTAGAATTAGCATTATTATTTGTTTTATTACTAGAACCCCCTAGCATATTACCTATTACACTTATACCTATTAGTCCACTAATTATAATTAAAGCAAGTTTCCCCTTTTTCATAATATTATCCCCCACATATATATCTTAAGTAAATAGTAACATATGTTTTAATCTTATTCAATTATTAGTTATTTTATATATTAAACTTACTACTTAATTTCAAATATACATGTAATATAGTCATTTCCATTATTAGTTTCTATACATGCCATTTCAATATATCTATATATCCCTTTTGGAAGATAACCATAATCATCTTTCCAATTTCTTACATATATATGAGGTTCTTTAGTTGGCCATCCATATATTTCTTTTATCATTTGAGGTATTTCTTTTTTTCTATCTAATTTAATCCATTTTCCATTCTCATATTTATCTACCCTATACCATGTAGACTGTGAATGTCCTTCTTTTAAGCTTTTTTCAACTCTTATCCCTATATTTCCTATAACTTCTAACACTTTAATAGTCGCTTTTTTATAGTCTATCTCTTTTATATCATCTTCATAAGTTTCTATTTTATCTTTATTAGTAAGCTTATTATTTTTTTCTTTTAAATCAATGTTTTCATTATTTAATTTTATATTATATATACCATTTAAAATACATATTATACATAGAACTATAATTAATATTATTTTCACATTCTTTTTCATACACTCATCCTTAATCACAATATATTAAAAAATACTTGGAGAGAAGTATAATATTAAAATTTTCTCTATCCAAGTATCATTGCTATTTAAGCCTTATTGCTAGACATAAATACATTTCTCATCTTATCTTTAACTATTTCTTTTATTTTTTGTTTACCTGCACCCATATATGCTCTTAAATCAATTGCTTCTGGATGTTCTACAAAGTATTTTCTTATTTCAGATGTCATAGCAAGTCTTAAATCTGTATCAACATTTATCTTAGATACACCTTCTTTTGCTGCACGGTTAAGCATATCATTTGGCATTCCTTTTGCTCCTGGAATTTTTGCTCCAAATTCATTTGCTGTATTTACAAGTTCTGGTATTACACTACTTGCTCCATGTAGTACAATTGGTGTTTCTGGTAAAACTTTAGTTATTTCATTTAATATATCATATCTTAATTTTGCTTCACCTTTAAATTTGTATGCTCCATGACTTGTTCCTATTGCTATTGCTAAACTATCTACACCTGTTTCTGTTGCAAATTTTAACGCTTCTTCTGGCTTTGTATATATTGCATGTTCTTCAGATACATTAACTTCATCTTCAACACCTGCAAGTGTTCCTATTTCTGCTTCTACTGTAACATTTCTTAAATGTGCATATTCAACAACTTTTCTTGTTTCTGCAACATTTTCTTCATATGGCTTACTAGACATATCTATCATTACAGATGTATATCCTGCATCTATACATTCTTTAGCTATCTCAAAACTAGCTCCATGGTCTAAATGAAGTGCAAATGGTATTGTTATATCTTTTGCTGCAGCTTCAATCATTTTTATTATATATCCGAAGTCCCATATATTTTATAGCTGAACTTGATGTTTGAAGAATAACTGGTGATTTTTCTTCTTCTGCTGCTTCTAATATTCCTTGTAATGTTTCTAAGTTTGTAAAATTAAATGCTCCTACACTATATTTTTCTTTTTTTGCTTTTAATAGCATTTCTTTTGTATTTTGTAACATTGTTCTCTCCTTTATATTTTTAATTCTTTCTCTATAATTATTACTTTTTGTAATGTATGAACCTACTATTATATTATCAGCTCCTACATTTTCCAAAAATCTTGCTGTTATGTTATTAACCCCTCCGGTCTACACTTATTTGAAGTCCATATCCTTCTTTTTCTACTATATTAGATATATTCTTTATCTTAGGTAATACATCTTGTATTAATTTTTGTCCACCTTTCCCTGGTATAACTGTCATAAACAGCAAGTTTGAAATATATGGTAATATTTCAATTATATTTTTTTCATCTGTTTCTGGGTTTATACTAATTCCGTGCTTTTACTCCTTTTTTTTGTATATATCCCATCACTTCTTTTATCTTTTGTATTTGTTTTTCTTTAGTTTCTTTTTCTAGATTATATTCTTTTATTATCGCCTCATAATGTACTGTTATTATATCTGGTTCTAGAAAAGAAAATAGGTCTATATTTCTTTCTAAATCATATGTCATAAGATGTACATCTTTTTTCATAATACTTACCTGATTTAATAATGATAACTTTGAGTACATATCATCAATATTATTTTTACTTTCAGTAAATTTACCATCCATTACATCTATATGAAAACTATTTATCCCTGCTTCTTCTAGATTGTATATACTTCTTACAAATTCATCATCTTTTAAATCTAGTATAGATATTGTTAAATCCATTTTTTCTCCTCTCTAATTTACTCTTATTCCTGTAATCCCCTTATATTCTTCCTCTTCATTTGAATTCAAATTTTCATATATCTTATATGTATTTTTTATATTTATTTCTATATCTGTCATATCTTCTACTTTAATTTTAAGTGGTATTTTTATAGAAATATTGTCATTTAATGCTGTTGTATTATTTAATTTAACCGAAATATTATTATAGTCTAATATATTCTTAAATTCCATATTTTGGATTTCTTTTATTACAATCTTTTTAATATACTCCTTATATGTTTCCATCCTATTACTACTTTGATTCATCTTTTCTTTTATTTCTTTTTCATATGAAAGAATATCTTCATTTATCTTTTCTTCTAATGCAAATTTATATTGTAATATCTTTGTTGATTTTGTTATATCAACAACACCTGACTTATTAACTTCCATTGAGATAATTATTCCCATTATTATTATCATCATTATTATTGT
>CAUULU010000071.1:0-3727 GCA_963546185.1 uncultured Eubacteriales bacterium | reverse complement strand
ATATTGATGCACTTAATATGATTATAAAATCAACAGAATCAAAAAAACTTAAAAATATATTACATGAAACATTAGTAGGTATAGAATCAGGTGAATATATGTATGAAACAATGGAAAAATATCCAAAGATTTTTCCATTTATAGTTACAAATATTATAAAAGTTGGAGAGCTTTCACGGAACAATGGTAGAGGCTGTTAAACAATCAATTGAATATATAGAATCATCAGATGCAATTAGAAAAAGAGTAAGAAAGATAGTTTTACCTAATGTTGCAATGTTTGTAGGGATTTTAGCAATGCTTATAATCTGTACACTTGTTGCAATACCACAGATTCAAAATGTTTTTGATTCTATAGGGTCAAAAGATAAATTACCAGAAGTAACACTTGCATTTGCAAACTTCTTAAATTTAACAATAAAATATTGGTATATTCCAACAATTTCAATTATAGCAATAGTATCTGTAGTAATTGCATATTTTTCAACACCAAAAGGAAAATATCAATGGGATATGTTTAAATACAAAATGCCTATATTTCGGAAAACTTATATATTCATTAGATTATACAAAATTAATACGTTCATTATTATTAAATATAACAAATGGTGTAAGGGTTCAAGAAGCTCTAGAAATATCTAGAAATGTTGTTAATAACGAAATAATGGTAACATTAATAGAACAAGCAATAAACAAGGTATATAATGGTGAATTATGGGTAGAACCTTTTGAAGATGCTAAACTTCGGTTCTCCTATGACAACTGAAATGATAAAAATAGGTATGCAAACAAATTTAGCAGAAATGATGAGAAAACTATTAAACTTAATGGAACTTGATATAAATGATCAATTAGAAAAATTAATGAAGGTATTACCAGAACTTACATATTTAGTTGTAGGATCTGTACTTATATTCTTCGTTTTAGTAGTACTTGTTCCAGTAATGCAAGTATATATGGGAACATTCGCATTCTCTGCATTTAATGTATAATAAGAAAATATATATGATAGAATATAATTAAATAAATAAAAAGTTAAAAGATAAAAGGAATTGAATGAAATTAAAAAAAGATATATTAGCTTATGCTAAGATATCTTCTTTATTTTTAATAATTTATTGATTTTTAAATCTTTTTTTTACAAATTTTATTATCTCTAGTATTTTTTCTAGTTCCTCTAAATAGTTATTATTTGGATAATTATTCTTAATAAATTTTAGATTTTGATAGACAACTTCATAAATTTCATTTAGAAATTTTTGAAAATATTCGATATATTTTTTTTGATATTCTATATTTTTAATTTTATTTTTTAATGCTCTATTTAATGAGTTATATAAGTCGTTAGATAATTGATATAAATCCATATTACGCTTAAATATATCATGTTCTATATAATGCTTAGAATATATAGACAATGTTGTACCACAGCTTTCTTTCGAAAAAGAAAGTAAGGTTTTTTTAAAATTATTAAAATCAGAAACTATTTTGGTTTCATCATCTACATTAAATTCTATATCGCTTAATTTTTTAAGTAAATTCAAAATTATTACAAAACTTTCGCTAGTTTTTCTTAAATGCTGTATTATGAATAACATTGTGTTACGCTTTATGTTTCTTTCAATTCTATTTACTGTTGAAATTGATGATGACATTTTTAATCACTCCCTTAAATTTAATTTTAATTTTAAGTATTATTTATTCTGTAATATATATACTACTATGGATATCTGGATTTGTAAAGAGCAGGTATTAGAAAAAGCCCCATTTAATAGGAGCTTTATTCTATTATATTGTTTATGCTTTGAATTAGTATAAATATAAAAGTTAATGGAGAAAGATTAGAAATATTATACATATTTTTCATCAAAACTTCTATATTTTTTGAATATAAAGACTTTAAATAGTCCAATAATTCTCTTGTAATGATAGTTTTATTTTTTATAGTTTGTGTTAATTTTTCCATTTTTATTTCGATTATTTTCAAACTATCATCATCATTTTGATACCTCCATTTTTTTAATTTTAAAATAATGTATTAATTTTGGTGTACATAATAATATAATACAACGGAAATTAATTCTTGTAAAGATGATTTAGATTAGATATACTAATGGTATATTAATAATGAATTGTAAAAAAATATATATTTAAGGAATTTTAGAATGAAAAATAGTAAGCTTAAAGAAGAATATATGAAAGAAGAATCATTTTGGCATGTTACAAATAAGAAAAATTTAGAGAGTATAAGAGAGAATGGATTGATTCCTAAAGATGGAAAAAGGGATGGGGTATTAAAATCAGAGATAGATCCTGTACCTAGAGTGTTTTTTAGTCATGGATTAGAAGCAGTATTATGGCAAGCAAATAACCTTGCATATCTTATAGATGATTTTTGTACAGAACAAGATAAAAGTAAAAGAAGATGGATATAATAGGAAAGATTTAAAAAAAGAAATAGATAAGTTTATAGGGGATAATGACGCAAAAGAAGAACATACTAAAGGGTTTATAGACATCCGTATATTTTTAGAAGAAAAAATAGCAAGTAAAGGAATAGGCAGTGATATTACTAAAAAAGATCTTGAAAAGGTAGCATATAATTTAACAAAGTCATTTTGGGAAAATAGTATATATATTAAAGCAAATTTAGAAGATGGTATAGACTATAGTTATGAAAAAGATTTTAATTATATAAGAGGTGGTAAAACAAAACCCATGGATAAAGCAAATATGCATACATTTGAGGGAAGGAGCATAGATAGTGAAAAATTAGAAGTTATGTCAGATGATGAAGGAAAACCTTTAAATTCATGGGAAGTTCTTAAACAAATGGCAGAATACTACAAAAAAGAAAATCCAGACAAAGAACATTTGCCATTAAGAGTTACATCAAGAGGATATACAGATGAAAATGGTAAAACAGTAATATTAGAAGATACACCTGAAAAAGACTATATAAGTATATTTATGGAGATGGAGAAGAATATAGAGGAGCAAGAAAAGATAAGTAAAATGACAAAAAGTTTTGCAAAAGATAAAGAAGTTTGTTTGAGGACAAAAGAAACTGAAAAGATTTTTGATGATTTGGAAAAAGATATAGAAAGAGATGTAGAAAAAGGGAAAGAAATAGAAGAGAATGATAGTGATAGATACTAAAGAAAAAGAAATGATATATAGTAGAGCATATAGGGAATTATATGTAATAATATCAAATTTAACTAAAGAGATGAAAGAAAAAATACCTAAGAATGTAATTGAAAATATTTCAAGAAAAATGGATATAACATATGATTTTAGCTTAGAAAATAATGATATTTTTAATACAGAATACATGGTAGAAACAAAAGCATTATTTTTAGAATTATATATAAGATATATAGCAGAAGATGAAGAAGATTTTTGGGAAGTATATAAGGAGAAAAGAAATGATTTGTTTAAAAAAGAGATTGAAAAAGAATATGTTGTAAAAAAAGATGAGAATGGTAATAGTATTAAAATAGAAGATGGGATTGATAGAGTTAGTGATATAATAGAAGAAAAAGAAGAAAAGAGTTTTTTGCCATCTGAAATTAGAGAAAAAAATATAATAGAAAAGTTTTTTGAAAAAATAACAAATGTTATAAAATATATATTTAGTTAAAGTTTAATATGTGTTATATTGACAAAATCTTAATTAAAATATATACTAACATATGTATGAATATCTAAGGAAGGGATATTAATT
>CAUULU010000070.1:0-4323 GCA_963546185.1 uncultured Eubacteriales bacterium | reverse complement strand
ACTGGTAACATCAATTTTACTTCACCCGGCATTTTAGCAACATAAAACTTTTCAACTTGGTTTAATATTTCTTTTTCTTGTATATCTACAATAACACCTGCTCCATGCATTGGGTAAAATATTTTCTCACCTATTTCAAACATTGTTACTCTCCTCTCTCTTCTTAATACATAATTATTATATCATATTAGACCCCTAAAAGCAAAAGAAAAAGGCATTATTTGAAATATTTATTTAAACTACTTTTTGCTTATTTTATAGCATTTTGCTAATTCTTTCATACTATTTTCAATAATATTTTTTATTTCATTCTTACTTTTATCCTTTTTAATATATTCTCCTAAATATATTCTTGCAAGAATATCACCTTTTTTTATCTCTTCATTCTCTTTTTTCAAAAATTCAATACCTGAAAAATAGTCAATTTTACTTTCTTTTGTTATTCTTCCTACACCTAAGTTAAATGCTACTTTTGCTGTTTTCAAAGCATCAATCTTTGAAATAATACCATCAAAATCTGATTTTAATATAGCAGCTTGTTTTTTATCATTTTCTATTTTAGTTTTTTCAAAAAATTCTTCTAAATTTCCATTTTGATTTAAAACTAATTGTTCAAATTCATTATATGCCTTTTTATTTTGTATAACATTTTTAATTTTTTCATCTGCTTCTTTTTTAGTAATACCTAAAAACTCTACTATTATGGCAATAATAACATTATGAAGTTCTTTATTTTCTTTTCCTTTTAAATATTCTATTGCTTCTATAAGTTCTAGGCTGTTTCCGAACACAATATCCGAAGAGGTGTTTCCATTGAAGTTATTACCGCTTTTATACTAACTCCTAGCCTTCTTCCTATCTCTCGCATCATAGTCTTCAGCTCTAATGCTTCTTCTTTTGTTTTCATAAATGCACCACTTCCATATGTTATATCTATAACTATATTATTTGCTCCTGATGCTATTTTTTTACTTAAAATGCTTGAGACTATAAGAGGTTTAGAGTTTGTGCATCCTATTGTATCTCTAAGTTCATATATTTTTTTATCTGCTGGTACAAGCTCTTTACTTTGTGATGCTATAACAATATTATTTTTTTCTATCATATTTTCTATTTCCAGGATAGTATAATCCATCTTAAATCCAGGTATTGATTCAAACTTATCTACTGTTCCGACCGTGTATAACCGTAGCCCTCTTCCACTCATTTTAAGAACAGTATTTCCGAAGACTTGCAAGAATTGGTATAAGGGCTATTGTAACCTTATCTCCCACTCCTCCTGTACTATGTTTATCTAAAATTTCCTTATTAAATTTTAATCTTTTACCTGAATTTATCATAGATTTTGTTAAATAATATGTTTCATCTAAACTTAGTCCATTTATCATAATAGCTGTAATTAAACTTGCTGCTTGATAATCTTTTATCTTATCATTTGTATATCCATTCACAAAATATTCTATTTCATCTTCTGTAAGTTCAATTTTTCCAATTTTCTTTTCTATTATTTCTACAATATTTTGTTCCATTTTATCTCCTATTTTCTATGTTCATCTAAATTTTTCAAAAAGCTTTTTCTATGTATTTTTGTAATTCCTTTTTCTAATATTGCATCATAATGTGCTTTTGTTCCATATCCTTTATGTTTTGAAAATCCATATTCTGGAAATTCTTTATCATATTTTTCCATCAAGTTATCTCTATATACTTTTGCAACTATAGATGCACATGCAATACTATATGATGTATCATCCCCTTTAACAATTGGTAATATCTTATAATTATGATTTTTAGCTTCCAGTCCCCTAACTGCATCTACTAGACAAACATTAGATTTTTCTTCTAAATCTTGAACTATTTCTTGCATTGCTTTCTTTGTTGCATTTAATATATTAACCTCATCTATTGTATTTACATCTACTTCTTTTATACTAACATATTCTGCTTCTTCTAATATCTTTTCATTTAAAATTATTCTGTTTTTCTCTGTTATCTTCTTAGAATCTTTAACTCCTAAAATATTACTATCTTTTTTCATTATTATCCCACAAACAACAAGAGGTCCTGCTATAGGGCCTCTTCCAACTTCATCAATTCCAAGTATATTGTCTTGAGAGATATCTAAATCAAAGTTTTTCAACTTTTCTAAATGTTCTTTTTCCTTTTGTAATCTTTCCTCTTTTTTCATATATCCCTACCATTTATATATTTATTTTTTATTTAAAAATCAAATTATTTAATATAATACAGTTTTTTCTGAATTTTCAAAATAATCCAAAATATCACTATAGTCAACCATAACAATTGTATTTCCTGCATTATCTTTTTTCATTATTCCCTTATTTGTTATAAGCTTATCTTTTATATTAGACTGTTTTGATTTAAAGTAGAAAATTCTCATTCCTCTTGGTACTAAAGCTTCAGATATTCCAAGTTTTTTTAAACCATTTTCTCTTATTTCATAGATATCATAATTTGTTGGTAATATTACTCCTCTTGGAAAATCTCCTGAACTAATACTAGGTATACTTGTAAATATATCTGTATTTATACGATTTTTAAGAACTATATGCCCATCATTGCATTCTTCTTTAAGTCCTTCTAGTTCTACAATTCTTCTATACACAAATGATAAAGCACTATATATCTTATTATCTCCTGCTTTTTTAGTCCAATTAAATGCTCCATATATTGTAACACTCATCAATATAACAGTAATTATAATTGTTACAATAAGAGTTGCCATTGTTATTCCTTTATTGTCTTTCATTTTTACCTCATTCTAAACTACCAAATAATTCATCAAACTTGTTTTCTAATTCTTTTTCTATATCAAGATTATAATCTTCTGGCTTTGGTCTATCTCTTTCTAAAAATGTTTCATCTTCGTCTGCTATATTTATAGGAAGTGCTCCAGGTATTCCTGATGATTTTACTGGTGCTTCTTCTATGATATCGTCTATATCTAAAAGCATAACATCATCTTTCTCTTTTTTCTCAATTTCATCAAAAATTCCTAAAATATCTTTTTCTTCTTCACTAAATTCTTTAACAATTTCTTCTTTTTTCTTCTTTTCTTTCTTCCTATATGGATCAAATTCTTGCCAAAATCCTCTAGCTGCTCTGTATTCCTTATTATTTGCCTTGTAATTAAATAATACCTTTCCTTCTGGTTCTTTAAAATACATAAACTTATCTGCCATTACAGGATATATACCTTTAACAATTATTATACATTTTTCAACATCTAATCTTCTAAGTTCATCTGGAGTCATAAGTGCTCTTCCTAAATAATTTGTTGATTTAGTAGTACTTTCTCCGGCTTCCTTCTCCTTTACCTTTACTCTTAGACTCTTGTTCTTTTCCAATTGTTATTTCACCAAGTGATTTTGAAAACCACTCTGCTGTTTTAAATGAGTTTGAACCTAAGAATAGGTGTGTATCACAGTTTGCTAAAATTGTTTCATATGATTTTTCATAAATTGCTTCTAACTGGTCTAAACTTTGTAATACAATATTAAAAGATATTTTTCTACTTCTTGATGTCGCAATCTTCTTATCAAAATCTGGTATTTGCCCTATATTTGCAAACTCATCTAGGAAGAAATATGTTGGTATATCTAAATGTCCTCCATTATTATCTGCATAATCATAAAGTTGTTGTATCATTTGTGAGAAGAAAATTGTAAGTATAAAATTATATGTTGTATGTGTATCTGAAGATATAACATATACAACTGTTTTTTTCTTCCCAATATCTTTAAAGTCTATAGTATTTGTTGCAGTAAGTGCTGCAATTTCTGGTGATTCAAATTTACCAAGCTTTGATTGTAATGTTGATAATATTGAACTATATGCCTTATCTGTTGCAAGCTCAACATTCTTATACGCTTTTCTCGCTAAATGATCTGGTGGTAATATTTCCATTAGATCTGTAACAACATTAAAGTTTCCTGAATTATTTGCAAGTCTTACTAAATTAGCACAACTTGTTAAGTTTGTTTCTTCTGGTCCTCTTGTAGCCTTTAGGAAATATATAAGTGCTTTTAAAAGCTGTTCTGCCATATTATCCCAATATGGATCATTTCCAGAACTTCCTGTTTCCTGACCTCTAATTATTGTATTTGTTATAATATCTATATCTGTTTCTGTATCTGCATTAAGTAGTGGATTAAAACCATCACTTGCTGCAGGTGTTACTAAATTTAACACTTTTACATCATATCCATTTGCTTTGAAATATGATGCAGTCTTATCATAAAGTTCTCCTTTAGGATCTGTAAATACATATGAACCTAAAAGTCCTAAAACATTTGGTATAAC
>CAUULU010000069.1:0-4407 GCA_963546185.1 uncultured Eubacteriales bacterium | reverse complement strand
ATTCTTTATTTATTGTTTTTTTATCTGGGATCTCTTGTTCTGTTTTTTCCTGTTTCAATAAAACAGATGAAGAGAAAAACTGTATTAATGAAATCATAATTTCCACCTCTATTCATTAATAGTAGAAATTGGTGTTACTGTAATATATCCTTTTTCACTACGGCTAACATCCAATTTTACTTCATATACTTTTTCTAATAGTTCTGGTCTAATAACTTCTTGGACTGTTCCTTGTTTCATAGAATATCCTTCATGAAGTAACAATAATTGATCACTATATCTAGTTGCTAATGCAATATCATGTAATACAAGTATTGTAATAGCATTTGTTTTCTTTGTATAATTTCTTGCAATTTCCATTACTTGTAACTGATGCTTTAAATCTAAAGCACTTGTTGGTTCATCTAAAAGCAATACTTTTGGAGCAGATACTAGAGCTTGTGCCATAATAACCATTTGCTTTTGTCCTCCACTTAAACTAGAAAACTTAGTGTAACTCAAAGGAGTTAAATGCAATTCTTCTAAAATTTGAGCAACTGCATCTAAATGTACTTTTTCTACTTTCCATGTTAAATCTTTAACTCTTCCTAAAAGTACCATTTCAAAAACAGTTAAATTTACTATATTGACTGACATTTGAGGAACATAGGTAATACTTTCTCTAAATGTTTTTACTTCTGAATCCTGTATAATTTTAATTTCACCATGATGACTAATTAATTTTGCAATTGCTTTTAAAATAGTTGTTTTTCCTGTTCCATTAGGTCCAATAAGAGAAATTACATCTCCTCCATTAAAAACACAACTAACATCTTTTATTACTTCTTTTTTTCCATAATTGACTGCAATATTTTTAATTTCTAACTGTAACATATTAAACACCTTTCCTTATAATTAAAAATACTAAGAATGGAACTCCTACTAAAGATGTAACAATTCCAATTGGAATAATTATTCCTGGAATTATAAGTTTTGCCAAAATAGAAGCAAATGTAATTAGAAGAACTCCAAATAAAGAAGCCATTGGAGCTAAATATCTTTGATCTTCTCCTGCAAAATATCTTGCAAAATGAGGTGCTACTAAGCCTATGAAGCCAATAGTTCCAACAAAAGCGACTGCTCCTGCTGTAAGTAAAGAACTTATTAAAAATACATGCAATCTAACTCTATCTGTATCAATTCCTAAGCTTTTTGCTCTTTCTTCTCCTGCAGACAATGCTGTTAACTTCCAAGCATAACGTGAAAGTAATAAAGCACATAAAATAAAAATAAAACCACTTGCAAATACTCCTACCCAAGTAGCTTTTAATAAACTACCAAACATCCAATAGACAATTTGTCCTGCTACTTCTGGTGTAGAACGAAATTGAACCAAAGATAACAGTGCTTGGAAAAAGAAATGTGTTACAATTCCAAAAAGTACCATAGATTGAGCACGCATTCCTTTTACTTTTCCTAAAAAATAAATTGCCATAGTTCCTGTCAATGTCATCATAAATGCCATAAAAGGTGCATTTATCCAAGGCATATTTTTAAAAGGAAAACCTGAAATAAATGCAATAGCTGCCCCGAATCCTGCTGCTGAAGATACTCCTAATGTATAAGGACTTGCTAAAGGATTTGCTAAAATTGTTTGCATTTGTGTTCCTGCTAGTCCTAAAGAAGCTCCAACTGTTAAACAGATTAAAGTCATAGGTAATCTTATATTCCAAATAATAGAAGTTTCTATACTTTTTACACCAGGACCTTCCCACAATACTACAATAATATCTTTTAAACTCATTCCAGAAGAACCAATAAATAAATCAAATAATAATGCAATTAAAATAGCAATTAATGTAAATAAAGAAGTTAATCTTCTTTTCTGATTTATCTTCCTATACATTTCTTCTCCTGTTAATTTATGTTCCATTCTATCCTCCTCTTTTAGAGAAAAAGGACTGTTACATTAAATAAATTTGTAATAGTCCTTTCTCTTTTATATTTTACTTCAATGTTAGCTTTTTATTTTACTTGATATTGTGTCATAAATGTTCCATTAGGTTTAACTGGAAGATACTCTCCATAAAATTCTTCTAAATTTTTAACAGGATCTATATCTTGGAATAAATCAGGGTATAAAGATTTAGCAATATATTGAACATAAACATAATCATAAATACTTCTTAATCCACCATGATCCACTGCAAAAACTTGTCCATTTTTTACTGCATCTAGTTTATCCCAACCAGCTCTTTCAAGATATGGTTTTATTCTTGCCCAAGTTTCTTCTGGATTTACATTAAATCCTATTAAAACTCTATCTCCTGCATCATTAGACCAACGTGAACCAGCGAATAATATCATTTCAGGATTAGAAGATAAAATAAATTCAGGATCTAAAGGTCCATAACTTTCAACTTTTCCTTCTGCAATATTATTTCCTCCTGCTGATTTTGCTAAACTTCCCCATAAATAATCTCCATAACTATTACCGATTTCTTTTGGTCCTAAATTTCCTAATTCTATATAAACACGTTTTTTAGGATCAACTTTTGCAACTCTTTCTTCTACTTCTTTTATTGCTTTTTCATAATTTAAAGCTAATTTTTCTGCTCTTTCTTGATTTCCAGTTATCATTCCTAAGATTCTTGTACTTTGCATATGTTTTTCTAAAGTTTGTGAATTATAATCTATTACAACTACTTTAATTCCAGAATCTTCTAACTTTTTGATATTTTCTGCTAAGGTTTCATATTGAAATGGGGCTAAAATAGCAACTTCAGGTCTTGAATTTAATAAAGTTTCCATACTAAAAGAAGCTTTATATATAGAACCTGTATCTATCATATCTTTAATAGAAGGCATTTGTTCTTCATAAGCCTTATATTGTCCTGTAAAAAAATCTGCCCATTCTGCTTTTGAAATACTAACAACTTTACTAAAATCTTTAGCAACAGCTAAGTAAGATTCTTCATAAAATCCTAAGAAAATACGATCAGCTGGTTTATCTAAAGTAACCTCTCTTCCTGCTAAATCTACAAAAGTAATTTTTTCTGCTGTATCATTAACAACTTCTTCTGCTTCCTTTTTTTCTCCACAACTAATGAATAAAAAAGAAAAACATAGAACTATAAAAATACTTTTAAGTATTGTTTTTAATCTCATAACACTCCTCCTAATTTTTTTGTTCTATTATAATCTACCTTTTATATTATATACACTAATCTTGATTTTGTAAAGATTAAATTATCAAAATATTATAATATATTAAAAAAATATTTATTTTTTTATTTTGTATAGCATATAAATAAATTTTTATAGATAAGTATTAAAGAAAATGTTTTTTAGTAGTTAGATATATAAAATAAATGATATAATCTTAATAAAAAGGAAATTTCCTAAAAGTATCATTTGATGAGTTATTCGCTCATTTTCTTGACATAAAACATAGTAAATTATATACTTTTTTAAGAAGTCAATTTAATTTTAATTTATAGAGTAAAAGGAGAAGATATTTATGAAGAAAAATAAAATAGAGGTTACATATGATATATATTTTTATAATATTTATTCTGAAATTATGAAAGAATTAGCTGAAATAGAAAGTAATATTTTTCAAAATTTAACTGATGCACAAGTTGAGTATTTAGAAAAAATTAAGTTTTATTTTTTTAAAACAGGATTTAGTGCAGCAGTAAATGAGGTTGAAATCAAGAAAGAGTTTGAAAAGTTATTAAAAGAGGTTAAAACTAAATAATTTTTTTTATTATATTTGTATGGTAAAACCATACTAAAAGGAGGAAAATATGTATATTAAAAAGTGTGGGATATTAGGTTTAGTCTTATCTATTTCTGTGTTTGCAGAAATGGAAGTAGAAAATGATGGAAGAGGATTTTTAAATGCAAATGTTAATCTATCTGGTGTTAATTTAAAAGAGAAAAAGAATATCTTGTATAAAGATAGTTATTTAACAATAGATAATGTTAACTCTATTGCACATAAGTCCTTTATAGAAAAAGATTTAGATAAGGATATAGAAATTACTCCTTATCTATCTTATTTATCAGTTGATAAAGCAAAGAATATTGGTGGAGGAGTTTCAATTTTTAATAATTATGATGAAACTGTATATGGAATTAATTTTAATTCATATAAGATGAATTCTTTTAAAGAAGATGAAAGATTTTCAGGGAATAAACATCAGATAAATTTAATTTTTGGAATACAAAAAGAAGATGAGAGATTGTATATATCTCCAATATATATGAAGCAAACATTAAAGAATAAAAGTAGTTTAAAAAATTTGAAGAAAGAATATATAGGTTTAACAGCAGCTTATGGGCAAGATTTCTATTTATATGATTTAGAGGGTAAATTTTCTTATGATTTAGAATTTAATGCCATAAGAGAAAATAAAGAAAAAG
>CAUULU010000068.1:0-4570 GCA_963546185.1 uncultured Eubacteriales bacterium | reverse complement strand
TGGCTTTTCTGTTTCAAAAGAGAAAGGTTCAATATCTTCATCATTTTCTTGTATTTCCATTACTGAAAAATCAATACTTCTCTTATTTACTCTTGCAGGTGTTCCTGTTTTAAATCTAATTGTATTTATTCCTAGATTTCTAACAATTTCTGATAACTTATTTGATGCTGCAACCCCATCTGGTCCTGAATCTACTATATTATCTCCTACATAGATTCTCCCCTTTAAATATGTTCCTGTAGCTAATATACATGCTTTTACATTGTATTTAGCTCCTAAACTTGTTATTACAGATTCTACCTTTTTTCCTTCTTTATCTAATAATATATCAACAATTTCACCTTGTTTTAAATATATATTTTCTGTTTCTTCTAAAACTTGTTTCATATATTCTTGATATTTTTTTCTATCTATCTGTGCTCTTAAAGATTGAACTGCAGGACCTTTTGAACTATTAAGCATTTTTATTGCTATTGCTGATTCATCTGCAGCTTTTCCCATTTCTCCACCGAAGTGCATCTATCTCTTTTACTAAATGTCCTTTAGATGTTCCTCCTATTGTTGGATTACAAGGCATATTTGCTATACATTCTAAACTTATACTAAATATTAGTGTTTTTGCTCCTAATCTTGCTGCTGCAAGTGCTGCTTCAATCCCTGCATGTCCTGCTCCTATCACTGCTACATCATATTCTCCTGCATCATACATTGTTTTGTCCTTCTTTCTTTACTATTTTCCTAAACAGAAATTTTTAAAGATTTCATTTAAGACTTCTTCTTTAACATTTTCTCCTGTTAATTCATTAATCTTGTTTATAACATCTCTAATATTTTCTGATACCATATCTATAGGTATTATTTCTAAATCTTTTAATATTTGTTCTATCATTTCTATAACATCTGTTATAACCTTTTTTTGTCTTTCATGGATTATTATAATATCATTATTTTTATTTATTTTTAAAGATTCTGTTTTCTTAGTAATCCATTCTATAACATCTTCTGTACCTTTCTTTTCTAACATTGAAGTATATACATATTCTTTTCCAGTATTTTTAATCTCTTCTGGAAGTTCTATATCTTTTACTAAATCATATTTATTCAGTAATATTAAGCTTTCTTTTTTACTTATAATATCCAATATTTTCCTATCATTTTCATTAAAAGGTTTTGATATATCAAATATTGCTATTATAAGATCACTTTTTTCTGCAATAGTTATAGCTCTTTCTATACCTATTTTTTCTACTTTTTCATCAGTTTCCCTAATTCCTGCAGTATCAATAATCTTAATATTAATTCCATTAATATTTAAATCTTCTTCTATACTATCTCTTGTTGTTCCTTCTATTTCTGTAACTATAGCTCTTTCTTTATTTAATAAGTTATTTAAAAGTGATGATTTTCCTGCATTAGGCCTTCCTATTATAGAAACTTTTATTCCATCTTTTATCTTACTTCCAACATCAAATGTTGCTTCAAATCTTTTTAAATCTTTTAATATATCTGTCACTGTAGATACTATTTCTTCTGTTTCTTTTTCGTCTGTATCATATTCAGGATAATCAATATTTACCTCTAAATGCATTAATATATCCATAAGTTTTTCTTTAATATTTACAACCTTATTATACAATTTACCTTGTAATAATTCTCCTGATATTCTAAGCTCTTCTTCACTTTTAGCATTTAAAATCGTAGCAATTGACTCTACTTGTGTAAGATCTATCCTTCCATTTAAAAATGCCCTTTTAGTAAATTCACCTGGCTCTGCTAGCATTGCTCCTTTTTTTAAAACTAAATTTAAAATTTCTTTCATTACAATACTTCCACCATGTGTGTTTATCTCAACTAAATCTTCTTTAGTATAACTATTTGGTGATTTAAAAAAAGAGACTAAAACTTCATCAACCATTCTACTTTCATCATATATTTTTCCATATATAATAGTATTTGGAACTATATCTTCAATTTTCTTCACTTTAGTACTTTTAAACATTTTTAAAAGTATTTCAAATGCCTTATCACCTGTTATTCTTATTATTCCTATTCCACCAAGTCCTGGTGCTGTTGATATTGCTGCTATTGTTTCCATAATTACCTCACTATAACAAAAATTAGCAAGACACCTAGAGGTGCCTTGCCAAATTACTATTGTTCACCATTTTTAGGTTTTATTACTATATACCTATTAGGCTCTTTTCCTTCACTTTTAGTTTTTACATTTTCTTTTTGTAAATATGCATGAATTATTCTTCTTTGATATGAATTCATTGGTTCTAAAGCAAATTGTGTTCCATGTTTCATAACATGATTTAAACCATACTCTGCTTTTTTAATAAGTTTTCTTTCTCTAATTTCCTTATATCCTGCTATATCTGTATATACTTTAATATTTTTCAAATTAGTTATTATACTTTTTAAAAATCTTTGTAATTCCTCTAATGTATGTCCTTCTCTACCAATCCATTTTGGATTTTCATCTGAGCTAATATTTACATAAAGTTTTCTACCTGAAATTCTTATATCATATTTAAAATTTGAATTCTTATATATGTTTACTAATGAATCTAAAAAGTTAGAAATTAAAGCTCTTGCTTTTTGAACATCTTCAACATTAAATCTATTCTTTTCTACTTTTTCTTCATTTATTTGAACTTTTATTGTTGATTTTTCTTTATCTAGAATACTAAACATTGTTTTATGTTTATTTTCTGTTTCTATTTCCTCAATAATTAAAGCCTCTTGATCTATTCCTAGCTCATTTTCAGCTTTTTTTATTGCCTCATCCTTATTAATACCTTTAAATTCATATATTTCCATATTTACACCTTACCTTTGGCATCTTTTTCTAATTTTTTATTTACAATATTTTTAAGTAAATATATCTTTCCTATATCTACCATACTATTAAATGCCCAATATATAGATATTCCAAGAGATGTTACCATAGATACACTAAATATCATTATAGGTAATATATATTTCATCATCTTATTGCTTGTCATCATTGCATCTTGGAAATCTTCTCCTGTAAATTTGTCGTCATCTTGTTCTGACTTTTTATCATTTCCATCTTTTGATTCTACTACTTTAACAATTTTATCATCCTTGTTCTTAGTTTGCTCTCTCATATGTTCCATATCTTTTTGAGCAACACCAAAACTTATGAATGACATAACTATGTATAGAACCGGAATTGAAATAATTCCTATATTCTTAGGATCTTTTAAATCATTTATACTCTTTATAGTTTCTGAAGGTATACTTGTTAAATCTAATCCTAAAAATTCCATATTAATTTTTACAGAATCATCTGTATTTCCAAGCTCTTTAATAATAACCATTTCTTTTTGTCTTATATCTTTTTGAGCTTCTTTCTTAGCTTCTTCTTCTGACTTACCTTCTGATGTTAATTTAGCAACTCTTGCTTCTACTATTTGTGAATATTTAGCATCTATTTGTTCTGAAGATAATCCCTTAATATATTTTAAAGGACTCATAACTACAACTATTATTCCTATCATTACTAAAAGCTGAATTATTACCATCAAACATCCGCCAAGTGGTGCCATTGGCGACATACCTTCTTCTTTATAAAGGTCTATCATCGCCTGATTAAAAGCTTGCTGATTATTTTTATACTTTTCTTGTATTTTCTTTTGTTTATCTGCTATCTTAGATGTTTTAATATTAGTAATTCTCCCTTTTATTTCTAAGGGTAACATTAATACTTTAATTATTAATGATAATATAATAATTGACCATCCAAAATTTCCTATTACAGAATAAATAGCATTCAGCATAGCCCCTATAATTGTTGCTACTTGTTCCATTAATTCCTCACTTCACTGGATCATAACCACCTTTTGAAAATGGATTACATCTTAATATTCTCCATACTCCCATAGCCATTCCTTTAAATATACCATGTTTTTCAATTGCTTGAATCGTATAGTCTGAACATGTTGGATAAAATTTACACCCTATATCTTTAGGATTTAAACCTCTTATATATTTTTGATATAATCTAATTAATTTTATAATTCCCTTTTTTATCATAAGTTTTCCTTATTCTTATACATATTTAAATCATAAAATCCGTTTCTTATATCATTGTACATTTCATTAAAATCAACAACATCTGTATTAAAACATATTATTATATTAAATTGTTTCTTTAATTTGTTTTCTTCTAGTCTATATATTTCCCTTATTACTCTTTTTACTCTATTTCTAAGTATTGCACTTTTAATATCCTTTTTAATTGCAATCCCTAATTTGTTCTTATTTTCTTTGTTTTGAGTAACAAAAATCCTAACTGTTTTTTTATTTGATTTTTTACCCTTTTTTATAATCCATCTAAATTGGTGATTTTTTTTAATTGTTTTTTCTTTATTCATTATGCACTAAGTACTTTTCTGCCTTTTCTTCTTCTAGATTTTAATACTCTTCTACCATTTGATGTAGACATTCTCTTTAAAAATCCATGAACTTTTTGTCTATGTCTTTTTTTTGGTTGAAATGTTCTCTTCATAAATTCCTCCTTCTTCTAAACTTTATTTTATAT
>CAUULU010000067.1:0-4688 GCA_963546185.1 uncultured Eubacteriales bacterium | reverse complement strand
GATATTTATTTACTTGCAATGCAAGAAATATTTGGTAATATTTCAACATCAATAAAAAAATCAACAGAAGTACTTAATATATCAGGGGAAGTAGTACCTGTATCATTAGATACAATTAGTATTTGTGCTGAGCTTACAGATGGTACAATAGTTAAGACTAAGGAAGAAATTCCAAAGGTTGTTAGAGAAAAAAGAGAACCAATACAAAGAGTATATATAGAACCAAGTAATGCTCGTCCAACACCACGTGTATTAGAAGCAATTGAAGAAGCAGATGTTATTGTTATAGCTCCAGGTAATCTTTATACAGAAATAATACCAAATATGATTGTTAAAAATATAGCACACAAGATTAAAATATCAGATGCTAAAAAGATATATGTTGCAAATATAATGACAGATGCAGGACAAACAGATGAATATAATTTATCAGATCATATTAAGGCAATGACAGAACATTTAGGTGAAAATATATTTGATTATTGTTTAGCAGATAATCGGAAATATAGTTCCAGAATATATAAGAATGTATCATAAACAAGGTACAGATCTTGTAAATGTTGATAAAGAACTTGTAAGAAAACAAGGTACAAAGGTTATACAAAGAGACTTTTCTAAGATTGTTGATGGTAAGATAAGACATGATTCTGATGCGATATCACTTGCAATAATGCAAATTGTTTTATCAGATATTCGTTATTCTTTAAAAGATAAGAAAGTTATGACACTTGCACTTGAAGCTGTTTTAAGAAAACATAAGAAGATACAAAATATTAAAGATAGAAAACTTAAAAAAGCAGAAAAAAATACAAGAAAGAAAAATGATAAACTTGTTAAAAAACTTAGAAAAGAAGGTAAAACAGAAAAAGAAATACAAGATATAATTTTTAAAGAAATATCAACAAAAGAAGAACTTATAAACAATATAGAGCAAAAAGAAAGACAAAAAGTTAAAGGTGAATCTACAACAAGCAGGTTTATAGAAAAATATAATGATAGGATAAATGCTATTAAAGAGGCAGATAAGAAAGAAAGCCCAGAAGAAAAGAAATTATTTGAAAACTTCTTTAAAAGAACTAGAAAAATAGATAATACTAAAAAATCTAAAAAGGATGTAAAAAAAGAAGAAATAATAAAAGAAGATAAAAAAGAAAACATAACTGAAGAAGAAACTAAGTTTAATACAATAAGTATACATGCACTTTTAGATAGAAAAACAAAAGGAAATACAGAACCTTTTAAAACATTAGGAAATGATTTAAAAACAGAAGAAAGCCTAAAAACAGAAAAAGAAATTGATGTAGAAAAAGAAGTTGAAAGATTAGAAAACAAAATAATAGAAGATACTGAAAATAAGGTATCTAAACATATAAGTTTAAATAAGCTAATAGAAGATGATATGAGTATTAACTTAAAAGACTATTTTAAAAAGAAAGAAGATTTTCAAGATGAAGAAAAAGAAAAGAAACGTAGTTTAGATAAACTAAGAGAAGAATTCAGAGAAAGTTTAAAAGAAGAAAAAATAGAAAATGCACCAAGTTTAAATCAATTATTAAAAAATATATCAAAAGATAATATTGGAAATAAGATGTATGATGATGGTACAAGAATAGAAGAACGTAATTTTGATATAAGTATTAATCCAAATAATGTATCTAGTGTTAAAGAAACAGATAATATGGCAGATAACCAAATAATTGATAATAAAGTAAGTCAAAGAACAATGGAGTTTAATATAAGCGAACTTGAAAATAGAATGGTTGAAAGTGTAAATGAAATATATAAAGACACTGATGATAGTAAGATAGGATTTAAAGAAAAATTTGAAATTGAAGAAATAGAAGCACCAGTTCAAAAGCCAAAGAGAAAAACAAGAAGACAAAAAGAAAAAGAAGAAGCTAAAGAGCTTATGCAAGAATTATCAAAATTAGATTTCTTAAGAGAAAATAGAAGGAAAAAAGAAGATAAATAATTTTAGTATAATTAGTTAAAATACAAAGGAAAAAATATGAAGATATATAAGTTGAATTTAAGTTTAAGAGAATGTTTAGATAAGGAATGGATTGTAACAAATGGTATAGGAGGCTTTGCCTCTTCTACTGTTTGTTTTGCAAATACAAGAAGATATCATAGTCTTTTAACAGCACCAACTAAAAAAAATGGTGTAAGAAGAGTATTTTTATCAAAGATAGATGAATCAGTAGTAATAGATAAAAAAGAATATCTAATATATACAAATATGTCTAAAGATTATATTTCAGATGGATATAATAAGATGGAAATGTTTGAAAAAGATATATTTCCGAAAGCATTATTTAAAATCGAAACTGAAGATAAGCAAGAAAATGAGGAAAATGTATATATAGAAAAAGAAGTATTTATGGAAACAGGTAAAAATACTGTTTGTATAATATATACTGTAACAACATCATTAAGAAGTGCTATTTTAAGACTTACACCACTTGTTAATAATAGAAATTTTCATGGACTTAATAATGATCATAAAAATGAATTTGATAAGTTTAAGCAATTAGAAGTATCTAAAAATACTTTGCTAAATAGATTTGGTAAAAAGATAAAATATACATATCTTGGAAATGATACAAATATTAATGAAATGTATCTTTTTGTATCTGATTCTAAATATAGTATTTTTGAAAATAATCAGTTTAAAAATATTGAATATATAAGGGAAAAAGAAAGAGGATTTGATTATATAGAAGATATATATATTCCAGGTATGTTTGAGGTTGAAATTCCAGCAAATGTGACTAAAAAAATATATGTATATGCAAGTTTAGAGTCAGAAGATAAACATGTTAAAAATATATATGATAAGGAAATTCAAAGAATTAATAATCTAGAACGAGAAAATAATTTTAAATATAAGTTTGAAAAAGAAGAATATATAAAAGGGAAAGATAATGTTATAAGACTTGAGAATTTTAAAAGAAATATAACAATGTCTGCAGACCAGTTTATAATCTCAGAAGGTAATTTGAAAAATATAATTGCAGGATATCCATGGTTTTTAGATTGGATGAGAGATACTATGATATCTTTTGAAGGATTATTATTAAAAACTAGAAGATATGAAGATGCTAGAAAAGTTATAGAAAACATTGTAGATAAAACTCTTGTATCTAAAGATTATATTAAAAAATTAGGGATAGAAAAAAATATAACTTTTATACCAAATACTTTTGATGAATATACATTAAAACCATTATTTAATTCTGTAGATAGTAGCTTATTATTTTTTGAAGTAATATATAATTATATGAAATATATAGTTAAAGAAAATACTAAAAATCCATATAGTTATTTAAATAATGATGATAAAAATATAATATCAAAATATTTTAGATTAAAAAATGTAGATAAACTTGAAAAGAAGTATTTTAAAGAAATAATATATAATTTTTTAAAAAGTATATATTATAGCTATAGTGATGGAATAGATATTGAAAATAGTCAGATATATCTAGATAAAGATTTTTTAATATCTGCAGGAAATGAAAATGTACAACTAACATGGATGGATGCAAAAGTAGAAGGAGTTCCAGTAACACCGAGAAGTGGTAAATCTGTAGAGATAAATGCTATGTGGTATAATGCTATAAAAATATTAGAAGAATTTGCTATTGAAAATAGTGAAAAAGATTTTGCTAAAAATTTAAATGAAATTGGGAATATAGTTAGAGAAAATTTTGAAAGAATTTTTGAAAATGGAAAAAAAGGACTTAAAGATACTGAAAAATCAGAAAAAATAAGACCAAATCAGTTATTTGCAATATCGTTAACATATCCTGTTATACAAAAAGAAGAAATTGTAAATAATATTTTAGAAATAGTTGAAAAGAAATTACTTAATAAGTATGGTTTAAAAACACTTGCTAAATGTGAAGAAGGATATGTTGAAAACTATTTTGGAGATGAAAAACAAAGAGACCGGAAGTTATCATCAAGGAATATCATGGCCATGGCTTTTAGGATTATACTATAATGGACTTCGGTACAGCAGAAAAGCTTGGAATAGCTAGTGCTAAAAAGAAAAAAGAAGAGCTTATACAAAAAACATATGAAACATATGAAAAGATGATTCAGAAAAAGCCTTGTATATGTGGGATATCAGAAATAAACAATTCGGTATTTCCATATGATGCAAATGGAGCATTTCAACAGGCATGGAGTAATTCAGAGATTATAAGAATAGTGTTTGAATAAGAAAAATACATAGAAACAGGAGAATATTGTGAGAATTTTAGGGATAGATCCAGGTTATGGAATAGTAGGGGTATCAGTAATTGAATATGTAGGAAATAAGTTTAAACTTATATATGCAGATGCAATAAAAACACAGCCACATTCAGAATTTAATGAAAGACTTGTTAAAATAGATGAAGATATTAATGAAATAATAGAAAAATATCAACCTGAAGTTCTTTCAATAGAAGACCTGTTTTTTAATACTAATACAAAAACAGCTATAAAAGTTGCACAAGCAAGGGGAGTATTAATACTTGCAGCTAAAAAAAGAGGAATGGAAGTATATGAATATACACCACTTCAGATAAAACAAGGAGTTGCAGGATATGGTAAAGCAACAAAAACACAGGTTAAAAACATGCTAAAAGTTATATTAAATGTAGAAAAATTACCATCACTTGATGATATAACAGATAGTA
>CAUULU010000066.1:0-4792 GCA_963546185.1 uncultured Eubacteriales bacterium | reverse complement strand
ACTTTTCCAAATACTGCATATTTGCCATCTAATGCACTATCTTCTTTCATAACAATATTAAATAATCCTCCTGCTGAATTATAGCTTTCATTTACAAGTCCTGCTGCTATTTGTGTATAGTTTGCTCTTCCCATTGATACCATATATTTAGAATGTTTTAAATCATTATTAAATCCATTTTTTGCAAATTCACCTTTTATCGTATATTTTTCGTCTGAATCTTTTCCTAGATTTTTAAGTGTTACTTTTTCTTCTGTTTTATCTGTCTTTCTTCCAACATGTATAGTATTTATATCTCTTCCATATACAAGTTTTCCATTATAGTATCCACTACTTACCAAGTTTATAAAATTTGCTACAGTATTTGGTGCTTTTTCTGGATATAATTCTATAACAATCTCTCCTTTATCCTTTATCTTCATTGTAACTTTTGGATGTACTATTTCCTTTGGCTTATTAAAAACCATATAACCAATAGTAATTACAAGTACTACCAAGAATAATATCATTAATATTAGTTGTAATTTTTCTCTTCTTTCCATTTTCACCTCTTTAATTATTTTTATACACTTCTACTATATATATATATTATTAATTTTTCAACATTCTTTGCAAAACTGTAACCTTATATACTATAAAAATACAGAGAAATATATTCTCTGTATTTATTTTATTGTTTCCATGCTTCTGGAATACTGCTATAATTATATGCATTAGTACATTCTGCGAATATTGCCCTATATTGTGATTCTTGTAATGAATAACATCTACCTGGTAAGCTTAAATATGTTAAAGAAGTACAAAAAGCAAATGTTTGTACGAAATTATCTGCATTTGTATTATATTGAAATACATTTGGTATTGAATTTAATTTTTCACAGCTATAAAAAGTTTGCATAAAACTCTTTGCTTTTGTATTATACTTAAATAAATTTTCTGGAATTGTTTCTATCTTTCGACACATAGCAAATGTATATTCAAAATTTTCTGCTTCTGTATTATACTTAAATAAGTTTTCTGGAATTGTTTTAATTTCATTATTTTGACCAAATGCGCGTTTAAAACTTATAACCTTCTTATTGTACTGAAATAAGTTTTCTGGAATTGCTTCTAAATTTCTAACTCCATTAAATACATCTTCAAAATTTTCCACTTCTGTATTATGCTTAAATAAATTTTCTGAAATTGTTTTAATAGAATAATTTGCATGAAATATTGAATTAATATTTTTTAATTTTGTATTATATTTAAATAGATTTTCTGGTATACTTGATATATTTGAACTTTGAAATAAATTTGATATAGTTGTCAATTCTTTATTATATTTAAATAAGTTCTCTGGTATACTTCTTAAATAAGGTGAACTTGAAAATATATATCTAATACTTTCTAACTTAGTATTATACTTAAATAGATTTTCTGGTATACTTGATATTTTATTATTTGAAAACATCGCATTAATTTTAATTAAATTCTTATTATATTTAAATAATCCTTCTGGTACAGTTGTTAAATTATTACAGTCATTAAATATATTATATATTTCTGTCATTCCTGTATTATATTTATATAAATCTTCTGGAATACTTGTTATATTGGGACAACTATTGAAAAAACTTATTTTCTTTCTTATAGGCTTATACTTAAATAAGTCCTCCGGAATATTTGAAAGTAATGCTAAATTATATTCTACTGTTACATCATTTGGCTCTGGCATTTTTATATCTTTAACACAGTGTAATCTTATATTATTTTTTTCATCTGGGTCATTTTCAAAATTTCCCCAATTAAGTACAGTCACTTCAAATTTATCATATTCACCTCTTGGATTTTCTAATGAAAAAGATTTTGCCCCTTTTATTTTCATTGTAAATTCTCCCGGATGATATTCATGTTCAGCTTGAGGATCGTTTCCTGGTTTAAATGTACTATATCCCCAATTTCCTCATTCTACTTCTATATTATATGGATCTGGTATATATGTATTTTGTCTTATTGCTAGTTTTGTTTGTTCTTTTATTTTTATCTTTAATATAAGTTTATCTTTATCTTGTTCTTGTATTGTTACACCATCAATTGTTTTTGGATAAGTTTGTTCTGGATATGTTTGTGGTGATGGTTCTATAGGTACATCTGATGAACTCATTCCTTCTAACTTATCTAATAAGTTATCTCTTGTATCTATAATCTCCCCTTTTTTATCCTTTATATTACTTCCATCTACACTATACTTTGTTAAAAAATCATTTGATGCTAGTACTGCACTTACTGGTGGATCTTGTTGTCCTTGTTCTATTGCTTTTGTTTTTAAACTTAAATATTCAAGTTTTGCAGTTTCATATAGTTCTGATTTTGCTTGTTCTTGTTTGGATTGTGTAGCTTTTACAAATAATCCATTCTCTCCTAATGCCATTTGCATTACTACTCCGGCTAATAATAACATTATTATTATTGTTATAACCAATGCAAGTAAGGTTATACCTTTTTTACCTAAGTTCATCTTTATCCTTTCTTTCTTATAAAAAAGGACTATAATTTTTTAAATTATAGCCCTTATCTTATTCAATATTATATTTTAGACTAATAATATTATAAGTCTGCAATTGTTACATCACCTGATGTTTGTAATGTTAATGATTTTTTAGCTGTTCCACTAAATGCAATATTTACTGTTCCTGTTAATGTTAAGCTTCCAGGTGTTCCTGATGCTTGGAATGTTCCTGATGTTGTAACATTTTTAATCTTAGGATCTGTTATTTCTCCTAAAGCATTTGTAAGTGCTGTTACATATGATTGTTTTGCTGTATCATCTTTTTTTGAAACTACATAGTCAGCAAATGCTGCTACTTGTGCAGTTTTAAATTTTTCAGCTGCTTCTGCTGTTGATTGTTTTTCTTGTCCTGATTGTGCTCTTCCTATTAATCCATTTTCTCCTAATGCTAATTGGATTGCTACTGCTGCTAATATTAATAGTATTATTATTGTTATAACTAATGCTATTAATGTTATACCTTTTTTATTTGTTTTCATTTGTATTTATTCTCCCTTTTTATTAATTATCTTAATTATTATATATTTATTATTCAAATGTTACATTACCATTTACATCCATTTTTATTGTTAGCTTTTCTTGTCCATTAAAATGTAATTTAACAGTTGAAGCTGTTAATGCATATGTACCTACTCCACCTGTTGTTTGGAATGTTCCTGCATTTGTTACTCCTTTAATATTTGGATCTGTTACTGATGTTAAAGCTGTATTTAATGCTTGTACATATTTATTGTTAGCAACACTTTGTTTATCTGAAACAATATAATCAGCCCATGCTGCTGCTTGTGCAGTTTGGAATTTTTCCTTAGCTTCTGCTACTGATTGTTTTTCTTGTCCTGATTGTGCTCTTCCTATTAATCCATTTTCTCCTAATGCTAATTGGATTGCTACTGCTGCTAATATTAATAGTATTATTATTGTTATAACTAATGCTATTAATGTTATACCTTTTTTATTTGTTTTCATTTGTATTTTTCTCCTTTTCTATAATTTTATTATACATATAATATATATTATTTTTTTACTAAAATCATTAATTGAATTTATTTGATACAAATATAATACTATTTTGTAAATGTTTTGCAATATTAGAAGTACACAGTTTCAAAAAACCTTATATTTAAAGGAATTTACTGATATTTTATATTATAACAATTTTAATAAAAAAGACTAAACTATTACAATTATAATAATTTTAGTCTTCTATTAAATTTAATCTTTTATTATATTATTCTACTTCTGCAATTCCTGGTATATATAATGGCTTATTATTATATACAGTATTACCATCAACAGTTCCTACTATTTTTAAATCTTTAAGTGAAATATATGTTACTAAATCTCCATCATATTTTACATCAATTACATTTAAGATTTCTTTGCTTACCCTTATATAGTTTTCAGTTGTACCATTTCCTGCAATTGTTATACTAGTATATGGTATATACATTCCGAAGTTTTGATTCTAAAACTTTTTTCCTATATTCCTCAACTTTTTCCTTTGTATCTTGTTTTTCTGAGTTAGTTAAAGATACTTCAAAAAAATCATAAAATGCTTTCTGTACTTTTGCCATATCTGCCTTATATGTTCTTTGTTTTACTTCTTTAACATTAATGATTGCAAGTGTACTTACTGTTCCTGCAAGAATTACCATAACAATAATTGTTACTATCAAAGTCATCATGGTTATTCCATTTTTTTCTTTAATTAATTCTTTCATATTTCCTCTTATTTTCCTGTAGAACCAAATCCACCATTTCTTTCATTTAGTATTTCTTCTTCATTATCCACACATAAATATTTTTGGAATATCCCTTGTCCTATTGCATCCCCTTTTCTTATAGTTATCTCTTCATTACCTATATTGAAAAATGCAAAAAATATTTCTCCATCATTATTTTCATTCCCGTAATAGTCTTTATCTATTATCCCTACTGCATTTGCAAGTATTATATGTTTTTTAGATGGATTAGAACTTCTATTATATATTTTTAAAACTTCATCATCTTCCATATATGCTTTTATTCCTGTTGGAACAAGTGTTGGTTTTTCATATCCTGGTAAAATAGTTACATCTTTTGCAGCTTCAAAATCATAACCTGCAGAATATTTTGTTTTTCTTCTTGGAATATTTATTTCTTTTTCATCATATCCTTTTACTATTTCAAATCCTCTTTTTCTCATTTCCATATTCCTTTCTTTTCTTCTTTTGCCTTATTTTGAATAATTTCAAATGTTTT
>CAUULU010000065.1:0-5208 GCA_963546185.1 uncultured Eubacteriales bacterium | reverse complement strand
AATATAACAAAATATAACAAATATGTTTTAAATATTGAAAAAATATTTTTAGATAGATAAAATATACATGTTATAATAAAAAATAAATTATCATATATTTGATAAAAAAGGAGGAATTTATGGAAAATGCTTCAAAAGCATTAATTATAGCAGGAGCTATATTATTATCAATATTAATTATAGGTATGGGGATGTTTATATACAACCAAGCACAAGAACAAATTCAAAAAAGTGCTGGACAAATGTCTACAGAAGAAATAAGTGTTCATAATGCACAATTCAAATCTTTTGAAGGTAGCAGACAATCAGGTTCACAAGTTAAACAATTATTAAACAAACTTGCAATAAATGCAGGTAAATATGGTGAAGATGATAAAGAAAACCCAAGAAAACCTAAAATAGAATTAAAAGGAATACAAAATGCAGGTAAATTATCAGGAGAAAGTAATGGATATACTGCAAATGATGTAAATGCAGCAGCAAGAGCTATATTATCAGCATCAACATACAAAGTTGAAACAGATGTAGATTCAACAGGTTTAATAAACAAAGTAACAATTGAAAGAGTTACAGGATCAGGATCATCATCATCTTCTTCTACACAAAAACCATAATTAATAATCGATAATAATTAATAAATATATCTATAGTGCCACCAATTTGATGTGTGATTGCTATGCAAAATACTGATTTGGTGGTATAATTAGGTATAGTTATAATAAATAGGAGATTTTATATGGATCAAAATATATCTGATGCAATGAATATCTTGTTTGGAATTATGGTATTTATTATAGCAGTAAGTTTAACAATGTACCTTTTTACAACATTATCAAACACAAGTGAAAGTATATTTAGTACAATAGGTATGGCAAAATATACACATAACTTAGGATTAAATGCAGATGATAATGAAGATAAAATTGATGATGCAATTAAGAAGTTTGATAATAGGACTGTAACTAAAAGTACTATAATACCAATGCTTCATAGATATTATAAGGAAAATTTTACTGTTAAATTATATGATAAAAATAAGAATCTAAAACAAGTATTTGATTTAGGACTAGAAGGAGAGGTTGCAAGAATATCAGGACTTACTCCAAAGGCAGCAAGCACTTTAACTGAATATGAAAAAGCAGTAAAAAATACTTTTGGGAAAATTGGTGATTCATTATACTTATTTACAGCTCCATGGAGAGGTGCAGGATTAAAAACAGAAAAAGATGAGTTTACTAAACAAAGAGTTGAAATGTTTATAAATGGTTTTAAATCAGCGATAAATGGAATAGAAGTAGATTATACAGATCCTAATAAAGGAGGATGGTTTTCTAAACTTCCAGAAAATACAAAGTTTATAGAAACTGTTGTTAAATATCAAGCATCTGGAGATGTTAGAATAAATACAGAAGAAGAATACCGGAGAAAACTTAGTAGAAGGTTTAAAAGGTACTGATAAAATAGAAATAATATATAGAGAAATTTAATTTTAAGGAGAAGATTATGCAAGATACAGTAATGACAATAATAGCAATAATAGTTGCAGGGATATTATTATTTATATTCCCATTATTAGCAGTTTCAGAAAGAAATAATGATATAGCTCAAACAATAGCTAAAAAGGCAGTTGCAGACTTTGTAAGTGAAGTTTCAACAACAGGTAGTGTAACATTAGAACAATATAATAAACTATTAAGTTCATTAAATACAACAGGAAATACATATAATGTAGCAATGGAAGTTAAGAAAATGGATGCAAATATTGGTAAAAAAAGCCAATGGGTAAATGGTAATGTTGTAGGAGAAAATGTACAATATTCAGTATATACAGAACAAATTTCAAAATCATTAGAAGAAACAGGATCATATAACTTAAAGAAAGGTGATACATTCTCAACAACAGTAAAAAATAATAATAAGACATTAGCACAAAGCTTCAGAAGCATGGTTTTTGCTCAAGATAATGAAGTAAGTGAAATAACAGCACAAGAATCAGCAGTAGTAACTGCAACAGGTGCAAGATAAAAAAGAATAAAGATAATAATAATATTTAATAACTTTAAATTAGTAGAAAGGGAAAAATATGAAACTACAAGGAATGACAATTGTATATATATTAATAATATTACCAATATTTTTTGTAGTTTCTATTGTTATATCTACACAAATACAAATTATAAACGCTCGATTGGATTATGACAAAAAAGTTTTAGGAGCTGCACAAGATGCAATAAAATCTTTTGAAATTAATACAGCAAATGAAGAATTTTCAAAAGTATCAGATGTACTAAGAAGTATAGTAGAAGCATCTGTAAATGTGTTTAAAGACTCTTTAGGTACAAAACTTGGAATGTCAAATGTATCAAAACAATATATAGATACATTTTTCCCATTGAGTGTTTTTACATTATATGATGGTTATTATATAACATCACCAATAAATGAACCTGTAACAGAAAATAATAATAAAGGAAATGCTATACATATAGATGATCCAGAAGCACAAAATTATACAGTAAATCAAAATAATACTGAAGTTACAAATGTTAGTATAGATAAAACAAAAACAGCTACAGGGCCACAGATAACAAAAGGAGTACAAAATTCAGCACAAAAATTTAGTGGTACAAATGGATATAAGCCAATAGTTTTTGAAACTCCAGAAGGTGGTAATAGGTATACAACAGATGCAGAAAAAGCTAAAACAAAAACAAGACATGTTTTAAAAAATTATATACCATATTCAAGTAGATATAGATTGAATAATTCAGGTTCAGACTATATATTTATAAATTATACAATAGACAATTATATTGCTATAACAGGTAAAAAAGATAATATGACATTTAATAAGGCAGGTTATCTTTTAGATAAAAATACAACTGCAAAGATAGTTGGAAGTGAAAGTGTAATACCAAGTGCAAGCTTGCTTAGTAAATTTAAAGATCTTGATGCAAATTCAGGAACAGATAAGCAAATTGATGAATTAATAGATGAGGTAAGAAAAGTTCCGGGGACTAAAATAACTATAAATGTACAAAATGAACAAATAGTTAGAAATAATTCACAAGAAAATTTAGGAAGAAAATTAGTAGATACAGTAAATTTAGGAAATATTACATATGATTATGCAGATGATATACCAGAATCACAAAAACCAAATAAAAGTACATATGCAAATGGAGCAAATGGTGGTGATGAAGGATATTTAGTAGCACTTAATGATTATAATTCAAAAAGAGCATATGCAGATCAACAAATAAATGCGATTAAATATTATTTAAAAGCAGTTAGATTTTCAAAATGGGTATATGATAATTTTTCTAACTTAAAGGAAAGTGATATTATAGAAGATCAAGCTACAGAAACAATAGTTAAAAAGTTCCCAGATTATTTTGAATCTAATAAGACAGACAAACAAATATTTGGTGGTAAAGTATTAGAAGGTGATTCTACATTTAATGAACATAAGAGAAAGGTTATTAAAAATAATATACAATATAATCTTATAATGGCAGCAATAAACTATAATAGACAAAAATTTGGAGATAATCCAGAATTCAAGATGCCAAGAATTACAGAACCAGATTGGGAAAAAATAATAGAAAGAATTTCTTTTGTTGTATTTGCAGAAGGACTTCGGAGCAAATAGAAATATTAATTATAATAATTATGTTATTGCAACAAGTACAAATAATGATTTTAATATAACAGACGATACACTTGCATTTGTAGATAAAGAAGTATTTAATACAGAAGATACAAAAGTAGGAAATAGTAATAATATAAACCCATATTACAATACATTATATTCAGAAGAATATTTAAATGCTAATGAATCTAAAAACAGTAATAGAAAAATTATAGGGAAAAAGATTATTAGATTTGAAAGTGATGGGGAATATGATGATAAGACTAAAAAATATTATTATGATCATAAAAACTATGCAGATATATCTGTTACAATGCCAAAAAATAATAAGACAGCAAAATTAAATGGTCTTCAACAAAGATTATTATCAATAGGACTTGCAAATGAAAGACAAGCACTATATAAGCTTATAGAACCAGGATATAATTCTACGTTAGAATATAAGAAAGAAGAGCTAAATTTAGCACCAAATACTACAATATCTGTACGGAAATGTTACAGGAAATAGAACATTACAAAGTGTATCTTTTATGATAAATATACCAGTTCCAAGTGAATACCAAAAAACTGAAAGTATATTAACAGATAATGAACTTACTGGATATGTAAGAATAAAAGTAGGAGATAAATTATATGACTATGTAGTAAAACCTAAAGTTGGTAATATAGGGGAAGTTAAAAAAATATCAAATTTTGATCCAACTGTAGATAAAATAACAGTAGTAAGTGTTATGGTAAAACATAATAAATCAAATAGGATAATTAATGCACCAGGAAAAATAAGTAATATACAAGTATATTCATATTAGACATACATTATAGATAAGTTAGAGGAAGATATGGCAAAAAGGAAAAATAGTATTAAATTAGATGATATTGAACAAGGATATAATATAATAAAAAAATATTGGAGAGTACTTCGGAATAATAGCACTAGTCCTAATAATAGCATTAATTATATTAATATTATTAGGATATAAGCTTAGTATTGATTTTAAAAATAATAAGTTTGAGATAACTAGGATAGAACAAGTTAGAAACGAAGTAGAGTATAAGAAAAAAGAAGAAATTCCCAAAACTATAGAAGAAAATAAAGTAGAACAAAATACGATAGATAATAATGAAATAGGAACTACTAAACAAGATTATGATAGTGGGAAAAAAGTTTTAGTAAATGTATTTTCTGTTGTAGATGGTGATACAATAAAAGTTACTTTAAATAATGAAAAATATACAGTAAGACTTGTAGGTGTAGATACACCAGAATCTGTTCATCCAAATAAGGAAAAAAATACAAAAGAAGGAAAAATAGCATCAGATTATACAAAATCAAGATTACAAGATAAAAATGTATATGTACAAAAAGATGTATCAGGTACAGATAGATATCGGTAGATTATTATCATATGTATATCTAGAAGATGGGACTATGTATAATCAGGAATTATTAGAAGAAGGTTATGCAAAAGTACTAAAAGTAGCACCAGATGTTAAATATTATAAAACATTTGAAATTATTCAAAATAAGGCAAAAGAAGAAAAGAAAGGAATATGGA
>CAUULU010000064.1:0-5241 GCA_963546185.1 uncultured Eubacteriales bacterium | reverse complement strand
ATTTTGAACCAGAATATATTAATGTAAGAGGAAAAGGGGATTTAATTAAAGAATTAAAAAAAGAAGCATTAGCTTCTGATGAAATATATCTTGCAACAGACCCTGATAGAGAAGGAGAAGCTATAGCATGGCATTTATCTAAACTACTTCGGAATTGATGAAAATAAGGAATGTAGGGTTACTTTTAATGAAATAACAAAAGAGACAGTAAAAAAATCTATGGAAAAACCAAGAAAAATTAATTTAAATACTGTTGATGCACAACAAGCAAGAAGAGTTTTAGATAGAATAGTTGGATATAAGATAAGTCCAATACTTTGGAAAAAGGTAAAAAGTGGACTTTCTGCAGGAAGAGTACAAACAGTTGCTTTAAGACTTATAGTTGAAAAAGAAAGAGAAATAAGAAATTTTGTACCTGAAGAATATTGGACTTTAGAAGTAATACTTGAAAAAGATAAACAAAAAGTAACAGCACAATTTTTTGGTAAAGATGGGAAAAAGGTTAAGATTTCTAATGAAAAACAATTAAATGAAATATTAGAAAAATTAAATAAGGAATATATTGTTAAAGATGTTATAAGATCTGAAAGAAAGAAAAATCCAACACCAGTATTTACAACAAGTACATTACAACAAGCAGCAGCAAGAAGTTTAAACTATAATATTAAAAAAACAATGCAAATAGCACAAGGATTATATGAAGGGGTTAAAATACCAGGAAAAGGTAATACCGGACTTATAACATATATGAGAACAGACTCAACTAGAATTTCAGAAGAAGCAAGAAAGATTATAAAAAAAGAGATTATAACAAAATTTGGTGAAGAATATTATGAAGAAAGATATTTTAAAACATCAAAAAATGCACAAGATGGACATGAAGGTATAAGACCATCATATCCAGATATAACACCAGAAAGTATAAAAGAATATTTAACTAAAGAACAATATGCACTATATTCAATGATATATAAAAGAACACTTGCAAGTCAGATGAAACCAGCAGTATATGATACAATGACTGTAAAGTTTGATAATAATAATTATGAATTTAGAACAAATGGTTCAAAAATTAAATTTTTAGGATTTTTAAAAATATATGATTTAGATAAATATTCTAAAGCAGAAAAAGAAGAAGAAAATGAAGGAATTAATTCTAAAAATGATATAGAAGAAATTCAAGAATTAGTAGAACTTCCAGATATACATGAAAAAGATATTTTCAAAGAAAAGAAACAAAATAAGAAGCAATCATTTACAGAACCACCAGCAAGATATACAGAAGCAAGTCTTGTTAAAGTATTAGAAGCAAATGGAATAGGAAGGCCAAGTACATATTCTCCAACTATAAATACAATAATAGAAAGAAGATATGTAAAAAAAGAAAAGAAAGCTATAGTTCCAACAGAACTTGGAGAAATAGTAACTGACTTACTACTTAAATATTTTGAAAATATATTTAATGTTAAATTTACAGCAAATATAGAAGAAGAATTTGACATAGTAGAAGAAGGAAAAGAAAAATGGAAAAAGATTATAACTAATTTCTATAAGACATTTGAAGAAAATTTAGGAAAAGCAACAGACTTAGAAGAAAAAATCGAGATAAAAGATGAAGAAAGTGATATAGATTGTGATAAATGTGGTAGAAAGATGGTATACAAAATAGGAAGATTTGGAAGATTTCTAGCATGTTCACGGATATCCAGAATGTAAAAATACAATGAGAATAGTAAATTATACAAAAGCAGTATGTCCTAAATGTGGTGGTAGAATTGAAAAAAGAAAAGGAAAAAGAAAACCATACTATATATGTGAAAATAATCCTAAAAATGGTTGTGATTATATATCATGGGAATTACCAAAAGAAGAGAATAAAAAATAAAAGGAAATAATATATGGAAAAAGATTATAAGATAACAATAGGTATAGAAGTTCATGCAGAGCTTAATACAAAAACAAAAGCATATTGTAAGTGTGAAAACAATATAAAAGAAAATGCAAATACTAATATATGTCCTACATGTATGGGACTTCCAGGTGCACTTCCATATTTTAATGAAGAAGTATTAAAAAAAGCTATAAAACTTGGACTAGCTACAAAATCAACTATAGCAAAGGAAACAAAGTTCGATAGAAAAAATTATTTCTATCCAGACTTATCAAAAGGATACCAAATATCACAAGCAGATAAACCAATAGCAGAAAATGGTGTACTTGAAATAGAAATGGAAGATGGTAAAACAAGAGAAATAAGAATTGAAAGAATACATATGGAAGAAGATACTGCAAAATTAAATTATGATAATTTTGGAAGAGGAACACTTATAGACTTTAACCGTGGAGGAATTCCTCTTGTAGAAATAGTATCAAAGCCAGATATTCATAGTATAAAAGAAGCGCTTACATATTTAGAAACACTTAGAAAACTACTTATATATCTAGAAATAGCAGAATGTAAGATGGAAGAAGGTGGATTTAGAGCAGATGTTAATATATCTGTAAGTAATACTGATACACTTCGGACAAAGAGCAGAAATAAAAAATATGAATTCATTTAAGTCTATAGAAAGAGCGTTGGAATATGAAGTGTCAAGACAAATAGAAATGGCAGAAAAAGGAACACCTATAATACAATCAACACTAAGATGGGATGATGTAGAAGGAAAAACTTATCTTATGAGAACAAAGGAAAATGCACAAGATTATAGGTATTTTCCAGAATCTGATTTATCTATGATTAATGTTTCAGAAGAATTAATTAATAATATAGAAAAAACATTACCAGAATTATTATCAGATAAAAAGAAAAGATATATAGAAGAACTTAAACTGTCTGATAAACAAATATTATTTATACTTTCAGACAATAAGTATATAGAACTTTTTGAAAAAACATTAGAAAAAATAGCAGAACCAAAATTAATAGCAAACTATATGATGACAGAAATAGCATCATATGTAAATGATGAAGTGATATCACCAAAAGATTTAAATATTGATGAAGAAAGATATTCACAGTTTATAGCACTTTTAAAAGAAAATGTTTTAAACTCTAAAACAGCAAAAATAGTTATAATTGAAATGCTTAAAACAAGCAAAACAGCAAAAGAAATTATAACAGAAAAAGGTCTTGAACAAATAAGTGATGATAATATTATAAAAGATATTGTTAAAAAAGTATTAGAAAATAATAGTACATCAATAGAAGACTATAAGAATGGAAAAGATAGAGCACTTCGGATTCTTAGTAGGACAATGTATGAAAGAAACTAAAGGAAAAGGAAATCCAGCTAAGATAAATGAATATATATTAGAATATATTAAAGAGATGTAAAAAAATTAAAAGAATTATATTAAATATTAATAAAAATTATGAAAAAGCATTGCAAAAACATTTTTTAAATAGTAGTATTTAGGTATATAATTATATTTAATTAAAGATTATATGAAATACAAAAGTTATTGGATACATAAGAAAAATATTTGCAGTAGGTTAGTAAGAAGGAAAATGAAAAATAGATTAAGTTCGGAAGGGTACTAAAGATATAAGAAAGTAGACAATAAAAAGGAGAAGGAAAATGATACCATTTTTAATTATTTTAGGTGTAGTAATATTACTAGCACTTTATGTTATAGGAGTATATAACGGATTAAAAGTTATGTCTGTTAAAGCAGATACAGCATTTGCAGATTTAGATGTTATACTAAAAAGAAGATATGATTTAATACCAAATTTAGTTGAAGTAGCTAAAAAATATATGAGCCATGAATCAGAAGTTTTTTCAAATATAGCAAAAGCTCGTTCAGGATATATGAATGCAACAACTACAGAACAAAAAATAGAAGCAACAAAAGAATTCGATAAAGCTATGAGCTCATTTAGAGTACAAGTAGAAGCATATCCAGAATTAAAAGCAGACCAAACAATGGGTTCTTTAATGACAGAACTTACAAACACAGAAGACAAGATAGCATATCAAAGAGAATACTATAATAGAGTTGTAGGAACATACAATGTTCAAACAGAAGTATTCCCATCAAATATAATTGCAGGAATGTTTGGATTTATGAGAAAAGAATTCTTAAAAGTAGAATCAGAAGAAGAAAGAAAAGCAGTGAAAGTTGAGTTTTAATATATGCAAAAATATTTAGACTATGAACAAATAAAGAAAAATAGAAGAAATTCAATGATTATTGTTATATTATTTGGAATAGTAGGATTTTTAATCCTTTATGGAATATCAAATTATTATGAAATGGGTACAACATTTACTGTTGTATCCTTAATTGTAACTATAGTTATGACATATATTACATATTCAATGTCACATATAACAGTAATAGCATCTGTAGGTGCAAGAAAAGCAGATCCAAGCAATCCAAAAGAAAAAGAAATGATGGATATACTTGATAATCTATGCAAAATGGTAGAGATAGAAAAAGTACCAGACTTATACATAATGCAAAGTGAGCAGATGAATGCTTTTGCTACAGGGCTTTCACCTAAAAATGGTGTAATATGTCTTACAACAGGTATAATAGAAAAATTAAATAGAACTGAAATAGAAGGTGTAATGGCACATGAGCTTTCACATATAGTAAACTATGATATTAGACTTTCTGCAGTAGTAGTAGGAATGATAGGTATTATAAGCTTATTATTAGAAATGGTATTAAGATTTGGAGTTAGAAGAGATAGAGATAATGAAAATAATAATGCAGGGTTAATATATATGTTAGTACTTTTAGCATATTACATATTATTACCGATTATAGGAACAATAATACAAATGGCAATATCTAGAAAAAGAGAGTTTATGGCAGATGCTGGAGCAGTTCAAATTACTAGAAATCCAAATGGACTTAAAAGTGCACTTCTTAAAATATCAGGTGATAATACACCAATGGAAGAATCATCAAAAATTGTTTCATCACTATTTATAGAAGAAACAGATTTAGAAAATAGGAAGAAAAAAAGAGCAGGTCTTTTTGATTCACATCCAACTATAGAAGAAAGAATAGAAGCGCTGGATAATTTAGTTTAATATAAATTAAAGTAATGTATAAAAAATAATAATAAAATATAATAAAATCACTCTAAATATTATAATAGAGTGATTTTTGATATATAATATAATTATAAGAAATAGTATCTTGACATATATGCTATAATGTTTGAAATAAAATTATAGCAAGGAGAAAAGATATGACTAAAGAAGATAAAGAAAGATATGAAAT
>CAUULU010000063.1:0-5341 GCA_963546185.1 uncultured Eubacteriales bacterium | reverse complement strand
TATATGTTCTAAATACTGTACCTATAACCTTATACTGTACTCCTGAATTTCTAAAAACAGTTTCATTTTTAGCTGGTTTTAAAGTTGATATTCCATCTATCTTCTCTTCATTCTTTAATCTTTCTTTTCTTTTTTCTGATATTTCTGTTCCAAATGCTTTTTGATACATTTCATCAAATTTAAGTTCATTTTCTTCTGCAAGTTTTTTATTAATTTCTGATACATCTATAACATCTGTATTTTGTGATATTCCTGAAACTTTTTCTTCTATAATATTTTCTATATTATATACTTCTCCTGTTTTTGAAGTATCTTCATCAGATTGTTCTTCTTTTTCAATATTTGTATCTATTGCTGAATTAATAGTTTCTACATATATTGTTTTATCATTATTTTGATTATTATTCTCACCAGATATTTCTATATTATTTTTATTTTCTTCTATTATTTCTTCATCATTAACATTATTATTCATATTATTTAATGATGCCAATGTTCTTATTGTTACAGTATTTTGTGAATTTGTTTTTTTTGTTTCTTCTACTTCCTGCTCTTCTATAACATTTCCAAATAAGTCTTCTGTTTCTTCAATCTTTAAATTATCAACCTTTTCTTCCATTGATTGCTTATTTATTCTATCATCATTTTTATCTATACCATATTTTTGTCTATATGCTTCTATAATTTCATCTATCTTACTTTTAGCAGGTCTATCATTTTTTATACTATTATTACTGTCATTACTAATATTCTCATTATTGCTAGAATTTATAATATTTTGATTATCATTTTCAGTTATATCATAATTAGAGTTAGAATCATTATTATTGTTATTATTACTATTAAAATTCAATTCTGTTTGTTCTTGTTTTTTGTCATTTAATTTTAATTTATTAAATGTTGGTTTTAAATATTCAAATGATGTTTTAGTTTCTTCTAATTTAAACCCTTTTCCTTCATGTTCATATCTTATAGCATTTCTTACTAAATCCTCTTTTGTAAGCCCTTGTTTTACTGTTTCATATATTGCTTTAAAAATTTGTCCTTCATTTGAAAAACGTACTTCTAATTTTGCTGGATGTACATTAACATCAACATATGCTGGATTCATTTCTATATTTAATATACAAAATCCGAATCTTCCAAGTGGTATTAATCCCTTATATGCTTTTTCTACTGCACTTAAAAACACCTTATCTGTTATATATCTCTTATTTACAAAAAATATTTGATTTCTTCTATTTGATCTTGATATTTGTGGTTTACCTATAACCCCATATACTCTAATATCATCAAAAGTACTTTCTACTTCTATAATGTTTTCTGCAACTTCTCTATCATATAGTGAATATATAACATTTTTAAATTCACCACTACCATTTGTACTAAATAATACTTTTCCATTATTTGTAAGTCTAAATGATATTTCCTTATTTACTAATGCTAAATATCTTAAAGCTTCATCAATATATCCTACTTCTGTATAGTCTTTTTTTAAGAACTTATATCTTACTGGTGTATTGAAAAATAGGTTTGTTACAATTATTGTTGTTCCTGTATTTGTTGCTATATCTTCTTTAGATATAATATTTCCAGCTTCTATTACAATCTTTGTTCCGAAGTTCATCTTCATCTGTTTTAGTTATCATTGTAACTCTTGCTATTGCAGCTACAGATGCTAAAGCTTCACCTCTAAACCCCATTGTTCTTATACTTTCTATATCTTTTGCAGATCTTATTTTACTTGTTGCATGTCTTTCAAAAGCTATTTCAACATCATCTTTTTTTATTCCATGTCCATCATCTATTATAGTTATACTTTCAATACCACCTTTTACAACTTCAACAGTTATATTTTTACTACCTGCGTCTATAGAATTTTCTACTAATTCTTTAACTACAGATGATGGTCTTTCTATAACCTCTCCTGCTGCTATTTGATTTATTGTTAGCTCATCTAATTGTACAATATCTCGCATTTTTTCTCCTTAACCTATATTAAACTTATCTATTCTATATACTTAATTTAATATATTCTATTATTTGCTTAATTTCATTTGCAGTTGTATCAACATATTTTACTTCTTCTTCATCATATATATTATCATATTCATATTTATGACGAATAAGAGCAAGTTCATATTCTATATCATTTTCTGAATCTTTATCAATTACAACTGGAAGTTTTAACATTTTTAATTCTTCTATTTTCTTTAGTACAGTTTCTTCTGAAATAACAAAATTTTTCGCAATTGCTTTTTCTATTATAGTTATTTTATCAACTAAATCTTTAACTAGCTCATCACCTATATTTTCTGATTTAAATATCATTATTTTTGCAAGTACATCATGTATCTTATAATTTCTATTTATAGTATATGATTGTCTTAATTTAGCATCTACTTCTTCTGCAAGTTCTTCTAACTTAATAATTCTTTCTTTATCTTTCTTTCTCTTTCCAATTATGATATCAAATAGTTTTTCAAAAACTTTCTTTGTTTCTATCGTATCTATTTCCTCATCGATTATAATAAGGTTGGCATTTGCAATTATTCCATCTACTTCTTTTGTTATTCTTCTTTTTATTTCATTTTCTTCTATAAGTATTAATTCATCAAATCTGTTTAAATCTGTTCTTTGTTTAGCATTTTTAGGATTATATATATAATTTAAAAATACTTCTACTTTTTCTCCTATTTCTAATAATTTTGACAATTTTCTTTCATATTCTAAATTTGGTATTTTTTTATTAAGCTTATTAAAATAATATTCTTTAAATTCTGAATACATATCTGTTAAAATCTTTTTTAATTTTTCTGCTTCTTGTTTTATTTTAAATCCATCTATTAATGATGAATATTTAGAATTAGTTTCTGCTCCTATTTTTGCATATTTTTGTTGTTTTTTTATTAGATCTAATATATCTTCTACCATTTTATCAGATTTATTCTTATTTGTTCTTAATATTTTTTCAAGCTCAAATAATTTAACTTTTTCTGTTTCATCTATCCCAGCTTCTATATATCTTTTTTCTTCTAGCTTTATATATTTTATATATTCTAATATATTTAAAAACTTTTTATTATATTCTTCTTTTAATTTTGTTAATTCTTGATAAATAAATTCTTTTTGTTTTTTTTGTTCATCATATTTTAAATTAAGTTCTATTATTCTTTTCTTAGCATCATTTATTTCATCTTCCCCGACTATAATTATATTCTGATTCTAATTTTATTTTTAATGTTTCTGTTTGATTTATAGCCTCTTTTATTTCTAACATTTCTGCTAATGTTTTTACATATTTTCTTAAATATATACCTATATCTATACTATTATTTAATAAGTGTTCTTGTTTATCTTTTTCATCAAATATTGTTATTTCATTCTTATCATTTGAAATTGCATGTTCTCTTAAATATTCATGTATAGATTTTTCACTTGATATATTAACCCTTATAGTTTCTAAATTTTCTAATATTTTACTATTATAATCATATTCAATATTTATTATATTTTCTTCAATTTCCCTATATATATTACTATCTTGCTTACTTAAAGCATTTTCTATTGTTTTTTCTAATAGGAATGGATCAAATGAAATAATTGTATTAGGTAATACTATTTCTGTATATACATCTTTAAATTCTTCTGTTGTATTATATGTTATAGTATCTTCATCTTTTTCCATTTCTATTATTACATATTCTGAAATCTTATATTCATTTTTTTGTTCTAATATATCTTTTTTAAGTTTTTCTACTAATATTTCCTTATTATTAACACCTATTATTATATTATTTAATGTTAATTTTCCGGCCTTTTGATTTTGCAAATAATTCTTTTAACCTATATATATTACTTAAAATATATAATTTATTTTTTTCTTTTTTAAATTCAATCTTATCACCATATTCTTTTACATTTTTTAAATTTTCTTCATATATGTTTAATGAATTTTTTAAAATCCCCATAGCAGAATACATGTATATTCTAGTATATTCTGCTATATTTCTATATATATTTGCATTTTCTATATTTTCTTCTACTTCTAATATATTATTATCTAAACTGTCTATAACAAAATTTACTTTTTTTAAATAATCAATATTTAGTAGTTTTGATATATTTCTCTTTTCTTCTTCTAAAATACTATAATTCATATAATACCTCTATTTCTTCTATTTATTTTTTTCTTGAACTTTATTATTAGATGTATTAAAAGCTAAATTCATCTTTGCTTTTTCATAATATTTCTTAAGTTTTTGCATTACCAAATAATTTATAGTTCCTTTTGGATATGTACCATCTTGTTGTTTCTTCCCTGCTGGTATATCTGTTAATATTTCAATTCCCTCATCAATAGTATTTACTGCATATATATGAAATTCTTTTTTCTTAACACTTTCTATTATTTCATCTGGAAGATGCAGATTCCTTATATTTTGTACTGGTATTATACATCCGGTGCTGACCATTAAATCCTCTTCTCTTACATACTTCGTAAAATCCTACAATCTTTTCATTTACTCCACCTATTGGTTGTATCTTACCTTTTTGATTAACAGATCCTGTTACTGCTATTGATTGGTTTATTCCTATTTCTGAAAGACTTGAAAGAATTGCATATATTTCTGTTGATGATGCACTATCTCCGTCTATTCCTCCATATAATTGTTCAAAAACTATACTTGCTGTCATTGTAAGTGGAAAATCTTGTGCATATTTTTCTCCTAAATATCCTGTTATAATCCCTATACCTTTTGAATGGATATTTCCTGACATTTGAACTTCTTTTTCTATATTTACAACACCTTTTGCTCCTAAATATGTATTTGCTGTTATTTTAACAGGCTTTCCGAAAGCTTATTTCACCAAATGATGTAATACTAAGTCCATTAATCTCACCTACTGCTTTTCCTTCTGTATCTATTAATATTATTTCTTTTTCTATTAATTCTGCTTGTTTTTTGTCGTATTTTTTAATTCTATCTTTTCTTTCTATAAATACTTTTCTAACATCTTTTTCTGTGATATTTTCTTGTTTTTCTCTTAATGCCCAAACATTTGCTTCAGATAATACTCTTCCTATCTCAGCAAAATCTGTAGATATTTTTTCTTGTACCCCAGATAATTTAGAAGCATATTCTATAATCTGTTCTACTGCTTTTTTATCTATTGGTAAAAGTCCTTCATCTCTTATATAACTTGAAATAAACACACATAATTTCTTAACATTTTCCTTATTCATTTCTGCTTCTTCTTCATATTCTGCTTTTATCTTAAATAATTTTTTAAATTCAGAATCTTGAGTTATAAGCATATTATATATATCACTAGAACC
>CAUULU010000062.1:0-5391 GCA_963546185.1 uncultured Eubacteriales bacterium | reverse complement strand
ACAATCTTATTATTTTCATAACTTGAATATCTAATATCTCTCTTATTATCGAAATATCCTTCTATTTTACTATTTCCATTTGTGTATAGGTCTGCTATAAGGGCTTTTCCTTCTTTAGTATAATTTACCACTCTTATACTATATTTTTTCTTATTATTAAAAGCTGTTATAAACTTTTCAAGTTCCTTATAATTATATATCTTACCACTATTTACTAAAACACTTTTATCTTTTAATGCCTCTGTTATATTATAATCTGCTGGTAAATTTTCTATTTTTCTTCTAGATGATATTATCTTATCATATTCTTCTTCATCCTTATTCTTTTTTTCTTTTTTCTTATTATCTAATTCTTTATCCTTTTCTTTATCTTTATCTATATTTTTTTCTACTTTAGAATTAGAATTCTCTTCTTTCTTATTATTAATATGTTTTTGATATATATCATATCCAATTATTGCCCCTTCTGCTATAACAAATATAATAAGTAATGTTATTAATCCTTTTAAAAACTTATTCATACCTTCCTCCTTTATATAAACTTATTATATTTAAATTATATCATATACAATTTTTAAATTTAACAACAATTTTAATCTTCTTTAGCTATAACTTAAAAATATATACTTTTTACTATATATTTCATTAAAAAAAATTATTTGCTTTTTTCGAAATTCTTTGCTATTGTATACCAAGAAAGGTATTTTATATGGAACAAAACAAATCAAAATTTACAATAAATAAAAACGAAAAATATTATAATGTATATATAGATGAAAGTGGAGACGAAGGAATTGATAGAGGAAGCAAATATTTTATAATAACTGCTGTAATTGTAGATAATATTAATGATAGTATCATACAAAAAAAAATTTATAAAATAAAAGAAATGCTAGAAATAAAAAAATCTCAATTACACTGGAATCAAATAAAAGGATTCCCTAACAAAAAATTTATAATAGATGAAATTATTACCGAAAATTTTACAATAATTCATCTTATAGTTGATACAACCTCTATAACTTATTTAAAATCAAAAGAAATTTATTTTAAATATTTAAATTATCTTCTTGAAAGAATTTCAATATATATCAATAAATCCAAAATTAAAAATTTTAATATTAGTAGCCGAAAAGGGTTGTCGTATAAAGCAATAATTGAAGGGCTTTCTCAAGAATGCCAAAATATAATACTAAATCAAATAGGAAGAATTAAAATACTTCCAAATAAATCATTGCAATTATTACAATTAGCTGATATTTGTGCTAGTTCTTTTCATCAATCTTTAAAATACAATACTAACAATACAAAATATTATACACTACAATTACAAAAACATTTCTTTAGAAAAAATAATAAACTAATTGGTTATGGTATTAAACTAGTTCCTAAAAATGGTACTTTTAAAGAATATTATGATTTAAATATATAAAAAAAAGAATACCTCTCCGTTATGCGATCCCACATGTCTCAGCATGCTGGAGCTGAATTAATCAGCATCCCCATAATTTCCTCGGCATTCAAGTATTCTTATTTTTATTATACCGGATTCTTATATATTAGTCAACTATATCTTAACACAAAATATTTTAACATATATTGAGTACATATTCATAATTATATACAATTTAAATATGAATATGTATACTTTTCTATTTACAATATACCCCTATAGGTATATAATAGGTTATATTAATTATATAGAAAGGAGAAATATGGATACACAAAATATTAAAAATAACAAATCACATTGCATACATAATCCTATCTCTTCTACTAATAATAGGAAAACTATTAGAACAGATGAAGAAAAGAAAACTATAACTAATAGAATAAATAGGATTATAGGGCAATTAAATCGGAATTAATAATATGATATGTGATGATAAATATTGTAATGATATTTTAATACAATTATCTGCAATAAAAAATTCAGTAAAAAGCTTATCAAATCATATATTAGAAAAACATATACATTCATGTATAGAAAATGATTTGAAAAATAATGATACTTCATCAATGGAAGAAGTTATAGAACTTTTTAAAAAATTTAATAATTAATAATTACAAAGGAGATTAATAATAATGAAAAAAAATAATAAAATAGAAATAAAAATTTCTGGTATGTCATGTACTGGATGCGAAAACAGAGTTGAAAATGTTTTAAAAAATGTTGAAAATGTAGAATCAGTAAATGCAAACTATAATACTGGAATTGTAGAAATAGGAACAAATGATATCAAAAATTTAGATATTGATATGATAAAAGAAACCTTAGAAGATCTAGGTTATGATATATTGGAGGTATTATAATGAAGACTATAATATTATCAATTGGAGGTATGAGTTGTAGTGCATGTTCAAATGGTATTGAAAAATATTTAAATAAGCAAAATGGTATTTTTGATGCAAAGGTAAATCTTGTAATGGCAAATGCAACAATTACATATGATGAAAAGATTTTAGATATACCTAAAATAGAAAAATATATTGAAAAATCTGGTTATAAGAGTTTAGGACTTTTTAAAAACTTTAATGTAGAAAAAAAGAAAAAGAATGAAAAATTACTCTTTATAATCTTTACTATTCTTGCAATTATATTAATGTATATATCTATGGGACATATGATAAATTTACCATTGCCTGAAATATTAGAACCACATAAAAGTTCAAAAATATATTCAACCACACTCTTTATTCTAACAATACCATTTCTAATATATGGATTTGATATTTTAAAAAGTGGTTATAATAATTTAATACATAAAATGCCAAATATGGATACACTTGTTTCAATAGGTGTTATAACAGGACTTATATATAGTATATATAATATGTATCATATATTTTTTAATAATAATCACCATCTTGTTATGAACCTATATTTCGAATCTTCCGCAATAATAATATATTTTGTAAAACTTCGGAAGATATATTGATGAAAAAAACAAAATTAAAACTAGAAAAGAAATTCAAAAACTTGTAGAAATAACACCAGAAACTGCAACTATAATAATAAATGGAATAGAAACTATAATCACTCTTGATGAAATAAAAAAAGGAGATATTCTAATTGCAAAACCTGGTCAAAAGATTGCTGTAGATGGAGAAATTATAGAACGGACATGCGCATTTGGATGAATCATTTATAACAGGTGAAAGTATCCCTATTTTAAAAGATTTAGGTAAAAAAGTTATTGCAGGAAGCTTAAATTATGATGGTATAATTAAATACAAAGCTGAAAAAATTGGAAAAGATTCTACTATTTCTGAAATAGTTAGACTTGTAATTGAAGCTCGGAAATACAAAGCCACATATAGCTAAACTTGCAGACAAAATATCTCGGATATTTTGTCCCTATAATAATTATAATCGCATTATTATCATTTTTTGCATATATATTATTAGGATATTCTTTTAATGATTCAATCCTCACATTTATAACAATTCTTGTAATTGCATGTCCATGTAGTTTAGGACTTGCAACCCCTCTTGCTATAATTGTAAGTGAAGGAATATGTGCTAAAAATGGTATAGTTATAAAAAATAGTGAAATTTTAGAAAAAGCTTCTAAAGTAACAACTGTTGTATTTGATAAAACAGGTACTCTAACATATGGTAAATTAAAAATATCTAAAATATATAATTATAGTAATTTAAATGATAATGAACTAATAACACTTGCTGGAAGTTTAGAATTACAATCATCACATCCAATCTCAACAGCATTTTCTGAATATATACAAAATAATAACATACAAATTAAAAAAGTTAAAAACTTTGAAAATATTCCAGGTTATGGAATAAAAGGAATTGTAGAAAATTCAGCTATAATACTTGGAAATAGAAAAATATTATCTAAATATAATATTAATATAGAAAATAACTATATAATAGATGAAGAAAAATTATCTAATGATAATAATAGTATTATATATGTAATTAAAGACAATAATGTAATTGGTCTTATTGGCGTAAAAGATATATTAAGAGATAATAGTAAAGATATTATATCAAGATTAAATAAAAACAACATAAAAACTATAATGCTTACAGGTGATAATGATACTGTCGCAGAAAAAGTTCGGAAACACTATAGGAATATCAAAAATAATTTCAAATGTACTTCCACAAGATAAAGCAAATATAATTAATAACTTAAAAGAAGAAAAACAAGTTGTTATGATGTGTGGTGATGGAATTAATGATAGTATCGCACTTATAAACTCAGATATTGGTGTAAGTGTTAAAAGTGGTACAGATATTGCTATAGATTCTGCAAATGTTATACTTTTAAACAATAATTTAGAAGGAATAATAAAACTTATACAAATAAGTAAATATACTTTAACTACAATAAAAGAAAACCTATTCTGGGCATTTTTCTATAATACTCTTATGATACCTCTTGCAATTGGTATATTTAAACCTTTAGGTATTTCTATAACTCCAATGTTTGCAAGTATTGCTATGGTATTTAGTAGTTTAACAGTTATATTAAATTCTTTAAGATTACAAAATAAGAAAATCCGAATATAATTTCGGATTTTTTACTTTTTCTTTTTCTTTTTCTATAATTTTAATATTATTAACAATCTAAATTATTGTAATAAAAAAAGACATATCATAAAGATATGCCTGTCTCCATCTGGAGCCACTGATCAGAATCGAACTGATGACCTACTGATTACAAGTCAGTTGCTCTACCATCTGAGCTACAGTGGCAATGGTGACCCATACGGGATTCGAACCCATGTCTCCGCCGTGAAAGGGCGATGTCTTAACCCCTTGACCAATGGGCCAGCAACTCCTTTTGGAGCTGGTGAGCTATCCGCGATTCGAACGCGGGACACCTTGATTAAAAGTCAAGTGCTCTACCGACTGAGCTAATAGCCCTTGCTGCTACTCATATATAATACAATATGAATAACTATTTGTCAACAAAAAATTCAATCTTTTTTATTTTTTTGTTTTTAATTTAAAATTAATTATAATATATGTCTTGAGAGCTATTAAAATTAGGATTTCTTTTTATAAAATTCTCTCAAGACTATATTACTTATAATCAATTTTTAATTATTTTTCTTCTTTTTTAGATTTATTATTTTTCTTGTTATTTTGTTTCTTATTTCCATTATTAGCTTTTTTCTTATTTTCTTTTACTTTTGATTCATCTATTACTATTTTTTCTTCTTCTTTCTTTTCTTCTTTTTTAGAAGATTTTCCAAACTTAAATAAATCTTTAAAGTATTTACATATAAAATCTATAACTTCTTTTGCAGATTTTTCTATGTTTCCATTTTCTAAAGTTTTAACAACTATTATTACTCCTAAAATAACTAATATTATAACTACTAATGGTAATAATATTTTAATTAATATTGCTAATG
>CAUULU010000061.1:0-5440 GCA_963546185.1 uncultured Eubacteriales bacterium | reverse complement strand
ACATTTGAAAGAAAGAAAATAAGAGATACTTCAAGAAAATATAATGCAAGAACAGAATCTTCAGCAAGATTTGAAAAAAAATTATCACCAAGATTACCAGAACTTGCATTTTTAAGAATGATTACACTTATGAAAAAGTTAGGAGTAATAGATGATAATTCTTTTGAAAATGGTAAGATAAATGTTATAGACTATATAAGAGAAGATGTAAAAGAAAACTTTGAAAATGAACAAAATACTTTAATTAATTTCAGTAGTGATGATATAAACAAAGTTTTAGGAATGAATATATCAGAAGAAAAAATGATAGATATCTTAACAGAACTTGGATTTAAAAAATATAATGGAGAAACTAGTATATTAGTTAAACCATATATAAGAGAAGATATAGAAAGAAAAGAAGATTTAGCAGAAGAAGTTATAAGATTTTACGGATATGATAATTTAAATGAAACTCTTCCAAAAGTAGAAAGAGGAAATATATATAAAGGAAATGATAAAGACTTATCTGTAATTACTAAAGATATAAGAAATATATTAAAAATAGAAGGATATAATCAAATTATCACATACCGGATTTATATCAAAAGATGATCTTTTAAAATTAGAAAAAACAGAAGAAGAAATAGAAAAAGAAAGTATATATGTATTAAATAAGCTAAGTTCAGATTATGAAATAATGAGAAATACACATATACCATCAATATTAAAAACAGTTTCATATAATGAAAGAATGCAAAATGATAATCTAAAATTATATGAAATAGCAGCAGTATTTAAAGAAAAAGAAAATCTAGAATATAATAAGGAACTAAAAGAAGAAACAATACTTACAATATGCCGTACTTCAAATAAAAAATTAATTAATTTTGATAGTGCAGGAAGTAAGATGAATTACCAAGAATCAGATATATACTTACTTAAAAAAGATGCAGAAAAAATATTACACTATATAGGAATAAACAAGTTTAATATAGTAAAAGATGAAAATAATAGTATATTACATGCAGGGCAAACAATAGACTATATGATAGGTAATAAGAAAATTGCAACACTTGGAAAAGTAAAAAAACAAATATTAAATAATTTTGATGTAACAGAAGATACATATATATGTGAGATAAATATAACAGATATAATAAGATATATGTCAAAAAATAAGAAATATAATCCTATTACTAAATATCCTAAAGTAACAAGAGATTTATCAATTGTTGTAGATAAAGATTTAGAATATGATAGAATAAAAAATATTGTTAAAAAACAAGCAGGAAGTATATTAGAAAATATAGAATTATTTGATATATATGTATTTGATAAAGGATTATTAGAATATAATCATAAAAAATCAGTAAGTATAAGTATGGTATTTAGAGATAGCAAAAAAACATTAGAAGAACAAGTTATAGTAGATACTATGGATAAAATACTTAAAGGATTAGAAAAAGAAGTAGGAGCTGTAAGGAGATAAGAATGGTATTAATAACAGGAGGACTTCGGATATATAGGAAGTCATATAGCAGTAGAATTATTAGAAAAAGATGAACATGTACTTATACTAGATAATGAATATAATAGTAGTAGTATAGTTATTGATAAGATAAAAGAAATAGTTGGAAAAGAAAAAGCAGAAAATTTAAAATATATTAAGCTTGATATATGTGATAAAGAAAAGTTAGAAAATGTTTTTGAAAATCATGATATAAGAGAAATAATACATTTAGCAGCATATAAGGCAGTAGGTGAAAGTGTTGAAAAACCTATAATGTATTATCAAAATAATTTAATAGGACTTCTTAATATATTAGAAATGATGAAAAAATATAATGTTAAAAGTATTATATTTTCATCAAGTGCAACAGTATATGGAAATCCTGATAATATACCAGCAAAAGAAACTGCAGAAAGATCTTTTACAAATCCGTATGGCGGAACAAAACTTATGGCAGAACAAATACTAGAAGGATTAAATGTTTCTGATAATAACTTATCTATAATAATATTAAGATATTTTAATCCAGTAGGAGCACATAAAACAGGACTTATAGGAGAAAATCCAAAAGGAATACCAAATAATCTTATGCCAGTTGTTCTAAAAGTTGCAACAGGAGAAATGGATAAGGTAAAGATATTCGGAAATGACTATGATACAATAGATGGAACAGGAGTAAGAGACTATATACATGTAGTTGATCTTGCAAAAGGACATGTAGCGGCACTTAAGAAATCTAGAGAAACAGAAGGAATTCGGAGTATATAATCTAGGAATGGGCAAAGGATATTCAGTACTTGAAATTATAACTAAGTTTGAAGAAGTTACAGGTCTTAAAGTAGAAAGAGAAATAGTAGGAAGAAGAAACGGGGATATTGCAGAAATATATGCAGATATAACTAAGGCAAAAGAAGAATTAAACTGGGAACCAGAACTTGATATAACAGATATGTGTAGTTCAATGTATAATTACTATTTAAAAAATAAGTAAGTAAATAAATTATCTAGCAAAATATAATTAATAATGATATATTATAATTGTAAATAAATTTTAAGGAGAAAAATATGGATTATAAGATTTTGGGACAAACAGTTCCAGTAGTTGAAGTAACTATGAATAATGGAGAATCAATGTATACTCAAACAGGAGGAATGACATATCAAACAGATGGAATAAAAATGAGAACAAATGCAAGACGGTGGAATAATGAGAAGTTTAGGAAGAGTCTTTACAGGTGAATCAATTTTTATGACTAATTACGATGCAGAAAAAGATGGAGCAACAATAGCATTTGCAACTACAGTTCCAGGTACAATACTACCTATAGATTTAGATAAACATGATGAAGGAATGATATTACAAAAAGGTTCATTTCTATGTGCAGAACAAAGTGTTGACTTAAAAGTAACATTTACTAAAAAATTAGGAGCAGCATTTTTTGGAGGAGAAGGACTAATACTTCAAAAAGCTACAGGTAATGGAATGCTATTTTTAGAAGTAGATGGTGATGCAATAGAAAAAGAATTAGCAGATGGAGAAGTATTAAAAGTAGATACAGGTAATGTTGTTGGATTTGAACCAACAGTTACATACACAGTAGAAATGGTAAAAGGACTTCGGAAACATATTTTTAGGTGGAGAAGGATTATTCTTAACTAAACTTGTAGGACCAGGTAAAGTTATATTACAATCACAAAACTTTAATGATTTTGCAGGTAGAATAGTTGGAATGATACCAAGAAGATAATAATATATATTAAAGTTATATAATAAGTATTTACAGCATAAGGAGGTGAATTTATAGAATTAGAAATTATTAAAATAAATTCTAAAACCTTCTTGTGCTGTTTTTATATATTATAAGGTGATATAAAAGGAGAAAAATAGATGAAAAAGAAAATATTATTAATTGTAATAATATTAATTATAGTTTGTATTTTTACATATTATGTTGGAATATATTTTGGAAAAATACAAGAGAGAAAACAGTTAATAGAAGAAAATATTAATAGTACTACATATGTTAATAATGGTTTTGATTTTGTAAGAAGAGAAAAAGAAGATTACAAAAATATTATTCCAAATACTATTTTGAAAATAAAAGAATTAGATGTAAAAAATAAAAGAATAAAGATATCATACACTACATATGACAAAAAGGAAGATAATTCTAATAAATACATGTTAAGGAGTTTTGTAGTAGAAAAAGAAATACAAGGTAAGTGGTTTGAAATTGGATATATAACAAAGATGTTAAAGCAAGCTATATATGATGGAGAAAATATAGATATAGAAATAGGGAAAGAATATGAAGAAGAATTTGATATATCTAAATTAAATAAAAAAATAAAATTTGATAAAGGAAAATACAGATTAGTATTTGAGTCAAATGCAGATTATTCAAATAAAAGATATATCATGGTTGAATTTGAAATTTAACTAATAGAAAGGTTTAAATGAAAATGATTAAAAAAATATTAAGTATTATATTTTTTATTATAATTTTAGTGGTTGTGATATTTGTTTGCTTTAAATTTGGATATAATAATGGAAGAACACAAGAAAATAAAGAAAAAGAATATATAATAAAAAATAATGATATAAAAGAAAGTAGTGAAGAATTAAGAAGAAAAGGATATAATTTAATATTAAAAGATGAAAAAGAAAATGAAGAAAAAAGATTATTGATGCCAGATGTAAAATTAGAAATAGAAAAGGACAGTATTTCAAATAAAAGTATAATATTAAATAATGTTATTAATAATAACAATTATGATCATGGATTGACTTTTGAACTAAACTATAATTATTATATTTTAGAAAAGAAAATAGAAGAAAAGTGGTATAAAGTAGAACCTATAGAAAAAGAAACAAATGAAACTAAATCATATTATGGAGAAAGTCTTTTTAGATTTAAAAAAGGAAGAGAATATCAAATATATAAAAATTTTAGTGAATACACAAAAAAAGGTTTGCCAAAGGGGCTTTATAGAATAAGATTTATGGGAAGATTTAATTTTAAAGAATACTATATAATGAAAGAATTTGAGATAAAATAAAAAGGATTAAATTATGAATAATATTAAAAAAACAATTATACTAATAATGGTGTTTGTAATTATATTAGTACTAGTAATTTTTGGATATAAATTAGGATATAGGAAAGAAATAAAAGAAAAAAAGGATTATATTATTAAAGAAATAGGACAAGATTCAAAAGAATTAAGGAATAAGGGATATAATTTAATATTAGTTAATAATGATGATGATAGAAAAACAATACCAAATACAAAACTTGAAATAAAACAAGATAGTATATCAAGAAATGGTATTATACTAAAATATAATACTAAAGATGAGGTATATGGTAGTAATGCAGATACAAGGGGATATATTCTTGAAAGAAAAATAGGAGACAAATGGTACAGTATTGAACCTATAAAAGAAAAGGCTGAAGATAAAAGAAGTATAGGTAGTATTGAAAGAGTATTAATGAATACAGATATAGAATATTTTAAAGATTTTAGTGAATATACAAACAAAGGCTTACCAAATGGTATATATAGAATAGGGTTTGTATCAAAAGTTAATTTTGAAAAATATTATATAATGAAAGAATTTGAAATAAGAGAAACTAATTACAATTATGATAATAAATATGGAAGTAATGAGGGATTTTTACTTAATCCATATAGATTTACAAATGATGAAGAAAGAAAATTACAATATAAAGAATTAAAAGTTTTAGAAGGAAGTATATCAAAAAAAGAAATCACTCTTATATATAATAAAGATGAAGAAGATAAGAATAAAATATATTTTGATAAGATGTATATACTTGAGAAAGAAATAAATGGTATTTGGTATAGAATAGGAAACACTTTAGGATCTAGACCAACAAATAATGGAGATAGTAATAATATAGAAGATGATAAAGAATATAAAGT
>CAUULU010000060.1:0-5580 GCA_963546185.1 uncultured Eubacteriales bacterium | reverse complement strand
TTGTTATGAAAGAAGATAGTGCATTAGATGGCAAATATGCAGTATTTGGAAAAGTAATAAAAGGTACAGAAATATTAGATGAATTATATGAAAAAGAAGAAATAGTTGGAGATGGTAAAGAAGAACAATTAAAAGCACTTCTTATGCCATACAAGAAGCAGATATTAATAGAAGAAGCAACAGTTGATACAAATAATCTACCAAAAGTAGAAACAGAAAAATACTTTGATTTTGATAATTACTTATTAGAAAGAGTAAAAAAACAATTAGAAGCAGGGAATAAGAATATACAAGAAGAAAAATAAGGGGATAATATGAAAAAAAGATTAGGAGTAACAATGACATCTCTTGTTATATCTATAGCAATACTTTTGATAATTGTTACATTTGCAGTACATACAGGATTTGAAAATATACAAAAAGCAAAAGTAGAGACATATAGGAATGATGCAAGAATTGTAGGACAAGTAATAGATGTACTAAGATTAAAAATAGAGACATTTCCAGAAGCACAGAAGAACAGTTATTTAAATAGGCTTACATTAAATACAGGTATAAACGAGGGAGAATTAAATACATATTTAAGAACTAATTCAGAAAATTACAAAAAATATCATGATAAATTAAAAGCAGAAAAAAACACTGATCCAAAGTTTATATCTATGAATGCAGTAAAAAATATTTATGAAGAAATAACTAAACTAGAATTTAAGTTATCTACAAAAGAAAATATGAGTGATATGTGTGTAGAATATTACACAGGAGATACAATATTATTACCAAATAAGGGAATAACATATATGGGGAAAAATATAAGGATTTTGAATGAAATCTAATGATTTTAATAATATATCTTTTATGCTATAATGTAGCTATATAATTTAAAAGGAGATATAAGAAAGTTGAAAGGGATTAAATTAAGAAGAATTATAACTACAGTTATAATAATAGCAATATGTATATATGTAATACCAATAATAGCAAGTATGATGTTTAAGAGCTCTTTTAGAGACTTATATGTAGGTATTGAGAAAGAAATTTCAGAAGATATAGGGGTTGTAGAAGCAAAAGTTTCTAAAAGTGAAGGATATATATATTTAAGAAAGAAAAAACAAGATATTGATGATGATATAAAATTTTTAGCAATAACATTATTAGATGATAATAAAAGAGTTGTAGCTAAATTATATGTAGATATAGAAAAAGAATTTAAAAAAGATAAGCCATATGATAAGGTTGTATTGGAAAAACTGTTTAATACACCAGAAGTGAATTATGCATATATAAATAAGATAGATAGATTACCAGAAGATGCTATAATAGATGGAATATTATGGACAATAGATGAATATAATAAACTTAAACTTAAGATAGAAGAATATACAGGAGTATATATATCACCAATATTTATAATAAGAATACTTGCAGGATATATAATACTTTAGGACTTTGATTATACGAAAGAAAAGGAAAATTATGAAGAAAAATAATAAAAAAATAGATGAAATAAGGGAATATGCTAAAAAATTAAGAATAAATATTTTAAATATGGTATATAATGCAAAATCACGGACATATAGGAGGAAGTATGTCTATAGCAGATATACTTTCTGTTATAATGCAAGATTTTGATATAAAAAAAGATGAAATAATATTTTCAAAAGGACATGCAAGCCCTGCATTATACTCAGCACTATATTTAAATAAGATTATAACAAAAAAAGATATAGATGGATTTAGAAAAATTGATGGAAGCTTAGAAGGACATCCATCAATACATACAAAAGGTATTAAAGTTGCAACTGGGTCTTTAGGACAAGGTTTATCTGTAGGGCTTCGGAATGGCACTTCGGAAAAAAACTTTCTAAAGAAAAAGGAAAAGTTTATGTTGTAGTAGGTGACCGGAGAAATGCAAGAAGGAAATATTTGGGAAGCATTACTTGCAATTTCTAAATATAATCCAGAAAATCTAGTTGTTATAATTGATGCAAATAATGTACAGCTTGACCGGATATGTTACAGATATAATGAATATATATCCATTAAAAGAAAAGTTAGAAAGCTATAATTTTAAAGTACATGAAGTTTATGGACATAATATTGAAGATATGGTTGAATTGTTTGAAAATAACTTATCAAAAGATAAATCAAATATAATAATTGCAAAAACTATAAAAGGTAGAGGAATATCTTTTATGGAAAATAAGAATACATGGCATGGAAAAGCACCAAATGAAGATGAATACTTAAGAGGATTAAAAGAATTAGAAGGAGGTGCAAGATAATGAAAAAAGCAACAAGACAAAGCTATGGAGAAATATTACAAGAATTAGGAAAAAAAGATAAGAATACTGTTGTGTTTGATGCAGATCTTTCAAGTTCAACTAAAACAAATATGTTTGGAGAAAAATATAAAGATAGATTTTTTAATGTAGGTATATCAGAACAAAATATGATAGGAATGGCAAGTCGGAATGTCAAAAACAGGAAAAACAGTTTTTGCATCAAGTTTTGCAGCATTCTTAACAGGAAGAGTATATGATCAAATAAGATGTAGTGTGGCATATTCTGAAGCAAATGTAAAATTAGTAGCAACACATGCAGGATTAACACTTCGGAGAAGATGGTGCAACACATCAAATGCTAGAAGATATAGCTCTTATGAGAGCACTTCCTAATATGTATGTATATACTGCATCTACAGATAGAGTAACAAAAAAGATAATAGAAAAAATATCAAAAGATTCAAACCCTACATATGTAAGACTATATAGGATGGAAACAGAAGAACATTATGAAAATTTATCAGAAAAAGAATTAGAAAAACATATAGAAAATGGTATGATTGTAAAAGGAGTAAGACAAGTAGAACTTGAAAAACATCATATTATATTATTTACAATGGGAGACATGATAGATATTGTATATAATGTTCAAAAAAGATTAAAAGAAGAACATGGTATTAATGCACTTGTTATAGATGTTATGAGATTAAAACCATTTAATGAAAGTATGGTTACAAAGATTTTAAACACTGTAAATAATGCTAAAATAGTTACAATTGAAGACCATAGTATATATGGAGGACTACGGAAGTATAATATCTGATACTATTACAAAAGAGGAAAATGAAATAATAAACTTAAGAAAAATAACAAAAATAGGAACAACTGAATTTGGAAAATCAGGAAAACCATTAGAGGTATTAGAAAAATTCGGATTGGGAGAAAATCAAATAATACGGAAAAATATTAAAATTATTTAAATAATTAGAGGTGGTAAGTGGAATACGGAAGAGTATACTCAGAAAAAAAGAAAATGCCTAAAAAACCAATGGAAAGAATATATGTAATGTTATTTTTTGTATGTATGGTACTTTTTGTAATAATAGTATCAAATAATGTACAAACCGAAAAACATAAAAATATATTTTATTACAATGGTGAAAAGGTAAAACTTTCAGATGAGATAGAAAAAGAAAAAAAGATAGAAAATCAAAATGCTGAATATATATATTTTATGACAATGGCAGATATAAAAAATATATTTGATAATAATTTAATATATGAAGAAACTAAAGGACAAATAATAACTACAAATGATACACATGTAGGTATGATAACAATAGATAATAATATTATGAATTTAAATGGAAGTGAAATAACACTACCAAAAGCACCATATAAGAAAAAAGGAAAAATATATATACCTATAGATGCAATAAAAGATATTTATGAACTTGATGTAAAAACATTTGAAAATAAAGTTTCAGTATTTTCAAAATCTAAAAAATATGAAATATTTAAATTAAAGTCAGAAGAAAAATTAAAATCAATTCCTAGCTTAATAGGAGGAGATATTACAAAAGTAAGTAATTCAGAAAATCTTATATATCTTGGAAAACAATCAGGATTTGTAAAAGGTATGACAGATAAAATTGAAGTAGGTTATATTGAAGAAAATAAGATTGAAACTAAAACAGTTATAAGAGAAGATTATAAAGAAGAAGAAAAAAAAGAAGTAAATATTATAACAAATTATAATGATTATAAGATGAATTTTGAAAATGTAAAAAAAGATAATAATAAACAAAATATAGCACTTGTTTCAAATTTTATAATCAAAGAAAATGGAAATATACAAACAAAATATGAAAAAGATAATAAATCATTTTCAGCATATTTTGCGAAACTCTTAGAAGAAAATATAATTCCATATGGACATTTTGTATTAGAAGAAAAAAAGGAATCAGAAATAATAAGTGATTTAGTAACTTTTGAAAAAAGAAATATACTTATAACAAATATACTAAAAAGATTATCAGAATATAATATGAAAGGGTTAGTATTAGAAGTTAAAGATGTACAAGATACAAGAGCATTCACACGATTTATAACAGAATTAAAACCAAGACTTAAAGAAACAGGTAAAAAATTAATAATGCCAAAAGATGAAATAATGTCAGATATAATTAAAAAAATGGTAGATTACACATATTAATAAAAAGAAAGTAAGGAGATAAATATGGATGATAATATGTTTGAAAATAATGAAAGAGAATATATAGAAGAAGAGGCAATTATAGATAATAGTATAGTTGTAGACTATAGTCAAAGACCTAAAAATGCTAGAAAAAATAGTAGAAATAATGGTAAAAAAAATAAGATAATATTAATAGTTGTAATAGCTATAATAGCAGTTATGATGATTACAGGAATAATATTCTTAAATATATATAATAATGCACTTTCTCCAGTAGCTAAAAAAGGTGAAGGGAAAGATATAAAATTATTAGTTGAAAAAGGTGATACAGTTAAAGAAATTGCAAAACTTTTAAAAGAAAAAGGAGCAATAAAAGATGAAAATATATTTAACCTATATACAAGAATATCAGGAAAATCAGCTTTTAAACAAGGAAGATATAAGTTTAATACAGAAAATGATGTTAAAACAATTGTAGAAAAACTTGTAAAAGGTGATGTAAATAAAGAAGAAATAAAATTACAATTATTAGAAGGTAAAACAATAAAAGATTTAGCAGAAGTTGTAGCAAAAGTAACAACAAATACAAAAGAACAATTTTTAGCTAAAATGAAAGATAAAGAATATATTAAAAAACTTTCAGAAAAATACTGGTTTATAGATTATGATACAGTTACAAAAGAAGGTATATATTACCCATTAGAAGGATACCTATTCCCAGATACATATATATTTGATAATAAGGAAGTTAGTATAGAAACAATTATAGATGCAATGCTTAAACAAACAGAAAAGAAAATTGCAGACTATAAGAATATACAAGGAGAAAAGAAACTTACAATACATGAAGTATTAACACTTGCATCTACAATAGAATTAGAAGCAGGAACTTCAAGTACTAAATCAGAAGAAAAAACATTATCAGATAGAGAAGTAGTAGCAAAAATATTTATGAATAGATTAAATAAGAAAATGAGTCTTCGGAAGTGATGTTACTACATATTATGCATTTGGAGTAAAAATGTCAGAAAGAGATTTAAGACAAAAAGAAATTCAAACATATAATCCATATAATACAAGAGGTCCAAATATGAATGG
>CAUULU010000059.1:0-5623 GCA_963546185.1 uncultured Eubacteriales bacterium | reverse complement strand
AAAAAATGAGAAAATACGAAGGGATAGTTTTAATAAAGCCAACTTTAGAACCAGAAAAAGCTTTAGAAGTTTCAAATAAACTAGTTAAAGTTTTAGAAGATAATGGTGCAAAAGTTGTTTCACAAGAAAAGCTAGAAAAAACAGAAAAAATAGCTTTTGAAGTAAAAGGACATAATGCAGCATATTGGCAAATATTTAAATTTGAATCTGAACCTACTATTATAACAGAATTTGAAAGAATATGTAGAATAGATGACAATGTTATAAGATACATGGTAGTTAAAGATGAAATTAAAAGAGTTAACAAAGTTAAAGAAAACAAAAAAGCTAAAAAAGAAACTAAAAATGTAGATACTCAAGAAGAAACAAAAAAAGAAGAAAACTAATAGTATCTAAAGAAAGAAGGAAATATGAATAAAGCTATTTTAATGGGAAGACTTACAAAAGATCCAGAAGTTAGATATACACCAAATAATGTAGTATATACAACATTTACACTTGCTGTAAATAGGAGATTTGCAAGTAAAGACCAAAACATGCAACAAGCAGATTTTATAAACATTATAACATGGAATAAGACAGCAGAATTTGTAAGTATGTATTTTAAGAAAGGTGCACAAGTTGCAGTTGTTCGGAAGAATACAAACAAGAAATTATGATGATAAAGATGGTAGAAAAGTGTATGTTACAGAAGTAATAGGAGAAGAAGTATATTTTGCAGGAGGAACTGGAAATAGTTCAAATGCAGGTGGTGCAGTAAGCATGAGTCAAGCTCCAGCACAACATTTTTCATCAGAAGAAACAGTAGATTTTAATGATTTTAATGAAGATGAATTTAAAATTGAAACAGAAGATGATATAGAATTCTAAGTAGCTTTATATATAGAAAGGGGTTAAAAGTGGCAGAAAGAAGAACAAATAATAGAGTAAACCAAGAAGATGATAAAAACTCTAAATTTAAAAGAACTAAGAAAAAAGTTTGTCCATTTAGCAAAGATAAAGACCTTGTACTTGATTACAAAAATGCAGAACAATTACAAAGATTTATAACAGAAAAAGGTAAAATATTACCAAGAAGAGTAACAGGTGCATGTGCTAAAGCTCAAAGACAAATAACTAAAGCAGTTAAAAGAGCAAGACAAATAGGTGTATTACCATACACAATGGACTAGTAAAAAAGTTAGATAAAAGTATTAATTATATTTAAATATATAGTTAATACTTTTTCTTTTATTATTATATATTTTATGTTAAAATAGTAGATATTAAGGAATAAACTATTGGAGCTTTATGTGGAAAAAGAAAAAAAACAACTAGGAATAATAGAAAAATTAAGTAAAGGAATAACACTTGATAAGATATTGCCATATAAGATATCAAGTATGAAAGTATATGCATTTGTAGGGCCGTCTCGGAACAGGAAAAAGTTATAGGGCACAAAAGATTGCATATGATAATAATATAGAAACAATAATAGATGATGGACTTTTAATAAAAGGGAGTAGGGTTATAGAAGGAGTATCTGCAAAAACAGCAAAGACAAAGGTACAAACTGTAAAAGCAGCCCTTTTTTCTACAGAGAAAGAACAAGAAAGAATTAGAAATAGTATAAAAAAAGAGAGAGTAAAATCAATATTAATACTTGGTACATCTGATGAAATGGTAAAAAGAATACAGGAAAATTTAAAGCTTCCTAAAATAGAAAAAACAATATATATACAAGATGTTTCAACTAAAGAAGAAATGGAAGAAGCAGTTAGAATAAGAAGAACAGAAGGAAAACATATTGTCCCTGTACCAACATTTGAGATAAAAAAAGATTTTTCAGGTATACTTTTAGATCCATTTCAAATTCTAAAAAGAAGAAGAAAAAAGAATAAGAAAAACAAGAAAGAAAATGCAGGGGTAGAAAGATCTGTTATAAGGCCGGCATTTAGTTATTTTGGTAAATATACAATAAAAGACAAGGTTTTTAAAGATATTATAAGGCTTGTATGTGATAGAATAAAAGGTATTACAGAAATATCAACAATAAGAATAGATAAAGCACAAAATAGTAATGATATAGAAATATCAATGAATATGGAAATTGCATATGGGTATAATATTGAAGAGATGGCAGAAGAAATGAAAATACAATCTAAAAAAGAACTTGAATATATGACTTCTGTTAATATATCAATGGTGAATGTAAAGATTGTGAAAATAGAAGTAGATGAAGAAAGATTACAAGAAAAAGTTTTAAGATATGAAAAAGCAGTTAAAAATATGACAAAATTAGAAAAAAATAAGAGGAAATAGTATGATTATTGGAATTGATGGACCAGCAGGGACAGGTAAAACAACAATAGCAAAATTATTTGAAGAAAAATATAATATTAAATATATAAACACTGGAGCAATGTATAGGGCATTGGCATATAAGTGTTTGCAAAATGGGATAGAAAAAGACAATGAAGAAAAAATCTTAGAAATACTTAAAGATACAAAGATAGAATATGTTAAAAAAAGTGTGGATGGTAAGATATTAACAAGTATAATATTAGATGGAAAAGATATAACAGAGGAGATACACCGAGTCGATATCGCTCCTATAGCATCAGATATATCTAAAATAGTTAAGGTAAGAGAATATATGGTAGATCTTCAAAGAAAGATTGCAAATGAATATGTAAAAAGTGGAGAAGATGTACTATTAGAAGGAAGAGATATTTGTACAGTAGTATTTCCAGATGCAGACTTAAAAATATATTTAGATGCAGATACTAAAGTAAGAGCGAAAAGAAGATTAGAAGAACTAAAACAAAGAGGAATTAGTCAAGGTTTGAATTTAGAACAAATTATTGAAAGTATAGAAAAAAGAGATAAAACAGATAAGAATAAGACAGTTGGCGCATTAAAAAGAACGGAAAATCAAAAATATATTGATACAACAAATAGGAATATTGAAGATGTTATAACTGAAATCTTAGAAGAAATAGAAAGGATAAGAAAATGTTAGATAAGAAATATAAGCCGTTAGAAAAACAAGAATTTTGGAAACAATATTGGAAAGAAAACAAAATATATGATTTTGATAGAAAAAAAGTAATAGATGGGAAAGATACAAGACCTGTATATTCAGTAGATACACCACCACCAACAGTAAGCCGGAAATATACATATAGGACATATTTTCTCATATTCACAAACAGAAATGATAGCAAGATACAAAAGGTTAAAAGGATATAATGTATTTTATCCATTTGGGTTTGATGATAATGGACTTCCAAGTGAGAGATTAGTAGAAAAAGAAATAGGTAAAAAAGCACATGAAATAGGAAGAGAAGAATTTTCTAAAATGTGTTATGATACTACAAATAAGTATGAAGAAGAATTTGAAAAATTATTCCAAACAATGGGAGTAAGTAGTTCATGGGAAAATAAGTATAAGACAGTAAGTATAAATACAATAAGAATAAGCCAATTATCATTTTTAGACTTAGTAGAAAAAGGACATGTATATCACAAAGAAGCACCATCACTTTGGTGTACAGAATGTTTAACAGCAATAGCACAAGCAGAACTTGAAACAAAAAGAAAAACAACAACATTTAATTATATTAATTTTAAAACAGAAGATGGAGAAGTATTTACAATTGCAACAACAAGACCAGAGCTTCTTCCAGCAATTGTTGCAGTATTTGTAAATCCAGATGATAAGAAAAGACAACATCTTATAGGTAAAAATGCTGTTATACCTGGAATTAATGTAATAGTTCCAATTTTAGCAGATGAAAAAGTAGATATGGAAAAAGGTACAGGTGTTGTTATGTGCTGTACTTTTGGGGATCAAACAGATATTGAATGGTGGAGAAAATATAATCTACCACTTAAAAACATATTGACAAAAGATGGTAAAATTGTTGATAGTGTTCCTACATATGGGGGAATGTATTATGCAAAAGCAAGAAAGGCAATAATAGAAGATCTTCAAACATTAGGTGTTGTAGAAAAAATAGAAGAATTAGAACATGAAGTACAAGTACATGAAAGATGTGGAAAAGAAGTTGAATATTCTGTTATGAAACAATGGTTTATAGATACAACTTCAAACAAAGATAAATTCCTAGAAATGGGAGAAAAAATTAACTGGTATCCAAAACATATGAAATCAAGATATATTGAATGGGTAGAAAATATTATGTGGGACTGGTGTATATCAAGACAAAGATATTTTGGTGTTCCATTCCCAGTATGGTATGACAAAAAAACAGGTCAGCCAATATTTGCAAGAAAAGAAGATTTACCAGTAAATCCACTTGTAGATATGCCACATGAAAGCATGATACCAGAAGGATGTACAGAAATAGTACCAGAAGTTGATGTTATGGATACATGGGCAACATCTTCAATCACTCCGCTTATAAACATGAACTATATGGGAGAAGAATCATTAGAAAAAGCTTTAAGACCAATGAGTATAAGAACAAATGGTTCAGATATTATAAGAACATGGGATTTCTATACAATTGTTAAATCATATTATCACTTTAATGAAATTCCTTGGAAAGACTTAGTTGTAAGCCGGATTTGTTATGGCAAGCAAGGGAGAAAAGATAAGTAAGAGTAAGGGAAACAGCAAGGTAGAACCAAGAGAGCTTGTAAAAACACATTCTGCAGATAGTATAAGATATTGGGCAGGAACAGGTAGACTTGGTAATGATATAATATTCTCAGAAGAAACTTTAGCAAGAGGACAAAAACTTATAAACAAATTATGGAATGTATCTAAATTTATCGAAATGCATATACATGACTATAATGAAAATAAGGAAAAATTTAAAGAAGAAGTAAAAGAATATAATGATTTGGAATATATAGATAAATGGATTTTAGCTAAATATGAAGAAATGGAAAAAGGATACTTAAAATATTTAGAAGAATATGAAATAGGTATAGCATTAAATCATTTAGAAAAATTCTTCTGGAATTTCTGTGATGACTATATAGAAATAGTAAAACATAGACTATATAGACCTGAAGAATTTGGAGAAAGAGCAAGATATTCAGGACAAAAAACAGTATATACATTACTTTTCAAACTAATACAAGCATTTTCAATATATCTACCATATATAACAGAAGAAATATATCATGAACTATATATGAATGATATGAACATACCTTCAATACATATAACAAGTATAGAAAATCTAAATATAGAAGATAAGAATAAGGAAACATATTTAAATATTGGTAATACAATAATGGAGATTATAAGTGAGCTAAGAGGAGAAAAAACAAATAATAATGTTTCTTTAAAAACTCCATTTAGTATTGTTGAAATAGATGTTAATAGTAACATTTTAGCTGGTATAACAAAGGCAGAAAAAGACTTTAAAGCTACAGTTACTATAGAAAACTTAAAACTAAATGATAAGCAAACATCTTTAGAAAATAATTTTAATATATTAGAATCAGAACTAATAATAGAAGAAAAGTAAAAAAATATATTATATAAAATGATGAATGAGTGATTAAAAGTTACTCATTCATTTTAATATATAATGGTGAAAAAGCTTTAAGAAGATGATATAATAACTATGTAATATTAAATTTTATGAGGTGTAGAATGGAAAAG
>CAUULU010000058.1:0-5670 GCA_963546185.1 uncultured Eubacteriales bacterium | reverse complement strand
AAGATATGGGAACATATTCAGAAGAAAGAACAGACTATCCGATTTATGCACAAAAAGTATGTGAAAGGGTTATTGAAGATAAAGGATCAAAAGGTATACTTATATGTAAAAGTGGACATGGTATGACATATGCAGCAAATAAGTTTAAAGGAATACGTGCAAGCCTTGCATATAGTAGAGAAAGTTTAAGTAATGGTATTGCAGATGATGATTTAAATGTAGTATGTTTAGCATCAAATGATACAAAGCTTGTAGATGCTATAGAATATATTGATGTCATGTTAAGTACTAAATTTAAAGATTATGGGAAATATATAGAAAGAGTAAAAATGGTTGAAGATTTAGAAAAATAGAAGGAAGATTATGAAAGAACAAAAAGAGCAAAAATATAAAAAAGAAAATGAAGAAAAAATAAAAACTAATGAAAATGTAGTTAAAGATGAATTTACAGTAAAAAAAGATAATAAGAAAAGAACAAGTAAAACTTTTCTTTTTATCTCATATACTATAATTGTAATTCTAGTTACCCTACTTATAAACAATCAACTTGTTATAAAAAGGATTGAAAAGAAAACAGGAACATTAAGTATAGAAGAACCTCTGGGGAAAGATGAAGAAAAGATAATAAAAACAATATCAAGAAATTTAAGAGCAATTAGAGAAAAACTTAAAGCAGTATATAAGGGAGAGATAGATGATAATAAACTTGTAGAATCTGCAATGAAGGGATATGTAGCAGGTATTGGAGATAAATATACAGAATATTATACTAAAGAAGAATGGAATAGTATAAAAGAAGATGTATCTCGGTAAATATGTAGGAATAGGTGTTGAACTTCAAGAAAAAGATGGGAATAAGATAATAACAGGAATAATGAAAGGAACACCAGCAGAAGAATCAGGATTAAAAGAAAATGATATAATTACAAAAGTAAATAATATAAATGTAAAAGATAAAAACTTAACAGATACAGTAAAAGAAATTAAGGGAAAAGAAAATACAGATGTTTTAATAACTATTATAAGAAATGGAAAAGAACAAGATATAAAAGTTGGAAGAAAAGAAATACAAATAGATAGTACAACACATAAATTATTAAAAAATGGTATAGGATATTTAGATATAAAAAGCTTTTCAGAAAATTCAGATAAAGATGTAGAAAAAGCAATTGAAGAAATGAAAAAAGAAGGAATGACAAAACTTATACTAGACCTAAGATATAATGGTGGTGGTGATGTTAAAAGTGCAAGAAAAATTGCAAACCTATTTTTAGATAAAGATAAAGAAATCTATTCTACAATAAATGCTAAAGGATTTAAAAAAACAGTATATACAGAAAATAATTCAAAGTATAATTTTGATATTGTAATACTTACAAATAAGTATTCAGCATCAGCATCAGAATTACTTACAGCAGCATTAAAAGAAAATAAGAGAGCAAAAGAAGTTGTAGGGGAAACAACATATGGAAAAGGTGTAATACAAGGAGTATATCCAAGTAGTACAGGTGGAGCTTTAAAAGCAACAATAGAAGAATATTTTGGACCAGGAGAACTTAAACTAAATAAAAAAGGAGTAGAACCTACAATAAAAGTTGAACAAACAAAGAAAACTAGGAAAGAAGTATTAGAAGAAAATAAAGGTAAAACTGAAGAAGAATTACAAGAAATACTTATGAAATATGATTTGCAATTACAAAAAGCAATAGAAGTTTTACAACAATAAAAAAATATAGTAAAATTAAATAGTAAGATTAGTATGTAATTATATAAGAATATAAGAAAAAGTAATAAAGAAAAGGAAAAAATATATGAATAATCAAGATATAATAAAAGAAGAACTATCATATGAAGATGAATTAGATGGATTAATGAAAATAAGGAAAGAAAAATTAGAAGAATTACAAAAAGAAGGAAAAAATCCATTTGATATTACAAAATATGACAGAACAGATTATGCAAAAGAAATAGTAGAAAACTTCAAAGAAGATGAAGAAAGAACTGTTAGTGTTGCAGGTAGAATAATGACAAAAAGAGTTATGGGAAAAGCATCTTTCTTTAACCTTCAAGATGAAACAGGAAAAATACAAGTATATATATCATTAAATGATGTAGAAGACAAATATTTAGAATTTAAAAAATATGACTTAGGTGATATTGTAGGTGTTAAAGGATTTGTATTTAAAACAAAAACAGGAGAAATATCTATACATGCAAAAGATATAGTACTTCTTACAAAAACATTAAGACCATTCCCAGATAAATTTAAAGGACTTAAAGATGTTGATTTAAGATATAGACATAGAGAATTAGATTTAATAGTAAATCCAAAAGTAAAAGAAACATTTGTAAAAAGAATACAAATACTTCGGAGAAATAAAAAAATATTTAAATGAAAAAGGATATTTAGAAGTTGAAACACCAATACTTCACAAAGTTGCAGGTGGGGCAGCGGCAAGACCTTTTGAAACACATCATAATACACTTGATATGGATATGTATTTAAGAATTGCAAATGAATTATATCTAAAAAGATTAATTGTAGGTGGTTTTGAAAAAGTATATGAAATGGGAAGAATGTTTAGAAATGAAGGTATTTCTATAAAACACAATCCAGAGTTTACTAATATAGAATTATACTCAGCATATGAAGATTATATTGATATGATGAATATAACAGAAGATCTAATAAGAACAGTTTGTCAAAAAGTTAATGGAACAACAGAAATAGTATATGAAGATCAAACAATAAACTTAGATAAATTTAATAGAATAACAATGAATGATTCAATTAAAAATGTAACAGGAATTGATTTTGAAAAAGTAGAAACATTAGAAGAAGCAATGAAGATTGCAAAAGATTTTGAAATAGAACTTTCAGAAGCAGAAAAAACAATAGGAAATATAATGAATCTTGTATTTGAAGAAAAAGTAGAAAAAACATTAATACAACCAACATTCATATATGACTACCCTATAGAAGTATCACCACTTACTAAAAAGAAAAAAGATAATCCAAAATTAACAGAAAGATTTGAACTTTTCATAGGTGGTAGAGAATATGGAAATGCATATTCAGAGCTTAATGATCCAATTGATCAATATGAAAGATTCTTAAAACAAATGGAAAATAGGGAAAAAGGTGATGATGAAGCAAATATGATGGATATAGAATTTATTCAAGCTTTAGAATATGGAATGCCACCTACAGGAGGACTTGGGATTGGTATAGATAGACTTATAATGCTTTTTACAAACTCAAGCTCTATAAGAGATGTGCTATTATTTCCAACAATGAAACCAAAAGAAGATTAAGTAAAAAAATAAGTGGGAATAAGAAATTATGAAAAATAATAAAATTAATAACAATAATAATAGAAAGAATGATAAAAGGTACAATATATATGTTGTATCTTTTTCAGATAATGTAGAAAAAGAAAAGATTGATGAAATATTAAATGTAAAAGAAAGATTTGAAAAATATGGATTTAATGTTGTTTTAGGTAAAAGTCTTTGTGATAATTCTAAGGAAAATATTTCATATGATTTAGAACAAATAGAAAAGAATGGAAAAGATATTGATATAGTATTTTGTTCTAAAGGTGGAGATTCAGAAACAGAGAATATACAACATGTTAAGATGGAAAAATTAAAAGATAAGATAGTTATAGGATTTAGTGATAATACTATAATATTAAATTTTATGTATATATATAATAATAATAAAAGTATACATTATATGAATTTTAAGGAATATGAAAAAGATGAATATATATTAAAACTTAAAAAAGTATTAGAAAGTGATTTAAATAATGAGAGTAAAAAAATAATTATTGATTATAATACTATAAGAAAAGGAAGGTTAAAAGGAAATATTATTGGAGGGAATTTAACAATATTTTCAAGGATAATAACACATTTTAAAACCTTTAAAAATAGGATATTATTATTAGAAGATTTAGATATTGAAACAGATATGCAAAATGTAGAAAAAGCATTAGATATATTAGAAAAATATAATGTTTTTGAAGAAATATCAGGTATAATAATTGGTAATTATGGATGTGAAAGAACAGAAAAACAAAAACCTTTTAGAGATGCAATATTAAAAAGAATAATTAGGAATATTCCTGTAATAGAAAATAATATGATAGGACATGTTATGGATATGAATCATATTATAATTGGAAGAGAAATAGATGAAGAAGTGTAATATTAAATTATAAATAGGATAAATAATTATGGAAGAAAAGTTTGGAATATATGTTACAAAAATTGGAAATATAGCCATAGGATATATTGGAAAATATGTAACAAGTATTAAAATTATTAGTGATGAAGATAAGAATGAAATAAATGAATATGTTGATAATAGGAATAAAATTACAGATGATGCATATATGCAAATACAAGAATATCTAGAAGGAAAAAGAAAATCTTTTGATATTTGTTATATGATGAAAGGGACAGAATTTCAAAAAAAGGTTTGGAAAGAACTTTTAAAAATACCATATGGAGAAACAAAAAGCTATAAGGAAATAGCAGAAAAGATAGGAAAGCCTAAATCATATAGAGCAGTTCGGAAATGCAAATAATAAGAATAATCTTATGATAATAATTCCATGTCATAGAGTTATAGGAAAAAGTGGAGATATTACAGGTTATGCAGGAGGAATTGGAATAAAGAAAAAATTAATTGAACTTGAAAAGAATAATATGGGGAAATAGTAATATAGTATGATAAAAGTTTTAAGTATAATAGAACCATGGGCAACATTAATAAAAGAAAAGAAAAAATATATAGAAACAAGAACTTGGAAAACAAGTTATAGAGGGGAATTATATATTCATGCAAGTAAAAAGAAAATGGATATAAAAGATGAACATATAACAGATTTAATAGATTTAATACCAAATGTAGAGATGGGATATGGTAAAATAATTTGTAGGTGTAAGCTTGTAGACTGTATATATATTGATGAAAAGTTTAAGGAAGAAATATCTAAAAATAAGCAAGAATATTTATGTGGAGATTTTAATATTGGAAGATATGCATGGATTTTAGAAGATATAGTTTCACTAGAGAAGACTATAGAAGCAAAAGGACAATTAAATATTTGGAATTATGAAATTTAAAATATTAATTGATATATATAATAAAAATGTTATAAAATACAATTGAAAGGAAGTTAGATGAAACATATAGAAAAACATTTTGATATAAAAGAAAATATACCAATATCAAGAATAGCAGGATTTTCAGATGGACTTATAGCAATAATCATAACATTGATGGTGTTAGAAATACCTATACCAGGAGAGATAAAAAATGACAGAGATTATAGAATTTGCAAAATCAATAATTATATATTTTGCAAGTTTTGTTGTTATAGGTACACAATGGAATAGACATCACTTTTTATTAGAACAAACAGAAAAAGTACATAAAAGTTTTATATGGAAAAATTTATTATATCTATTTTCATTATCATTAATACCACTTTTTATGAAATGGCTTATAAAACATCCAAATGATTTTATACCAGCTCTTAGTTATTCATTGATATATATAATAACAGATTTTATATCAATACAACTTATAATAAGTGTGCTTAAAAATAAGAAGAAAAAGACAGAAAGAGAAGAAAGATTATTAACAGAAGATAGGAA
>CAUULU010000057.1:0-5735 GCA_963546185.1 uncultured Eubacteriales bacterium | reverse complement strand
TGTATGATATTATTACTTATGCAAATTTATATAAATATATTATTTGAATTTTAAATTCATACATATTAATTTTATCATAATATTAAATAAAAATAAACAAATAATAACTTAATTTACTGTATATCATGTATTTATACACTTTTATATACTAATATCATTGTAAAACTTTAAAATATAATATTAATTTAAATAATATAGTTATAAGAAAAGGAGAAAACATTGAATAAACAAGAAGAAATAAACGAAAATGATATTAATACTAAAAATTCTAATGTTAAATTTGCTAGTTATTTAGGTAAATTTAAATTAAAAATATTTTTAGTATTATTTTTAACATTATTAGACACAATTATAGTTATTGCATCACCTAGAGTTATATCAAATATAATTGACAATGGTATTGCTACAAAAAGTAGAGAACAAATTATGCAAAATGGTATATACCTATTAATTTTCTCACTATTTTCTATAGTATTTTCAGTTATAACAACATATGTAGCTGCACAAATAGGATATGGAATAACTGCATTAATTCAAAAAGATCTATTTAAAAAATTATTAAATTTTTCTTTTAAAAATTTAGATAAGTTCTCAACTCCAACAATACTTACAAGAATAACAAATGATAGTGATTCTATCGGTAATGCTATTGTATTTACAGTTAGAATGGGACTTCAAGCACCTATAATGTTTATATTTGCAATATTTATGTCATACCAAATAAGTAGTGATTTATCTAAAATCTTTTTAATAATAATCCCTCTTTTAATAATAGTTATAATGGTATTATTTAAAATAACATCACCTATTTTTAAAGAATCTCAAGAAAGAGTTGATGGTATAAACGGAGTTATTGGGGAAAATATTAGAGGTATCAGAACAGTTAAAACATATACAAGAGAAGAACATGAAGTTACTAAATTCATGAAAGATAACAAGCTTCTTAGAAATGTTAAACTTAAAGTTGTATATATTATGACTATATTAGAACCTATTATAGGGGTTCTTATAAATGCTGCATTAATTGGAGTATTATACTTTGGTGGTAATTTAGTATTTAGTGATAAGTTATCAAATGGTCAGCTTATCGCATTTATATCATATACATCACAAATATTTACTGGGTTATTTTTAATGGCTGGTATTTTAATGACTGTATTTCCTTCAATTGTTTCATTTGGAAGAATTAAAGAACTACTTAATACACATTCTGAAATAACAGAAAAAGAAAATGCAATTAATAATATCCCATCTGATTCAAAACTAGATTTAGAACTAAAAAATGTTTCATATTCTTATTCAAATAGTAAGAATAATACTTTAGAAAATATATCACTAACAATACCATTTGGTTCATCTCTTGGTATTGTTGGAATGACAGGTTCTCGGTAAAACAACACTTGTCTCACTTATAACAAGACTTTATGATATTACATCTGGTGAAATAATGCTTGGAAAGCATAATATTAAAGACTATACATTAGATGCATTAAACTCATATATATCTTTTGTTCTACAAAAAAACACATTATTTGCAGGTACCATAAGAGAAAATATGTTATGGGGAAATAATAATGCAACAGATGAAGAAATATATGAAGCTTTGAGAAAAGCAGAAATCTTACCACTTATAGAATCATATAAGGATAAGCTTGATCATGAAGTATTAATAGATGGTAAAAACTTCTCAGGTGGTCAAAAACAAAGACTTACAATTGCAAGAGCATTTCTTAAAAAAGCTGGTATTTTAATCTTAGATGACTCTACAAGTGCTGTTGATAAAATAACAGAAAAAAATATACAAAATGCAATTTCAACATTATCAGAACATGATATAACTAAGATTATAATTTCACAAAGAATTTCATCTGTAAAAGATTGTGATAATATAATAGTTTTAGAAGATGGTAAAATAACTGCACAAGGTACTCATAAAGACCTTATAGCAAACTCTTTACTATATCAAGAAATATATAATTCTCAAGGAGGTGACTATAATGAAAAATAATAATTCAAATAAAAATGATGAAAAAGTTTTAAAAGAATTAAACGAACTACTTCCTAAAGAATTAGATATATCAGAAAAAAACAAGAAATTATATAAGGAATTATTAGAAAAACAATCTGCTAAAAATCCAGGTAAAACTTTTTTTAGAATATTGTCATATATTAAATATAATATGAAATCATATATATTCGGACTTTTACTACTAATAATTTCTTCAATACTTTCAATATCACAAACATTAGTATTAAAACCAATTATAGATTCATTTACTAGTAAAGATTCATCACATTTTATAGAATCAATTATAATATTTACTATATTAATGCTTTTAGCTCTTATTATAAACTATTTTGGAACATTAATAATTGCTAAAATAGCTCAAAACATTGTGTATAAGATTAGAAAAGAATTATTTAGTAAAATGCAAAAAATGGGAATTGAATTTTTTGATAAAAATCCTTCTGGTGAAACAATTTCAATATTCACAAATGATGTTGAATTATTAAGTACAGCAATAGATCAAAGTTTATCAAAAATACTAATTTCAGTTATTACATTTGTACTTACTTTTGCCACTCTTATATATCTAAATATTCAATTAGCATTAATATCACTTGGACTAATCTGTATATATATTGTTGTAATGTATATATTTGCACAAAAAAGTACAAAACATGCAAGATTAAAACAATATAGGCTTGCACATTTAAGCCGGATATGCAGAAGAAATGGTATCTGGTATGAGAGTTGTTAAATTATTCAATGCAAAACATATAATAACTAATAAGTTTAATACATATGTTGATGAACTAGAAAATTCTAATAAAAAAACTATATTTTATGGAATAGTAATCCATCCTTTAACAAGAGCATTTTCATATGTTATTTCTGCATTTGTAGCAGTTATTGGTGGTAACTTTGTACTTGATAATGTTATGACATTAGGTGCAATTGTTTCTGTAACACAACTTGTTGACTCATTAACACGTCCACTGATGAATATGGCATCACAAATAACAACACTTACTAAAGCTATAGCAGGTGCTGAAAGAATATTTGGTATATTAGATATTGAAGAAGAAATTGATGAAGGAACAATTGATATTATAACTAAAGATGGTCAAGATTATTGGTATGATACAACTAAAACAGATGTTAACAATGGTATTATAACTAAAGTTGATGCATCTGTCGTTATAAAAGACCTATACTTCAAATATGATAAATCAAATGAAAAATACATATTAAAAAACATATCTGTACATGCAACAAATGGTGAACAAATAGCATTTGTTGGAGCAACAGGTGCAGGTAAAACAACAATAACTAATCTAATAAACCGTTTCTATGAAATAGATAAAGGAAAAATAACTATTGATGGTATAGATATTAAAGATATAAAGAAAAATGCTTTAAGAAGAACAATTACAACAGTACTTCAAGATACAGTATTATTTAGTACAACAATATTAGAAAATATACGTTATGGTAGACTTGATGCTACAGATGAAGAAGTATATGCAGCAGCAAAAATTGCAAATGTAGATAAAATAATAGAAAATCTACCAGATGGATATAACACTAAAATATCTGCAACAGATGTTTCTCTATCACAAGGACAAATCCAGCTTATCTCTATAGCAAGAGCAGTACTTGCAAATTCTAAGATAATAATTCTAGATGAAGCTACTTCTTCTATAGATACAAGAACAGAACAACTTGTTCAAAATGCAATGGATAATCTTATGACAGATAAAACAACATTTGTAATAGCACATAGACTTTCAACTATTAGAAATTCTAAAGCAATCATCCTTCTTGATAATGGTGAAATAATAGAACGTCGGTGAACATGACTTCCTATTATCATTAAAAGGACAATATTACAAACTATATACTGGTAACAGTATTTTAGATTAATATGCTAACATATAATAATAATTAATAAAGAGGAGACTTCTATCTCCTCTTCTTTTTTAATCCTTTTATTTATGTAAATTTACTTTATTTATCAAATATTATATAATTAAGTAGAAAATTTAAAATAGGAGTATTAGACAATTTATGAAGATTATAAACAAACCTAGCAAGATAAATAGTCCACTCTCACAATCCAATATAATTAGAGATTGGTTTTATCTTGCAACAGAAAAATATGGAAATAATACAGCATATATAAAAAAGGATAATTTAGGAAGAAATAATAACATATTATTTTACAAGGTAAAAAGACATGTATCATTCCTTGCTTATTCTCATATAGAAGAAAAATTATTAAATGAAAAAGTAGTAATAATTGGTCGTAATTCATATGAATGGATTATTTCATATCTTTCACTACTTATAACAGGTACAACAGCTGTTCCTTTAGATTCAGGTCTTAAAGAAGAAGAAATAGAAAATTCTATTTCTAGAATAACACCAGCACTTGTTATCTGTGATTCAAACAAACTTGAATTAATTAAAAATATTAAAGAAAAATTAAATCTTAATTTTAAAATATATTTAACAGAAAAAGATGATAAATTAGATATAGATGAAGATATACTAACAGTACATGATGTAATAGCAAATATTAAAGAAACTAACACATTTAAAAAAGTTATTGACTCTATTAATAATATAGAAATATCTGCAGATGATACTAAAGTATTACTTTTTACATCTGGTACTACATCACAATCAAAAATTGTAGAACTTTCAAACAAGAATATTATTAGTAATTTAAAAGCAATACAAGCAGTAATACCTATAACTAGTAAAGATATAACACTTGCACTACTACCATTCCATCACACTTTTGGAATTCTTGGAGTATTAGTATTACTATTTTCTGGAGGAACAATTGCATTTGTTGAAAGTATGAAAAAATTTAAAGATAATATAAAAGAATATTCACCAACATTATTATTCTTAGTACCTGCAGTATTAGAACTTGTGTATAAGAAAATATATAGCGGAATCAAAAAATCAGGTAAAGAAGAATTAGTAAACAAAATGATTAAATTCTCAAACAAGCTTTTAGAATTTAATATTGATATTCGTAGATTATTATTTAAAAAAATAATAAACGAACTTCGGACGGAAAAATAAGATTTGCATTTTCAGGAGCAGCTCCTATTAAAAAAGAATTAATAGAAGCATATGAAAATTTCGGCATAACTATATTCCAAGGATATGGAATGACTGAAACCTCTCCTGTTATATCTGCAGAAAATTACTGTAAGAAAAATCCAGGAAGTGTAGGATTCCCACTTCCTAATGTAACAGTTAAAATTAATGAACCAGATGAAAATGGTATTGGTGAAATAATTGTACAAGGTGATAATGTATTTAAAGGATATCTACATGATAAAGAAAAAACAGATGAAGTTTTAGTAAATGGTTGGTGTCATACAGGTGATATTGGATATATTGATGAAAATGGTTTCATCTTTATAACTGGTAGAAAAAAAGATATGATTGTTTTAGATAATGGTAAAAAAATCTTCCCAGAAGAAATAGAATTCATCATACACAATCTTGAATATGTAAAAGATGTACTAGTATATGCAGATAATTCAGCTGGAGATGATGATTTAAAACTTACTGCTAAAATTAAAATAGATAAAAAAGAATTACAAGATACTTTTAAAGAATTAGAATATAATCAAATATTGAATAAAATATGGAATGATATAAAAGAAATAAACACAACATTCCCTAAATATAAATATATAAAAGATGT
>CAUULU010000056.1:0-5804 GCA_963546185.1 uncultured Eubacteriales bacterium | reverse complement strand
ATATATAACCTGAAAACTATAATATATTATTATATGTGTAAGAATTATTAGAAATGAAATTATAGAAAAGGTATATATAAATATTTTTGGGAATAATTTAATTTTCTTCATCATCTAACACCAACTTATATCCAACACTTCTTACTGTTTTTATACAATCAAGTCCAAGTTTTTTTCTAAGCTCTTTTATATATACATCTATAACTCTATCATAAGGTATTTCATCATTTTCATTCCAAACATTATCCATTATCTGGTTTCTAGTTAAAACTTTGTTCTTATTTCTTAAAAGTGTTTTTAATATTTCAAATTCTTTTGCATTAACATTTGCATCTTTTCCCATATATGTTGCATTATAACTTGTGAAATTGACTTCTGCATCACCATATTTAAATACATTATAATCTCCATAATGTCTTTTTAATACTGCAACTATTCTCGCTTCTAATACAGGAAGAGAGAAAGGCTTTTCTATATATCCGATCACATAAACTTGAAAATGCTTTTATCTTGTAATCATCATCATTAAATGATGTTAACATTAGTACTGGAACTTTACTTGTTTTTCTTATATGTTTTAATACTTCCAATCCATTTAATTTTGGTAGCATAATATCTAACAAGATTAAATCTATTTTATTTATCTTAAATTTATCTATTGCTTCTTGTCCATCTTTTGCAACAAAACATAAATATTTTCTTTCTGTTAGATATTCATATATCCCTTCACTAATTATTTCTTCATCTTCAACTATCAATATGTTCATATTTAATATAGTTACCTTTCTCTTTTTCTTAATATTTATTTATATTTTATAATTTATTTTTCCTATATTCAACCTTATATATTATTCAATATCTGTAAGTAATGTTTTTGGATGTTTCTTCATTATCTTATATGATGCTACTCCTAATGATAATAGTATAATTATTGTACATAATACTCCTACATATATAACATCTTGTATATTAATCTTAACATCTAATTTTGTTAAAGTTCTATTAAATCCATCAACTTCAGCCCCTCCACCTACATTGCTTGATTTACCTTCTTTTTCAGATTTCTTAGTAATCTCTGAATTAATGTTTGTTAATATATTGTCAGATACTCCTTTTGCTGTATAATTTGCTGCAAAATATGCTCCTGTAAATGCAATTACACTTATTATAATTAGTTCTAGTATAAATTGTCCTATTATATCTAATTTTGTTTTACCAAGTGATAACATTATTCCTATTTCTTTTCTTCTCGCATTTATCCATAAGAATAATAATAATGTAAGAACTAATCCTGAGAATATTAAACTTCCCATTAATAATTTATCTGCTATTCCATATATTCCAGATATAGATTGTTGTAATCCTGGATAATTACTTGAACTCTTAATCAAGTTATATGATTTCCAGTTTATATCTAATCTTTGAAGTTTTTTCATTACATCATCAATATTCTTATTACCATTTACAAAGAATGTTGCATCTTGATATATTGCTGTTTCTTCTGTATAACCATATAATCTTGCCGCTGTATCAATATCTGATATAACATTATTTTCATAAAGTTCTTGTGCATATGTTACTCTTGATTTATTTTGTCCTTCAAATAATCCTACTATTTCAACTTCTATTGTTTCATCTGCTTGTTTTTCATTATCTGAATCATATAAGTTTGATTTTATCTTAAACTTATCTCCAACTTTTAAGTTATTCTTTTCTGCAAGTTTTTTATGTAATAATACTTTACCTTTATCTCCTGTTTTTAATGCTCTTCCTTCTGTAAGTTTAAATGATCCTGATACAAATTTATCTTCTTTAGAAGAATCATTTACACCTGTTACCATTACTGCTGTTTTAAAATTCTTAGCTCTTGATGCACTTTGATTTCTACGTAATTGTTCTGTTTCTATTATTTCTTTTTCTACCAAATCACCAACACTATTTATTCTTTTTATATATCCGGTCAATATCTTTAGATTCTGCAATCTTCTTTATATCTTGTCCTTTAATATTTCCGTGCTCCTCTTGCAGTACCTTGATTTACTCTTCTATTTATCTGCATAGAAAAACTATTTGTTATATTTTTAAATGTATCTTTTGAAGATTCATCTGTTGCTTTTTTTATACTAATACTTATAAGACTAAGTGTTGCCATTATTAATATTATACCAAATAATATTAATGTCTTTAATTTCTTTCTTGTTATATATAATAACGCATTTTTAAACATATTTTCCCCCTATTTTAATTTATATAATCACTTTATCAATCTTATTTTTTTATAAGTTTCTTATCTTTAATTTCTAATACATAATCTGCTTCATCTGCAACTTCTTTACTATGTGTAACAACTATTACACACTTATTTCTTGATTTTGCAAGCTTTTTAAATATTTCTATCATTTCTAAAGCTGTTTTTGAATCTAGATTACCTGTTGGTTCATCTGCTAATATTATAGGTGCTTCAGAAACTAAAGCTCTTGCTATTGCAACCCTTTGTTGTTGTCCTCCTGATAATTGCATAATATTTCTATTTACTTGTTCTTCTGAAAGCCCAAGTTCTAATAATATATCTTTACTTGCATGTTTATTCACAAGTCTAATATTTTCAAGTGGTGTAAGATAATCTATAAGATTATAGTTTTGAAAAACTAATGATATATTTTTTCTTCTATGATAACTATAACCATTATTTACTATATTTTCTCCTTTAAATTGTACTTCTCCTTTTGTTGGAACATCTAATCCTGCAAGTAATGATAATAATGTTGATTTACCGAGAACCTGATTTACCAATTATTGCATAAAATTTTCCTTCTTCAAAATCCATATTAATACTTTTTAGTACTTTTTCATATGATTTATTATAACTATAACTAATATCTTTTAAACTTAATATATTCATTTTTTCCTCCTATTTATATATTTCTTTATATTATTTATATCCTATTTTATTTTCTTTTTTTCTTCTTAATTTAATTTAACTTAGCTTAACTTTAACTTAACTCATCTTTGATAATATTTTCTTAGGTTTTTTCATAAGTAATATTCCTAATGTAAATAATACTGATAATACTATTATTAACATTAATATTCCATAACTTTGTGTTATTGTGATTATATTTTCTATACTAAATAATCCCATTTCTTTATTATTTATACTTCCTATAATTGCTTCTCTTGATATCATTTCACTTAATATCTTATTTGCTAAACTATTTCCTATTACATATGATAATATCACACTAGGAATTGATATATAGAAAAGTTCTGCTATAAACTGAATTATTATCTTATATCTATTTACCCCTATTGAAAGTAATATACCTATTTCATGTATTCTTTCTCTTATCCATAATATTAATATCATTGAAAGTATTACAATACCTCCGAAGTATTATAGAATATGTCATTATTCTTATAATGCCTTTTATTGAACTTACACTTGTTATACTTTCATCAAATGCTTTAGTATTTTTTTCTAAACTAATATTATTCCAATCTATTTTATTTGCTTTTGCTTTTTCTATAATTTTATCCATTTCTTTTGGATTTTTAACAAAATATACTGATTGATTTACTTGTTTTTCCTTGTTTATTTTTTGTGTTGAATTATAATCTGCAAAAACCATATTTTCACTATAATCTGAAGAAAGTCCTGTATATTTTTCTTGTTTTCTTCCTGAGAAAATACCTACAATTTCATATTCTGTTGTATTTTCTTTTTTATCATTATTCTTTTCATTTTTTTGAGCACTATATGGATTTAGCTGACTTAAACTTATCTTATCTCCAATATTATATTTATTTTGTCTAGCCAAATCTTCATGTACCATAACCTTATTAACATCATCTTTAGATATATGTCTACCTTTTACAAGTTTAAATACTTCACTTAAAAATTCATTATTTAATTCTGAATTTATTACACCATAAATTTTCAAAACATTCTTATATTCTGGATTTAAATCACTTATTTCAATCTTCTTATTTTCATTATATACATCTTTATCTTTAAGTTTTGCTATTGTTTCATATATATAATTATATTTTTCAATTCCATAAATATCTTTTATTTTTTCTATATCTTTAAGATTAATAGTTCCTTCATTATTTTCTGTTATTAAAAATGATGAATTTGAAGACTTATACATAATTTCTTCTAACTTTCCATTATACTTGTTTATAACCAAACATGAATATATGCTTACAAGTATAACTATGAAAAGTGTTAATACTATTATAAATTTTGTTTTTTTTCTAGTAATATATAAAAACGCATTTTTTAGCATCATATTCCTCCTTCTTGAATATATAATACTCTACTTTTATGAAATCTATATGAAATAATAAAAAATAGTAAAACTTTTTTAAATTTTACTATTTTTCCTTATTATTATCTTACAAATATATCATTCAAATATATATTTACTTGCTACTAATTATTACATTGAAAACAAGTCATTTAAGCTTTCTGACATTGTTGGATGTGTGAATATAAAGTTTTTTATAACATCTGCTTTTATTCCATTATCTATTGCAAGTTTCATAAAATTAATCATTTCATGTGATTCTTCACAGAAAAGTTCTGCTCCTAAAATTGTTCCATCTTCTTTAATTAATGCTTTTAAAACTCCTTCTGTTTTTCTAATAACTTTTGCTTTTGGAATTGCCATTACAGGAAGTTTTACTACTCTATATTCTATATTATTCATCATAGCTTCTTTTTCATTCATTCCTACACGTGAAAATGTTGGTTGTATAAACACACTATATGAAAATGCTCCTCTATTGTTTACTGTACGAACCCTGTTTCCATTCATATCATCTAATATAATTCTACTATCATCAAGTGATATATATGTAAATTGTAATTTTCCACAAACATCACCTGCTGCCCATATATTTTCTGCATCTGTTCTTAGATGGTCATCTGTATTTATTCCACCTCTTTCATTTAAAACTATTCCCGCATTTTGGGCACATAAATTATCTGTATTTGGTCTTCTTCCTGTTGCAAGAAGTATTATATCAGATTCTAATTTACTTTCTTTTTCTCCTACACTATATATAACAGTAGAATTTTCTATTTCAGTTATTTTTGCCCCTGTTATAATCTTTATTCCTTTTTCTTCTAATGTTTTTCTAATAGCACTTACTATATCTTCATCTTCTCTTGGTAAAAATTCTTCTTCATTTTGGATAATTGTAACATCACTTCCAAAACTAGAATATATTGTTGCAAATTCAAGACCAATATATCCTCCTCCTATTATTGTTAATGTTTTAGGTAATTTTTCTAAGTTCATTATATCTTCTGAAAGAAAAACATTATTATTATTTTCTATTCCTGGAATATTTGGTATAACTGGTCTTCCCCCAGTGTTTATAACAATATTTTCTCCTTCAAGAATCATTTCTTCTTTTCCTGTTACTTTAACATGGTTTTTATCTACAAAAGATGCTTCTCCGAAGTATAATTTCTACTCCTGCTTCTATAAGCTTATCATAATTTGCTTTTCTAAGTGCTCCTGTAAGCTTTTTCTTTTCTTCTATAACATTATTATAATATTCTTCCTTTACCTTAAAATCACCTTTTGGTGTACTTATAGAATCTGTTACAAGTCTTTTTGATGGAATACATCCGTACATTTATACATGTACCCCCATACATATTTTCATCTTTTTCTATTAATGCTACACTTTTTCCCATCTTTGATAATTTTGCTGCAAGTGTTTTCCCTGCTTTTCCAAATCCTATTACTATTAAATCATATTTTTGTTTCATATTTATTTCCTCTTTTCTT
>CAUULU010000055.1:0-6245 GCA_963546185.1 uncultured Eubacteriales bacterium | reverse complement strand
GTCTTAATTTGTGTGGAGTTATACCTCTAGTACTTATACCTGCTTTTTTAAGTTCAATTTCTAACATTTGTTGTATTGCACGTCTAGATATACGTTTTTTAACAGAACTTAAAAATAATGCATCTTTATCTTTAATACCTTCTTTAGGACGAACTTCTAAATAATTGTTTATAGCATTTATACAAGCTTTATTTAAATATACCATTCTTTCCTTATTACCCTTACCTATAACAGTAAGTGTATTATCAAAAAAGTTAATATCACCAATATTAATACCTACTAGTTCTGCAAGTCTTAATCCTAGATTTAAAAATAATGTTAATATACATACATTTCTAAGAGCTAATGATTTACTTATTTCTCTATTACTATTTGAAGTTGCTGCTATTTCAAGCAAGTTTTTAGATTCAGAAAGATCTAAATACTTAGGAAGTGTTTTTTCTTTTTTAGGCGTTTCTAAACCTACAGTAGGATTAATATCAAGTGCACGCCTTATAGTACACTGATAATTAAAAAAAGAACGAATTGCTGCAACTTTTCTAGAAAGAGTAGTTGCTTTTAAATTAAACTCTGATTTTAAATAATGAAGAAATGCATGTATATCTTCTAAAGTAACCTTAGTTATTATATTTTTTTGCAAATCTCTTATATCTATAGCCTTTATCTTATTCGAATCATCTGTATCAATATCACCATATCTAGCAACAATATATTGAAAAAAATGTTTTAAATCATAATTATATTCACTTACAGTACCTTTAGACTTATTTTGTATAGTACTTGTATAATCTAAAAATTCATTTAAAAATATAGGGTTTTCTTTTCTTGATATCATTATATTCTCCTTTTTATAATAATTTGATTATATAATTAAAGTATATATAATAGGTAATGTAAATGGAATAGAAAATAATATATTTTGATTATAAATTATAGAAAGTTTTATAAAGTTAAAGAAACTTTAATCATTTTATGATATTATATATAGTATATATTATACATAAAATTAGAAAGGATTTTGCTTTTAATGAGTGAAAAGAAAAGATACGGAAGAGATAAAGCAGAGAGAAAGTTAGGGGAAATTATATTTGCTAAAAATGCAAAACAAGAAATAAAAGAAGCACCTAAATATGTACAAATCATAGTATGGACTGTAATATCTATAATATTATTCCTAACCCTTATAGTAAGAGGTTGGACTGGAATAAAAGATACTACAAAAATAGATTCAAAGAAAATTGAAAACCTAACTATTTCAATGGAAACAGATAAAATAAACAAGGAAAAAGGAGTAGGGGTAAAGATAGAAGTTGAACCTAAAGATGCCTATGTAGATGATTTAGAATGGATTATTGCAAATAAAGATATAGCAGAAGTAAAAAATAATATAGCATATGGTAAAAATCTAGGTAAAACAACTATAAAATTAAGCAATAAGTATATATCAAGTAATGAACTTACTGTTTCAAGTGTAAATATACTTGAAAATATTGAAATATTAAATGATATAAACGAAATATCAGCAAGAACAAATCACACATATAAGTTTAAATATCACCCTGAAGAAGCAATAAATAAAGAAATAACAATAGAATCATCAAACCCAGATATAATAGAAGTTACAGATAAAGATACAATACTTTCAAAAAAACAAGGAAGTTCAAAGATTTCATTTAAAGATAGTTATGGAAAAACTATTAAAGAAAGTATAATTAATGTTAAATGGAAAAGAGTAACAGCAATAGAATTAGATGAGAAAACAATAACTATAGGTAAAGGACAAAAATATATTGCATATGCAAAAGTTACTCCAGATGATGCAACATATACAGATATAGTATGGAAAAGTGAAACACAAACTATTGCAACAGTTGATAAATATGGAATTATAAAAGGGGAGGCAGTAGGGACTACTGAGATTACTGCTAAAGTAAATGATGAAAATATAATTAAAAAATTAAATGTTGTAGTAGTAGATGAAAAAATAAGTGGAAAGAATAAATATATATCAGGTATATATCAAATATATTCAGGACCAAATCAAAGATATGATGTACTTCGGACATACAATTACATGGGATAAAATAGAAATATTAAAAGAAATGGACGGATGGTATAAGATACGTACAAAAGAAGGAAATGTAGGATTTATAGAAAATAAGGAAGGTACAGTATTAGATGAACTTCCAAAACTTATATCTGGAATATCATATGTAAATGGACAAAAAGCAGGATATTTATCAGCATCTGAAATAATATCTGCATTAATGTTATTACAATATAAGAATAAAAGAACAACTATAAATGAAATTATAAAACACTTAAATATAGGTTCAGGACTAATAACAAATGCAGCTACAAATACATTAAATGGAGGTAATCCATATGAAGAGTTTTTAGGAAAACCAACAAAAAGTTTTGAAGATGGGACATATGGCTCATATGCTGATCCAATAGTAGAAGTTATGAATAAGATAACAAGACATTATGTACAAAATTCAAGCAATATGACAGAAGAAGAATTATATAATAATATTAATGAATCAAAACCCGTTATCGTATGGTTAGGAGAAAAATATGATCCTAAAAAAGAAACTCCTAAAGTATGGAAAGATAGACTTCGGAAATGAATATGAAGCTCTTAAAACTAAAAAAACAGTAGTTGTTATAGGATATAATGATAAATATATAATAGCACATGACCCTACAGATAAAGATAATGTAAAAATTACAAAAGAAGATTTCTTCAAACAATGGGAAAGTGCATATAAGCAAGCAATAACTTTAAATAATTAAAGAAATAAATTAAGTAAAAGAGGATTATAAAACAAAATGAGTGAACACACGAATGCGATTACACAAATAATAATAATATTAATTTTAACAACAATTAATGCTCTGTTTGCAGCAGCAGAGCTTGCAATTGTTTCTTCAAAAAATACTAAAATCAAAATATTAGCTGAAAAAGGCAATAAAAATGCTGTATTATTACAAAAACTATTAAAAGAACCAACTAAGTTCTTATCTTCAATACAAGTAGCAATAACTTTTGCAGGATTCTTATCAAGTGCATCTGCAGCAACAAGTTTATCTACATATATGGCCGAATTTTTAAATATGTTTAAAATACCATATGCTACTCAAACATCTGTTGTGATTATAACAATATTATTATCAATATTTATGCTTATCTTTGGTGAACTTATACCTAAGAGAATAGCAATGATTAACCCAGAAAAGATAGCAATTATATTAGTACCACTTGTAAACATTATATATATAATATTTAAGCCAATAGTAATAATGTTATCATTTAGTACAAATGTTGTTCTTAAATTATTTGGTATATCTAAGAACTTAACAGAAGCACAAGTTTCTGAAGAAGAGATTAAAGCAAATATATATATGGGAACAAAACAGGGGTTATTAGAAGATGAAGATAGTAAGATGATAATGAGTATTTTTGATTTCGATGATGAAATTGTTTCTAAAATAATGGTTCCAAGAAATGAAACATATATGATAAATATAAATGATTTGGATAAAGAAATACTAAAAGAAACCGTTTCTGTAGGATATTCAAGAATCCCGGTATATGAAGATAGAGAAGATAATGTAATCGGTATGTTATATATAAAAGATTTATTAAAATATAGTATAAAGGAAACAGAATTTCCAATTGAAAAAATAAGAGAAATACTTAGAAAACCGTTTATAGTACCAGAAAGTAAGAAGATAAACAAACTTTTAAAAGAAATGCAAAAAACTAAAAAACATATAGCAATAGTAACAGATGAATTTGGTGGAGTTGCAGGTATAGCTACAATAGAAGACATTATAGAAGAGATTGTAGGTGATATCAATGATGAATATGATGATGAGCATGATATACCAAAACTTAACAAAAAGAATGAAAACATTTTTATGATTGATGGGAGAGGGACACTAGACCAAATAAATGAAAAGCTTGGATTAGAATTAAAATCTGAAATAAGTGAAACAATTGGTGGACTTTTTATAGAATTATTAGGCTATTTACCAGAAGAAAATGATACTAAAAGTTATAAAATTTCATATAATGAACATATAAATTTAACTGGATTTAATTTTACTGGTAATAGAGTAAATACAGTTCAAATAGAAATAGTAGATAAAAATGAAAAAGAGAATGATAATAAAAAAAATAATTTAAATAAATAAAAATAAAAATATAAATATAAATTAAAATGAATTAATTATTATAAGAAGTATTATAAAAAGGAAGTGAGAGACCAGGAGTTATATAACAAAAGGTCTCTACATATACATATGCATAACTTCACAAAATGAAAGTTTTGTTCTATTTTATGCGTATTAAAATACTTTTATTCATATATATCTATATAATACCATATATCCAGGTATCTTTTATATATTATATATTCTATCACATTATTATATTATTAAGTATATTATCTTACACTACATTATATTATATACATCTTATTTAATACTTCATTTATTCTTACTATAACTATCTATTTTATTTATTACTATTATTATACATCTTAATATCAAATATTTCATTGAAACTAAAAATCTACTATATCCCTTAAATTGTTAATATTTTAGACATAAAAAGTATATGGATAAAAAATTTTAACGTCTTAAAATCGATTCTCGTCGGTCGTTTTTTTGCCTATTTTAGAGACTATTAATAAATTACATGTATATAATAGAATTCAATTAATTTATCTATTTTTTTACTATATATGTATATATTAATTATAATTATACTCTAATCTAATACTATTCTATTTATTTTATTAAATTACACACAATTATACTATTAAAATATTTTAACGCCTTAAAATCGATTCTAGAGCGTCATTAAATTAATTAAATAATTATTATATAGTAATAGATTATATTAATAAACTAGTTTAATATTAGATATTAAAATTATCAAATTAATAATTTATAAATAATAAACAATAACTAATAATTTTTAATTTTAATTAATTTTAGAATTATAATCATAGTTATAATTAATTTTCTTATTAAATATATATTCTATTTATAACTTATAATAAGTAAATTAATTAATATTATATAAAAGATTACTATACATATTATTATAGTTATAATTACTATTAATATAAGAAAAGAAATAGGATACTCCCATCCTATCTCTTAATTTTTTAAAAAACGATTTTGCGAAGTTATACTCTACTCTTCTTCTTCAAATACTGGTTCAGGTTGAACTTCATTTAATATATATTCAGGTTCTCCTGTACCTTCAATAACTTCTTTAGTTATAATACATTTACCATTTATATGTTTTGCAGATGTCTTATATACTATTTCTGTCATTATATTTTCAATTATTGAGCGTAATCCTCTTGCTCCTGTCTTTCTTTCTATAGCTTTTTTAGCAATTGCTTCTAGAGCTTCATCTGTAAACTCTAAGTCTATATTGTCATATTTTGCAAGCTTAGTATATTGTTTAACAAGAGAGTTTTTAGGTCTTACTAATATATCTTTTAAAGCATCTATATCCAATTCTTCTATTGTTGTTATAAGTGGTAATCTTCCTATAAATTCTGGGATAATACCATATCTAACTAAATCTTCTGGTTGTACTTTTTTTAATATATTTTGTACCTTTTTTTCTTCTTTTGAAAGTATTGTTGAATTAAATCCTATTGCTTTTTTATTCATTCTACTTTCTATAATATCTGTAAGTCCATCAAAAGCACCACCACATATAAATAGGATATTTGTTGTATCTATATATATAAGTTCTTGCATTGGATGTTTTCTCCCACCTTTAGGAGGAACACCTGCTTTAGTTCCTTCTAATATTTTAAGTAATGCTTGTTGGACACCTTCTCCAGATACATCTCTTGTTATAGACTTATTCTCAGATTTTCTAGCAATTTTATCTATTTCATCTATATATATAATACCTTTTTCTGCTTTTTTAACATCAAAATCAGCTGCTTGTAATAATCTAGATAATATATTTTCTACATCATCACCAACATATCCTGCTTCTGTAAGAGTAGTTGCATCAGCTATAGCAAAAGGAACTCCTAATGTTTTTGCAAGAGTTTGTGCAAGTAATGTTTTACCCGAACCTGTAGGTCCAAGTAATAATATATTACTTTTTTGTATTTCTGTTTCTTTTATTTCATCACTAAGTTCAAGCTCACTATTATTTATTCTCTTGTAATGATTATATACTGCTACAGATAAGATTTTTT
>CAUULU010000054.1:0-6327 GCA_963546185.1 uncultured Eubacteriales bacterium | reverse complement strand
TCTTTTATTTCTAAGGTTATTATATAAAATTAGTATAGTATTTTCAAGGAATATATGGGATTATTATCTGTTTTATATAGAACTTTGAGGAATAAATTATGTAGAATGAAAATTGAGAATAGATATAATAATATAAAAAGAATATTTGTGAAAATCATATACTAATCAAGCTTCATTAAAGCACCATCTGTTCCAACCATAAAGTCAAAAGAATTATTTTCTTTTATAAAATTATGTAATTCTTCAATTTTTTTAGTTTCTTCTATAATATTAGAAAATTTAACCAAGTCTTTAGAAAGTTCAGAAATCTTTTCAGTATATTTAGTCATTTTGTTGAAATCTCTTTGATCTAAAGCATCATACCATTTTTTGTTCAAATCATTTAATGTATCAAATTTTTTCATTTCTTTTTTCATTTGTGATTCAAGTGAAGAATTAAATTCATTTAAAATGGTGGTTTTTCCAGCTTTTATAATACTTCCAACAGATTTTGGAATTGCTCCAGATTTTACTCCTGCATCAATTCCTTTTGATAGACCTTTAGATACTGTTTTTATAATTCCACCTTGTTTTGTTGCAGTATGAATTTCTTCTATATTATTAAAATTACCTGTAAATATACCAGTTATAGAGTTTTTAAATTCATTAACTTTTTTCATAAGTGTATTTACACCTTCTTTAAAACCTCCTTCTAATATAGAGTTTTTAATATCTATTACTTGATCTTCAATTAAATCTGGAAGAAGTGCTTTAAGTCCAAGATCTACACCAAAATTTAAAGCATTTTTAAAAACACCTCCGTAGGAAATCATTTTGGCTTTGTTGTATTTCATTATTAGTTAAATTATTTGATATTTCATTAGTGTTATTTAAGTTATTTTCATTATTTAAAGTTAAATCTAGATTCATATATCCTCCTTATCACTTAAGATTATTTCTATTTTTTTACATTTACTAATTAAATTAGAAAGAGATAAATTAATTAATTCATTATTATAAGTTTCTTTAGAAGTAGTAATAATATTACTATTATTAGTATTATTAGCATTATTACTATTATTGTTACTAACAATATATTTAGTTGAACTTTCACTTAATTTAATTTTTTTAGTATATTCTTTTTTTAAATCATTGAATTTATATATATTTTGAAGTTGAATTATTTCAGATTTATTTTGTTTAAAAAGACATGAAATATATTTAGAAATAGAGGTTAAAAGTTTTGAAAATCCTGAACTTTCTTTATCATTTTTATTGTTTTTTGTGTGTTCAATATTTAGAATATTTTTTTCAAAATTCATTAAATTATTTATTAAAATATCTTCATTAAAGTTATTCTGTAAATTAGGTATTTTATTATTTTTTAATATATTATATAGGAAGTTAGAATTAATATTTTTAATTATAAAAATTTTATTAATATTAATTAATTGTAGTTTTTCTTTAATATTTAAATCTTCTTCTTGTAGTAAAATTATAATATCAAGAACATCATTATTATATTTTTTGTTCTTTTTTATATTTAATAGTAATTGAAGTATTTCATGTAAATTTAAATTGTTTTTTAAGAATATTTCATAATTTATTATTATATGAGTTATATTATTTTCTACTTCTAAAGTTTCTTCAATTCCTTCTAAATATGTTATATCAGGCAATATAACAAGATCATTATATTTTTTTAAATCTTTTATTATTAAATTATATATATTAATATTATCAATTAATGTTAATAATTTATTTGTATTTAATTTTAAACTATTTGAATTAATATCTTTATTATTATATTTATAATTAGTTTTTGTTATTTCCATACAGATTCCCTTCTATTATATTATTTTCTAATTTATTTGAAATAATTTTAATTATAATCTTATTATTTTCTGCAATTACTAATGATTCTCCTCTTTTCAAATTTTTTATTTCTATTTGTTCTTTTTGATTTAAGTCAATATTATTTGAAAGTGACAATATATTTTCTTCTTCTAAATTAAAAATACATTTTATACTAGAGTTATTTATTATCGTTTTACCATAATTTCCGATTTTCTAATGATAACATGTCAGATACATCTTGAGTTATTGAGATAGCTCCACCATTTAATTTTCTTATTGTCTTAAAAATCTTATATATAAACTGGGCTGTAACAGGAGTTGAAGTTCCTCCTATAATTCTCCATATTTCATCAATATATATAAGCTTATTTGAAGTCTTATTTTGTTTCAATTTGTTCCAAAAAAATGTTGCAAATAAGCACATTCCATATTTATAATTTTCTTCTCCAAGTTCACTAATATTTGCAATAATTAATGAAGAATTTGGGTTAAATGTTGTATGATGATTGAAAAAGCTTAAAGAGCCTTTAATAAAAGGTATTAACATATAACTGTATTTTTTAAGATTATCATGATTATTCATTTCTAAATATAAGTCTTCAAGTATTGGCATTTCTGTATATGATTTAAATATTGAATCAGAGTTATAGAAACTAGAATCTTCAAAGAAAAATCCTTTATTATTATATATTTTGATTATAATATCTTCGATTTTACCATAATCTTCGCTAGTTATATCTTGAAAAATTAGGTAGAAAAATGGTTTTAATTGAATAAGCTTATTTGATAAGAAGTTTTTATTAAAATTATTTTCGTAGATATCAAATATGTTAAGAAAATTATCTGATGAAGGAGAAAGAGTTATTATACTTGCACCTAAAAACTTACCTAGCTCAGTATATTCATTTTCAGGATCTATAATATATTGAATTGTATTTAAAAGAAATTCACGAAGAATGTTTAATTTTATAAAATATGATTTTCCGTGAGCCTGAAGAACCAAATATGCACATATTTGAATTTTTATAGATATTTTTATTAAATCTATTAAGCATAACTATAGAATTATTAGATCTACTTAATCCTAATAAAATACCAGATTTATCATTTAAGTTTGAAAAGATAAATGGAAATGTTATAGGAAGAGATGAACTTAATATATTTCTTTTGGCTATGTTTTTTAGAATTTTTGAATTATATGAAATAGGTAAAGTGCTTTTAAAAGTTTCTAGCTCCCTAAAATAAGATTTTCGAGAATATAATCCGGAAATAATACAAAGATTTTCAAGTTTTAGCATTGAAGCTCTAAGTTTTTCAGGAGAGTCTTCAATTATAGTAAAATAAGTGTAAATATGATATAAGTCTTGATTATTCACTTGTAATTCTTTCCTTATATATTTTGCGTCATTATATGAAAAAGCTACTAATTCAATATCTTGAGAGTTTTGAAAACTATCTTTTAAACTTGCTCCTGAGTTTGTAATAAAATAAGTTAATTCCTTTATTGCCTTATATTTATCTTTTTTATCTATAAATATATTTATGTTAATATTAAGATTTGAGTCAAGAATGTTTTTAAATATTATATCTGTAAATTTATTAGAATAATTATATATAATTAGACCACCTATATATTTATCATCTATTTCTAGAAATTTAGGATTTTTTTCTGAAATATATGTAGGAAAAATATTATTGAAGTTAGAAATGCTTCCATCTAAAATAGAATTTTCTTCATTAATGTCCATTAAAATTAAAGCTTTCTTTTAATAGTGAAATAATTTCAAGATTATTTAATGGTCTAATTTCTGTACATGCACGAGTTAATGTATTATATATAATTGAATTAATATCTTTAAATTCTTCTAAAACCTTATATGGAATTTCATTATTACAATTAGAATTAGAAATAGTATTAGAATTTAATTTCGAATTAATATCCTTTTTTAAAATTGATTTTTTTGTAAAATTAAAGAATGAAATAATTGTAGAATCATTGTTTGATTTATTGAGTTTAATATTATTATCAATAATATCTATAGAAATTATTAGATAATATTTTTTATTAGTGATATTAAAATTATCATTTAAATATTGTAAATGATTAATATAACTATTTTTTAAATTTAATATATTTTCATTTATTTCTGAATTATTAGAATAATTAAAAAATTGTGATTCATTTAATTTTGAATAAATTTTTTCTAAATTTTCTTTTTGAGTTTTGATTAAAATTTGGATATTAAAATTAGAATTATTTAAAAAGTTTTTATATGCTTCAAGTATTGCAAGTTTTTCTAATCTACTTTTTAAGTCAAAATTTATGGGTTCTACTTCATATATTTTAATATATTTTTCATTAGTAATTAATATATTATCTTCAATAGAAGAGATATTGAATATACTTTGTGTGTTAATAATTTACCTCCTTAATTTAATTTACAGCATTTTAACATAAAAAAATAAAAAGTCAATACAAAAAAATAAAATCATATTAAAACTGAAAAAAATATTTTAATATAATCTTATTTTATAATTTTTATTAAATTATTTAACTTTTTTGTATTTTAATGTAAGTAATATTAAACTTACAAATAGTGCTAAAAATCCAAATTGTATTAACATATATACAGGATTAAAGTTATCAAGTAATTCTGTATAATAATATGTTGGTGAGAATTTTAAAAGTTTTTGTATAAATTCTGGTAAATATTTATATTCAATCATTGAAAACATCATAAATATTGTACCTACACCTGATGATACAATTTCAACTATAGCTTCATTTTGTGTTGCTATAAATGTGTATAAATTTATAGAAAATCCTATTAAAAATAATAAGAATACATTAAATAATGATGGTAAAGATTCTATAAATCCATAATGAAGTTTAAACATTCCAAATAGATTAAGGCCTAATAATACAATTGTTATTATAGACATAATACCCGCAGATATTTGTAAGATATAACTTTTTGAAGAAGTTCCACTTAATTTTACTCTACTCATTATATTTGGAGAAAGTAGTGGTTTTATAAAGTTAATAACAAACATTGCTGTAAATCCGGAATGCTAAGAATAGGAACATTACATAAAACTGTTTTATTGTTGCTTTCTTATTATCATTAGATATGTATGAAACATTTAATCTTTTATATAAAAGACTCATATTTCGAGTTTTTTTAGCATGTATAAATTGGTTTAAGTTTGCACTTATTGGAAGTGAATAACTCATAACTCCAGTTTTTATATCAATCTTATTATCTCCTTCTAAAAAGTTATCAGGAACAGTTATATGTCCATCAATATATGCAGTTTCTAGTGCATAATCAATATCTTTTATGTTTTCTGCAATAGTATAATATTTTTTTAAATAGTGAACAAGATCTTTAAAATCCTTAGTTTCTCTTAAGCTATCAGATGCTGTTATAGCAATAGTACCATATGATGACTGTTTCCCAGGAGTAGATGAATTTGAATTTGTTAGTATTGTAATTGTTACTATAAATATTATTATGTATACAAAAAGTCCAAATGATCTTTTAAAGAAAGTAAACATTTTCTTAAATATACTTAAATCTAACATTATTTTTTACCTCCTACCTTTATAGATATTAAAAATAATATTACTGGAATTGTAATTAATATTAATAATGATTCTATATCAAATTTATATGTTGCTAATCTATTTACTAATAATCCTGGTGATAGATATTTTAAAAATGGCACTTTTTCAAAGATTACATATTGTAACATATATAGCCCAAATCCTCCTGACATAAATGTTAAGAACTGTGCTATTGATACTGCAACACCTTGTTTTGCATCTACTTTTAACTTAGGAATATTTGAGATTATGTATCCTGTTAAAACTGAAATTACTGCTAATATTTCTAAGTAAAATATTTGTGTAATGCTTATAGAACTTAAGAATTTTGTTTGTGTTAATAAATAAGTTACCATAAGTCCTATTGATATATTTACAACTAAAAGACATGTAATAAATGTTTTGACTTTTAATAATAAATTACTTGAAGGTGAAAGAGAGATTCTTGCACCTGTTGCTCTATCTTTTGAGTATTTATCAAATAGTAATACAGATATAAACATTGAATATAATACTTGCATTGTTATCATTGAGAAAAATAAATTATTTGAATTTCCGTTTGTTGCACTTAGTGAAGAAAAGTTAGTATAGTCTTTATCTCCGTTTTGCACCTTATAATTTATCTCTTCAATCATTCTTTTTCCACCTAAAATAGAACCTTTCATAACAACATCATTACCAAAATATATATCTATTTTCCCACTTTTTAAGGCTTCTTTGTAGTCATCTACTACTATTGTATGTTCATTTTTAAATTTTGAATCGGCAGGAACACCTATTTTTATTCCGCGAGAAGTTTAAGTTTCCATAAATAGAATTAAGAATAACCACAAGTATAAGTGGAAAAAATAATGCCCAAAATACAACATATATATTTTTAAACC
>CAUULU010000053.1:0-6504 GCA_963546185.1 uncultured Eubacteriales bacterium | reverse complement strand
AGAAAGGGGAAGTTATGCCAATTTTTTTTAAAAAAACAAAATTATTTAATGTAAGAATGATGATAAAAGAAGAAAAAATATTATCAAACATATACAAGGTAAAAAAATTAATAAATCCAAATAGTAAGAAACAAATAATAAAACTGGAAGAAGATTCATATTTTAAAGACTTAATGGAATCTATAACTAATTTTTTAACTGAATACCCAAGCAAAACAGCATTCCCTTCAGATGTATACAAAGCAGCATATGATTTGGTTGAATATGCAACATTACAATTTGAAAATAATAATAACCAAATCGCACAGCTTATGAACGAAAGAGAAGAAAACATTAAATCTTCATATATATTAAGAGAAGCTCTTGAAACAGTTTCAGAAAAACAAGAAGGATGGACATCAAGACTTTCAAGATATGAAGGAAAATTTGATAAAAATATATCAGAAGGATTAAGCTTAATAGCAAATTCTCAAAATTTAGAAGATGAGAATGTTAGAAGTGCAACAAAAATGATAGAAACAAAAATATCTAATTTAGAATCAAACTTGTTTATAGAAATAGATATTGAAAGAATAGAAGATAGATCAAAAGCATTAAGTTCTATAGGAATAGAATTAGCAGACAGCTTAAAAGCAATACCAGCACCAATAGAAAGAGTAGTTGCAAATGTAGGTGCACAAAGTATGGTAGATATAGATACTGTTAATAATATTACAGAATATGAAGAAGTTAATTTTGATGAATTAAATAGTTTTGAATATAATAAGGAAGCTATAAAAGATGAAATTAATAGATTAACAATATCAGAAAATCAAAAGAAAATAGAAAAAGAAAAAGAAAAAATAGAATTACACAAAAAGTTAGATGAAATAAATATATCAGGAATGTATAGTGATGATAATATAGATTTTGAAAATGAAGATTCTAAAGATGATGCAAAGAGCTTTGAAGAAAAGATAAAATCAAATATTGAAAATACTGAAGAAAAAATTAAAGAAAAAGTAGAAGGAAAAAAAGAAGAAACAAAACAACAAGATAATGATGAAATAGAAATGGATTTAGCAGAAGTAGTAGAAGAAGATGCTAAAGAAAAAGTACATGTACTTAATCTTGATAATATGTTAGAAGAAGAAAATACAAAACTAGAACATGTAAGTATGGCTGCAGATAATCATAATGATAATGTAGATATAAATGATTATGAAACAGAAGAACAAAAACTTATAAAAGAAGTCACTAAAGAAGTAAAACCATCATTCTTCAAAAGAATATGGAATGCAATTACATATATGTTTAAAGTAAAAGTTGTATTAGATTTACCTTCAAACACAGAAAATGAAAATAGTTAGGAGTAACAATAATGGCAAGTGCATTAGGAATATTTATAGATAGGAATATTATAAAATATGCAAAGTTAAATGGAACCAAAGACAAGCTGAAGGTTGAGTCTTATGGTATGAAATATGGAGAAAATCATAAAGAATTATTAAAACAAATAATTGAAGAAACAAATTCAAGTAAAAATAGTGTTGTAATAAATGCATCAGAAATACATTATGAAGAAACAAGTATTTTCTCAATGTTGAAAAAGAAAGATTATGATAAAGCAGTAGAAGTTGCATATGAAGAAATAGTTGATAAACAAAAATTAAGACCAGAATTATTAGAATATGGGTATATACTTAGTAAAAATCCAGCAGATTCTGAAAAACTTCATGTATTATTAGGAATACAAGAAAAAGGTGCAATGGAAACAAGAGCAAATCTTTTTGGATCAAATGTAATGCTTTATTCTCAAATGCCAATAGGTATAAGTATTTCAAACTTATATGGAAGTCCACTTCCAGCACTTATAGTTAATATAGAAGAAGATACATATATAACAGAAATATATGATTCAGAACCAATAAAAGTTACAAGAATAGCAACAGGAACAAGAAATATTATTAATACAATAAATAATGAAGAAAATTCAATATCAAAATCTTATGAAGTATTAAGAAATATGGTTCTTCCAACAGATGATATGGATCAAATATCTTTTGAAGGAAATGAATATGCACCAATTATAGTTTCAGAAATAATGAAAATAGTTTCAGAAATTAAAGCAGTTATTAAAAAAAGACCAGGTATATATAAGAAAATATATATAACAGGAACAGGTGCAACTATAAGTAATGTAGAAACATTTATAGAAAAACTTATAGATGATGTAGAATGTGATATATTAAGACCTGCAGGTATTGAAGTACAAAAAAAAGTTGCAATAAAAGAATATGTAGATGTAAACTCAGCAATATCACTTGCATGTGAAGCACTTCGGATATGAAAGAAAATACATGTCATTTAGAGTAGAAAATAAGAATAATTTTGGAAATATAGAACTTGGAGATTTAAAAAATATACAAGTAGATATGAATTTTGGAGAAAAATTAGATGCAACAGAAATATTTGGTATCAGACTTATAATGGCAATATTATTGGTAATAATAGTATTTGCAGGATTTTCAGCATATATTACAAGTATAAATGAAAATATGAAGCAAAAAGTTGAAACAAGTATTTCAGAACAAGAAAAAGAAATAGCTAAGATAAATGCAGATAAACAAAGCATAACAGAAAGAAAAGAAGAATATAGTAATCTTTTAAGACGTTTATCACAAAAATCATCAAGTAATAATCAAGAACAAAATACTGAAAAAGATTCAATACCAAATCTTCTTACAAGTATAGCAAACTTAATACCTAAGAACTTAACAATAACAAAGATTGTAGAAAAAAATAGAAGAGTAACAATAACAGCACAAAGTGCAACATATGAACAATTTGGATATTTCTTAGATAAATTAAAAGACAATTCAATAATAACAAATGTTGTAACAACAAAAGAAAATAAAGCAAATGGTATTTTAGAATTTAAATTAGAAGGAGATTTAACAGTATGAGAAAATATATAATATGGGGATTAGTATTAATTACTCTAATTTTTGGCATAACTGTAATATTAAGAGGTTCTAAAATATTAAATTTTAATATATTAAGTTATGGACAAATTGGAGAAAAAGATAAAGAACTAGATAAAAAAATAGAAGAATTAAAACAAAAGTCTACAATAAAATATAATGGGGCAAAAGCAGATTTAAATAAAGAGATAAAAGAATTTGAACAAGTAAAAGAAGAATATTTAAATAAGATTGAAGCTGCAAAAACAGCAGGAGCAGAAGGTGGAGTTCAAATAGAAAGCTATGATATAGAATTTTTATGGACAGTTCTTCGGAAATTATGCAACAGATAAAGGAGTTAAATTAAGATTAGATATATCAAATGGAACTTCAAGAGAAGAACTTGCACATAATACAGATTTTAAGTTATGGGATTTAAATTTTAAAATAACAGGAGAATATTCAAATATTGTAGAATTCCTATATAAAATAGAAGGTGATGAAAGATTAGTTGCAAGAATTTCAAACTTTACATTAGCACCAGAAGGAAGTACAACAGTTGCAGAAGATTCAAGAAATACAAGACAAACAGAATCAACTCCAACAGCATCTTCAGCATCTACACTAGTTGCAACATTTACAGTAAAAGGTGTTCCAATTAATACAAAAGGATTTGACCCTAATATAGTTGATCCATTATCAACAGATAAACAACAAGGACAATTATCAGAAGCAGATAAAATTAAAAATGAAGCACAAAAAATAAACAATAATGGTACAACATCAGAAATAAAAAATGCTACACAAAATGTAGTAACACCAAATAATAACAATACTACAGGTAATACAAACGGTAATGGGAATAATACACAACAGCCTAAAACAAATTAATGTAGAAGAATAATAAAGATATATAATTATTATAGAAAGGAAAAATCATGAAAGCAATAAAAGAAATATTTATAGCAATTGTAGTTTTATGTATAATTATAATTACAACTGGTTTAGTATTGTATAATTTTGTGGCAACTCAAAAAAATATACCAAGCATAGAAAAATATTCTAAAGATGCAAAAGTTGTATCATTAACTACAGATAAAGTTCAAGATGGAACAGTAAATGCAACAGTAAATAGGAAAATATATGAGTTAGATAGTAGCCAACTTGATAAAACTAGAAGATTTGCAAGTGGAAAATCAAATCCTTTTGCAAATACTTCAACAACATCTACAGATGGAAAAACAACAAATACAAATTCAGGTGTAACAGAATCAGAAGGAAATACAACTAATAAAAAAGAAAATAAAGAACCATCAACTGGTGTAAATATATTTAAAAATAAATCTAATGGAAAATAATAATTAAATGATATATAATTAGTTATATAAGTTAAAGGAGAATAATATGGAAGAAGATTTTAACATGGGAGTTAACAATATGAATAATGACTCAAGAAATATGGGAGTATTTGGAACAAATAACTCAGGATTTAATGAAAAACCTAAGGGAAATATAGGAACAATATTAGGTATAATAAACTTAGTTTTAGTTGTTATGCTATCTATTGGATTAATATATGTTGTATCAACAACAAGTACATCAGGATTACAAAAAACAGTTAAAGAACAAAAAGAAAAAATCGAAACTTTAGAGGCAAAAGTAGCTTCTATAGAAACAACAGCATCTAATAAGAATAATCAATCTTCAGAAAATGATTCAAACTCAACAGGAAACGAATCAAAAGATAAGAATAAATTACCTTTTACAGAAGGTAGTAAAGCATTATTAGAAGTTGCAGCAGATTACAAAAAAAATAGCTCAACATTTATAGATGCAAATGGACAATTTAGTGTTGATACATTTACAAAAACATTTAAAGGAAAATCATCATTAAAAGATACTGAAAGTCTAGGAACATGGAATGTTACTGTAACACCAAAAAGTGAAATATCAGTAGAACTACAACCAGCTTCAACAAATACAAGCAATAAGAAAATACAATATATAGTAACTGTAAGCAAGACAGAATTAAATATATATGCTGTAACAAAAGATGCTTCAGGTAAAGAAGAAAGAATAAAAGTAGAAGAAGATAATTCACCTGCAAATGTAACAGCACCAGGAAATGGAAATATAGATGGAGGAAATAATCCAACAAATCCATCAAATACTAACAGTGGAAATAACACAGGTAATGGAACAAATACAGGTAATACATCTGGTTCAGGAAGTTCAGCTAGCACAAGTAATAGATCAACAACAGGTGGACTAGATAATGCAATAACTAATTTAAATAGATCAAATAATAATTAATAATAGAAGTCTTATACATTGTATGAGACTTTTTTAAAAACAAAAATAGTTTACATAAAAACAAAAATGAAGTATAATATTATTGTAAATATTGTATATAGAAATCTATTATATTATAATTTCTATATATAAATAATATATTATTTTTAAGTTTAATAATTTGGAAAGAGGTAAAATAAAATGAAAATCAAAATAAATGAGAAAAAGAACTATTTAATTAGTGAAATAGCAGGAAGTAAAGCTATTTTCACAAAACGGAATGTGTTTAATTTCTCTAGATTCTTGGAAATGAATCAAGAAACAATAGAGTCATTTCTTGAACTAGAAAAATTATTCCAAAAAGAAAAAGAAGATATAAATTCTTTGTATGTTCCGAATGCTGAACATACAAATATTATAGTAAATTTAGATACATGTACCTATTACAAGATGGTACAGTATAATAAATTAGTACTAAAAATGCCGAAACCTTTGTGTGATGGCATAATTACAAAAGATAAGAGTAAATCATTAATTGTATTCCCTGGCGATTGTATAGTCGTCGCAGGGATAGACAAAGAATCAGGGACAAGGTTTATTTTCCACGCTGGATGGCGTGGAGTAAGTCAAAATATAGTTAAAAATATCGCTATAGAATTGAAGAAACTTGGAGTGAAATTAGAAGAGATACAACTTGTTATATTTCCTTCAATATCTTCAAAATATTTCAAATTAGATTTGAAAAACAGCGAAGTGTTTTCAGATTATGAAGCATTTGTTAAATATAATGTTGTAGAAGAAAATAACAATATTGATTTAGTTGGAATTTTAAAATCCCAACTAACAAGTGAAGGGTTTAGCGATAAAAAAATCCATGAAATATCATATTGCACATATAGTGCATATGATAATGAACTACAAGATTACAAATTTAATTCCTATAGACGGGATAAAAGCATTCAAAGGAATGCTGCAATTCTGTTAGGAGAAAAAAAATAATTTTTTTATCATTTTTTATTTACCATGCAGGACTATTTGTCTTGCATGGTTTTTTATTATATTAAAATTATTTTTGTTAACTATTAAATTAAAAATAATTATTGTAATATTTATGGAATATTTAAAAATATATAGATACCATATATATAATAATTAATTAGGAGAATGATTAATATATGGAAAATATAAGTGCTAAAAAAGGAATAACATTATTATCACTTGCAATAACGATAATAATAATCCTTATACTTGCAGGGATAACATTAGGGGC
>CAUULU010000052.1:0-6606 GCA_963546185.1 uncultured Eubacteriales bacterium | reverse complement strand
GTTCCATTCTCCTCCTTTTAGCAGTCTTCCTTTCTAACTGCTATTATTTTATACCTTAATTAGCAGTCTGTCAAGTAGTTTGCTAAAAAAAATAAGTTTTTTTCAAAAAAAACCACAAACCCTTGATAACACTGTAGTTCCATATCATTCAAAATATCAATAAAAACTGTTTTTTTACTGATTTTTACCAAAAATATTATTTAATAAAAGATATTATAAGTATAAAAAATAGGCATATAAGTATTCTATACTTATATACCTATTTCAAGAAATGAATTTTAATTATAACTTTTGCTTTTGCTTTTATTTAATCACTATCTTCATTCTCTATTTTTTCTATAATAAAATACAGAATAAATAAAACTAATGCTGAAAATAATTTAACAAAATCATACTCTCCTTGTAACTCTAATACAACATTCACAAGCAATAATATTACATATACTGTGTGAATTACTTCGCCATTTATTTTTTTATTTATAAATTGTTTTTCAATATCAAAAGATATTATAATTAATAATGGAAGATATAAAACTTTTTCATTAACAATATTAATACTTCCCATAACTATTAAAATCTTAATAATAAAAATTAAATATTTTTTAAACACTATCACCACTTCCTTAATAATAAAAAATAGTTCTTTTTATTTTAATCATCACATTCTATAATAACTCGATATGTTATCCACTCAAAGAATTGAGTGATAATGATTATTATAACTATAGTAATTAACTTAAATAAGTTCATTAGTGAAAATTCATTCACTATACTTTCTTTCATCAAAGGTACAATAAAGTACCATATGGCAAATGTAGTGATCCATTTTATAAAATCACTTTGAAAGGTTATTGGGACAATTATATCTACAACACTTAATACAAACAGCAATAATATATCAAACGTACTAATCCGATATATTGCTGCAATTACAAATATGAAGCTCCATTTTATTGTTGAGGTTACGGCTTCATAAAAAAACAATCTAATTTTGTTTATAAATCTCCTCATCTTATTCACTCCTTTTTTATTTTCCTATATTCTAGAATTGATAATTCTAGAATAAGTAGTCCAAAAATTAAGTAGACTATACTAGTATAAAAATTCTTTTCAGTCCCTATATATATTGTTGTTAATATTATATGGGAATATAATACTAACACAAGAATAAATTTAGCCATTTCTTTTTGCTCTATATTTAGAACTAAAATTAATATATCTATTATTCCTATAATTATCATAGAACTTGATAAATATATATTATCATATACTGAAAATATTAATATAGTAGAAATCATGAGGTTTATTTTCAAGTCCTAGATTTAATTTTTCCATCATAAAAAACACCTCCTTATAAAATAAGTTAATTCTATAATTTACGTTTATTTAATAAATCAAAATTATTATATCATATTTTTCTATTTCTGTAACTATATTAAAATTAGACAGAACTTTTTTATATAACTTAAGAAGAAATAAAATAGACATATAGATATAAATTTCTATATGCTATTTTTTCAGGCTTTTTTAGCTTTTTCAAAAAGTTTTATTTCCAAACAAGAAACATACCTAATAACTATCATCAATATTATTAATATAAATATTATATATATATTATTATACCATTTATAATTTTTTTATATATTTCTTTAAATTTAAAAATAGTAATTGCATAATCTATAATAATAATTAGTATAGCATAGACACCCAAATCTTTCTTGGTGATTACTATACTTATTATTAATAACAAGTTTTTAATAGCCATAATTTGGAAAAAATTATTAATTATTTGTTCCTTCTTTAACAATTTTCTCCGTTTTTCAAAATTTTCTTTTTTCATAAAAAATCACCCTTTTAATTTAAAGTTTATAAAAACATGGAGCAATCGCCCCATGCTTTTTAAATGTAGTCATCTGCTATTAGTACTATTGTACATAATAGTAGATGGATAAAAACAAAATATAAAATGCAGAGTATAGCTTTTAATAAATAATAAAAATTATTTTTCATTCTTCTCACCAATATAATATCTCAATAACTTTTTATAGTTCATATATTCAAATATCTGAGCTACAATTATAATAACTAAAGCCAAAATAGTTTTAGTTATATTTGAAATAGACGCTTCTTCTATTAATGTCATTTGAAATATTGGTCCTAAAACCCAATAAGGGGCTATATTAACAATATTTTTTAACATTTCGTTTTTTAATAAAAGAAGTAAAATTAAATCAATAGCAGATATTATTATTAATATAATTGTGTCTGCCATATTTATATTTAAAGTTCCTGAAATAGTAAAAATTACTAACCATTTAATTAAATTGATTAATAAATTATTTGTATATAACATAAATCCATTCATTTTAAACACCTCTTTTTTCAATATAGATTGCAAAATCGACTGTATTAATTATAAATATCAATATTACATACAATAGTGCATTAATTATATTACTTAAATTCTCTAAAGGAATTATAATTATTACACTATAAATTTGAAATATCGCACATATAAATTTTATTATGCTTTTTTTATAATTTGTAGAGATTATCTCTATCATTAAACAAAGCAAAATACTATTTAATAACAATTCATTTACATGTATCTTAAAAATAATTATTGCTATATAAGTTATAGCTAATTTTAAAATACAATTATACAAATATAATCCTTTATCATTCCTTCTCATATTTATCACTCTCCAGTTCTTTGACCAGATTATAATTCTTCATATATTTTTCATTGAAAATATATATTAGAATTATAACAAAAATTAATTCCACAATATTTCTTGGTATGAACATCCTTAAATTCAGAATGAACAAAAAAATTATTAGTCCATTTACTGTGTATTTTAAATATTGTGACCATTTTGCACTGAATAAATATTTAGTTTGGAGTAAATCAAAAGCTAATAGTACTAATAGTGTATACTTTATATATCTTGACGCACCAAATATTATTAGTATAAAACTGATAAACAGCCATTTGACTGTTTCCAGTTGAAAAGTGGTATCTTTTAAATACCGTTTTTTGCTTTCACATTCTCCTTTCACTTCTCTCATTTTTTCATCAGTTTGATAATTCTGATTTTTCATTTTTCTCACCCTTTCCATCTTCTACCACTATTATTAGGTAGAAATTTTAAAATACTTTACATATATAGTATAACATAACTTAAATATATTTTCAAAGTTTTCTCTTCTTCTTATGCTTCTTTCTCTTAATTTTTCTTAATGGTATTATATAGTTTTCTTTCAAATAAATTAAAGTAACACCTGGATTTAATGATGGTACTATCTTTTCTATCCTATTATGATTTAATTCATTTCTTATACCTTTTAATAATATACTTCCTGTAGAATATCCATGTATTACAACTATTACTCTTGTTCCATATTCTAAATTATCCAAAGTATTTTGTATTGTTATAATTGCCTCTTCTAAGGTATATGAATGTATATCCATCCTATATCTTTGTTCTTCTGGTATTAATAAAAAGTCTATATTCATATTTCACCTATTAGTCTTTATTCTCTTTTTCTCCTTCTTTTCCTTTAAAGTATTTCTCTCTTAATATCTTTGCTCTTTTTGTTATATCTTCAAACCATTCTTTTGGATTTATCATACTTGTTATTATTTCTATATTACTTTTCTTTTCTTCTTTTTTATCATCTTTTGAATATTCAATAATAGAAATATTTTCCATATTTTCATCATCTTTTTCATTATTTGTAATTGTTATAATATTATCAAGTCCAACTCTTGTTTTAATCATAACTGCTCCCATCTGTGTAAGCATTGGTTTTAATAATCCTAATATTTGAACAAAAGATAGATTATCTTCTTCTTTTTGGAAATTATATATATGTGTTATAAAGCGTCTATAGAATCCACTAGGTAATTCCCTATATTCTTCTGGTATATATTTTTCTTTTTCCTTTTCTATTAAAATTGATGACATTGCATGATAAAAATATTTAGCATCTTCAATAGTCATATTTTCTAATATATATGCTAAAAATAATTGTAGTGTTCTCATAAGCTTACTTTGTTTTGTTTTTACATTAATTGTAAGTACACCATTTTTTTCTTTAAACATCACATATGGAGAATGCCATGCTCCGAATTTATGTCTTATTATTGCACGCTTTTTAGCAATTTCTCCCATATTTGTTATACTTTTAACAAATTTTATCTTATCTGTTATTTGAGTTAGTATAACATTAACATAGTCATTATCTGCAGAGATATTATATATCTTATCCTTATTTTCTTGTATTTCATTGCTGTATTTTTCTATAAATGTCTTGTTAAAACCTTGTCCACAAAACGAAAAACATCTTTTAAGTTTACTGTTTTCACTTCCTCTCATCACCATGATAAACTGTGACTTATTCCCACCTTTAGAATGTCCTGTAACATATACTTTTTTTATTGTATTATCAACATATTTTTCATACATTTTATCATAATATTCTAATGCTTCTTTTTGTGCCTCTGTATATATAGTTTCTGGATATGCTGCAATTGCATTATCTTTCCATTCTACTCCACCTGCTGTTCCTTTAAATGCTATATATATCATATCTTCATATTTTAATGTCACCATTACAATAGGTTCTGAACCATCTGTATATCCTGTTTTACTATTATCTATATCTAAAATCTTAATATTACTATATGTTTCATCTTCTCTAACTGTTTTTAATATTTTTTCCATTTCTGTTTCGTTTATTTCAGCTGGAAAATGTCCTAAACTATCAAGCTCAAATTTAAATTCTTTTTCCCAATCGCTTACTGTTTTTCCAACTAATTTTTGTCCAAAATTAAATTCTGTTGTATATAATATTGTGTTTATTATAAGTAGTTGTGTTAATGATAACCTTTTCACTATTTTCTCCTTAATGTTTTTAAATATTCTTTTTTCTCTTTTTCTATCTTATAACTATCACATGATTTACTTATTGTCTTATTATGTGTAAATTCATCTAATAATCCTTTTTCTATATATACTATAGCTTCTTTCCATTGTTTCACAAGTGCTACTTGAAATGTCCACGCTCTCATCATATTAATATAGTAGTCTTCTGTTTTAATTTCTGCAATTATATAAAGATATGTTCTTTTGAAATATTCATCTTCTAAATATAGCTGCATTATCATTCCAATACCAAATCTACATACATATGTATGATTACTTTTTATCCATGATAACACATTTGTTATTACCTTTTCTCTATTCTTTTTTAATATTTTAGGGCTTATACTATCACAAACTGCCCAGTTATCTACATATGGCAAGAATTTTTCTAAATTAGTTATAACCTTATTATAATCTTTCATATTTGATATTATTATCCCATGTAACATATTTTCTTCAAAATATTTATGTGGTAATTTTAATAAAAATTCTTCCTTTTCTTCTGTACTTAAAGATTTTTCTATTTTCCTTATATCTGGTATTCTTACCCCTATCATAGTTTCCTTATCTATATTTGGTATTAATTTACTATTAAATTCTCTATATCCTAAGTCCTGGTATTCAAATAATTTTTCTTGTATCATACTTTCTCCTTATATACATATATTACCACCATATCCAAATATTTTGCAACAAACATAACAAAAAGAATGAATAATAAGTATTTATTTATATACTTATATCCATTCTTAATTATCTTAATTATTTACTTTCTTTTATAGGTATTCTAAATTTAAATACCATACCTATTTTACTTTTTTCAAAACTATAATCAATATTATAATTTGTTAATATATTTTTTATAATATATAGTCCAAGTCCATTACTATTTTTAGTATTTCCTTCTGAATAGAAAAGTTCAAAAGATTTTTCTATTTGTTCTTCACTTAATTTCTTACAGCTATTTTCAATATAGAAATATCCCTCTTTAACTCCTATATTTATCTTACCATTTATATTGGTATATTTAGTGCTATTACTTATTAAATTTACAATTATTTTCTCAAATGCTATCCTAGATATATATATTTCTTCATCTTTTAAATAATTATTAATTGTTATATTTTTTTCTTTTATAAGAACTTTATAATTTTTTAATATCTTATTTACCTCATATTCAAGTTTTAATATTTCTTTCTTTTCTTTTAACTCTTGGAACGATGATATTGAAAGTATTTCTACAATCATCTTTGTTAAATCATCTACTATATCTATTGAAACATCTAAATATTTTTCTTTATCCTTATATTTTCCGTACATTATATTTCATATTTTCTAATATAACCTTAAGACTTGCAAGTGGTGTTTTAAGTTCATGTGATGTACTTCTTAAAAAATCCACTTTTGTTTTTTCAAATCTAATTATTTCTTTATTCTTCTTATCTAGATTATCTATAACACCTAAAAGTCTTGTATATAGTATATTAATTTGTTCTTTAAGATGTCCTATCTCATCTTCAGTCCTTACTTTGAGAAGTGCATTTCTATCTAATTTCATCATATTATCTGTAACTTTAGTTATTTCAAATATTGGTGAAATTATAATCTTTGTATAAAAATATGAAATTATTATTGAAAACACAAAGCTTAATAATAATGTATATGGTAAGAATTTTAA
>CAUULU010000051.1:0-6631 GCA_963546185.1 uncultured Eubacteriales bacterium | reverse complement strand
CACTTGCACAACAAATATTACTTTCATGGGTTTGGGAAAAATATGTTAAGAAAAACAGTGAAGATAAGAAAAAAGCAAATAAAAAAAGGGTTATAGTCGATGAAGCTTGGATGCTTTTACCATTCCCAGAAGCGGTAGATTTCTTAAATACAATGGCAAGACGTGCTAGAAAGAGAAACGTTTCACTTGCTCTTGTATCACAAAGATTCCAAGACTTTTATGAAATGTCTGCAGTTCAGGCTGTTTTAACATCTTCAGATACAAAACTGTTTTTAGCACAAGATAATGCTGAAATAGATTATATAAGAGAAACATTTAAGTTAAGTGAAGGTGAAGCATCTTTTCTAGCAACAGCGACAGTTGGTAAAGGGCTTTTAAAAATAGGAGATGATACAACAATTCTTTCTATAGAACCAACACAAATGGAATTTGAATTTGTTGATACAAATATAAATACAAAGGTTGAAAGAGAAAAAGCTAAGGAAAAAGAAAATTAAAGATAAGTATAAATAAATATAAAATAATATTTAACATGAATAAAAAATAAATATGAAGAAGGAGGTTATTGTTGGAAAATATAAAAAAAATAATATATAAGTTATTAATAATATGTATGATAATAGTAACCTTTTTTACATATTTAACACAAAGTATATCATATGCATCAACAATAAATAATAATCAAAATACAAAAACTGAAACAAAGGAAAATAAGGAAAAAGCACCAGAGCCAGGAGATTTAAATACAGAAAAGAATTCTATGATACAGCCAAAAGACAGAGTAAGTGTTGGTAGAACAGAAAGAGCTGATCAAATAAAAAATACAGATACTGATTTGAAAGAAGGTTCGAAATATAGAGGAAGTAGTATGGATATAGTTGCACTTACTTTAAATGTAATAGTAGTTGCAATTGTTGGTATATTTTGTTTGCCAATACTTATAGGAGCGGTTATTATATCTGTAATAGCTACAATAAATACAAATCAAAAATATATAGAGGCATATGAAAAAGGTGAAAGTGCTAGAAAGAAAGATACAAAAAATATAGTAGAGGAAGCGAGTATAAAGGTTAAAGATTTTGCGATCAAATATTTCTTTACACTTGATAAATTATTTTTTGGAGATTTTAAGTTTTTAGATATAAATATATTTAATATAAATACAAGCAAGGAAAGCAATTCTAAAGGGAATGAGGCAAATGCAAACTTGAAAAAAGGAGTTGCTGTTTGGACAAATGCAACAAGAGGTTTTGCAGTAGCAATATCTTTATTGCTATTTATACTTGGGGCAGTAATGCTTATGCTAAATTCAGCAAGAACTGATAGTAAAGCAACCTCAATAGCATCATTAAAGAATTTTTTAACAGATACTGTAAAAGGACTAATGATTGCATTACTGATAACAGTAGTACTTGCTATGATACTTTTTGCACATGATATGGTTATAAGTATATTTAATGCAATAAGATATAAAATGTTAGAAAGTGGTGCACAAAGTGCAGAGGTTATTATATATAAAAATGTTTTAGACTTAGATATTAATGGATATGGATATTCAGTATCTTTTATAGCATATTTATTTATGTCTGCATATCATATTAAGTTTTTAATAATATATATTAATAGGCTATTAACAATTGGATTCTTAATAGTAGTATCTCCTATAATATCTGTTACATATGCCTTAGATAGAATAGGAGATCGGAAAAAGTCAAGTTCTTTCAAATTTCTTTAAAGAATTTGTAGATGCAGTAATAGTTGGTTTGATTTATCCAATACTATATTTAGTATATATATATGCACTTGCTCCAATCACAGCATCAAGTCCTCTATTATCACTTTTTGTTATAACACAATTTTCAAGAGCAGAAAAAACAATAAAAGGTATGTTAAATTTAAGAAAATTAACAACAATTAGATCATCTAATAGTAGTTTAGATATGAGGGTTTAATAAAATTAAATTAAGAGGGGTATAGATTGAAAAAAAATAAGATTTTAAGTACAAGTAATATAATAACAATTATAATGATAATTTCTGTAATCATGTTTATAGGTATTATTATGTTATTGTTTAATGTATTTAATAATAAAAAAGAGGAAGGACCAACATATAGAAAAGGTGGAGAACAAGATAATATAAGTAGAGATGGTACGAAGAACTATACTGATAGAATGAAAACAGCCTTAAATATAAATTCTCCAGAAATAAATGCAGTTATAAATAATCTAGATATAAAAGGAACAACACTTCGGAAAATTAACTGCAGTTGTTGGTGATGAATTATCTTTTAATAATGGGAAATTCAGAATAAAAGAAAGCTTCCGGAAAAGTAGTATATATGTATATAAATACTTCTTATGAGAATGCAATAGTTAATGATATAAAAATTACTGATAATGAAGAAACAGTACTTAAAAAACTGGGAGATGGATCTTCTAAATTTTTAAGTAAGGATAAAATTTTAGTAATAGAACATGAAAAAATATATATAATATTAGATATAAAAAATCATAAGGCATATATATATTTTAAAAGAGAGATGGAAGATATAAACAAATTTATGGAATATGTGGATAAATATCTTAAAGATAGAGATATGAAAACATTTATAGATAGTATTACAAGTACATATAAGGAATATGATAAGTTTGTATATAATTCAAGAAAGGTAGATTTAACATATCCAGCATTTGGGATAAAAATATATGCTACAAATTATGATAAATTGAATAATGGAATAAAAATATATAAAAATTCAAGATTTTATAAACAACTAAAAGATAAATATTTTGGAAGAGAAAGCAATAAAAATAACAATTATGAAGTTATAAAAAGTCAAATTGAATTAGGAGTATTATTTGAAGATAGTGATCTTGTTGAAACAGAAATAAGAGAAAAAATAGATAGAGAAAATGCAATTGGAGAAGCATATATAAATGGTGAAATGAATGATTTTAATGTAGCTGTAACAGGAGAACAAAGTGAAGAATCAGATACACAAAAATATCATGGATGCATAGTGTGTTTTTCAGATCCTAAAATAGAAAGATATAATTTAAATACTGCAGCAACAGCAGATAGTATATTTGTTACAAATAAGTATATATATTATAGTTTAAATAATTTAGGAATTTTTAGACTAGATCCATATACAAGAACAGTATCAAAAATAATAGAAAATCAAGGAAAAATAGAAATATTAAATATTGAAAATGGAATTATGACATATAATGCTAATGGTCAAAAATATTATATGAGTAATGTTTATTAAAATAAGAAAGGAGATTAATATGGGAAGTAAAGTGAAAAAAATATTTAAAAATATTATGATAATTATATTACTTTTATTAATCATACTTTCTAATTTTAAAAATTATGTTTTTGCATTTTCAGGAGAAGAATTAATAAATAAAGGTAAAGAAAAACTTGGAGCAAAATATGCTTGGGGAGCAGGACATGGTAATGCAAGTAACCCAAGTCAAAATACATTTGATTGTAGTAGTTTTGTTTCATGGGTAGTATCACAATTAGGATATAAGGTAGATGGTACAACAGAAACTCTTGAAGAACAGTTTAAAAGTGCAGGTCTTAATGTTCAAGAAATAAACAAAGATAATATTTCAGAATGGCAAGTTGGAGATGTTGTATTTATGACACATGCTAGAAAACATGTTGGTTTTTATGCAGGAGACAATCAATTATTACATGCTCCACGTACTGGAGATGTTGTTAAAATAGCAAATTATAATTTTAAAGGGGTTACAAAAGTATTAAGAATAGCTGATGGAACAACAGTTGTTCAACAAGATTTATCTAAATATAGGACTCCAGTAGAAGAAATGGATAAATTTTTCTACAAGGGACTTGCAAAAGGTCAAGCGAAGATTTCTGCTAAAACAACTTTCTTAGGAAGAATAATAAACTTCTTACAAGAAATAGCAATGTTTTTATTAAACTTTATATTATTTGTTATAAGACTACCGTTTATAGGTCTTGCAACATTAGTAGAAGTAATATTAACATACAGTTTAGAGGGAATAACAGGACAAAATGGATATATTTTAAATAGGGTAAATTCAGGTGGACAAATAGATGAAAGAAGAGCTGTAACACTTGAAAACATAATAACAAATAGAATTGAATTCTTAAATACAGATATATTTGTAACACCATCAGAAGCTATTGCTAGAATGAAAGGAAAAACTGCAGCAGGTGGAGATATAGAAAAAATAAATGAACTTGCTAAAAAAGGTGGAGATTCTGAAATAGCTAAAAAATATGAGGAAAAAGAACTTACAGAAGAAGATTACAAAAAATCACCAATAGGTCTTATAAGAGCAGCAGCAGCTTCATCATTTTATTTAATGGTACTTATGGGGATTGGTATTACTCTTTTACTTGGTATAGTTTCAGCAATACAAGCAATGTTTGGTTCAATTGCATCAAAAAAAGCGAGTGCAAGTGCGGCATTAACTAACTGGATAATTACTACAGCTAAAATATTTGCTATAATATTTATAGTTGTATTAGTTGTTAAATTTAATGCATTTGTAGTAGATACGGTAATTAAAATGTTACAAGCTGGAGTTCAATCAAAAGATGGAGTTCCAACATATTCACTATATGAAACAGTAAGAACAAGAGCATATGCTTTAAATGCTATGATAGGGATACCTGCAACATTATTATATATAGCGCTTGTATGGTATACAGTTAAGTTTTTAATTATATATGTTAGAAGGTTAGTATTATTCTTTATGTTATTAGTAGCATCAGTAATAACACCAATATATGATGCATTTCAAAAAACTATAACAGGAAAATCAAATGTTTATGGAAATTGGTTAAAAGAAATAATTTATGTTGTAATGCTACAATCTTTACATGTTATAGGATATTCAATTTTAATAACAATATCAATGAATATGTTTGGAGAAGGATTTATAAGTACATTATTTATGTTATTTGTATTTGGACAAATAATGAGATTACCTAGAGATATGGTATCAGCACTTCGGACTTTCATCAGGAATAACAGGAGATAAATTATTAAAAGCAAGTCCTTTAGATATTACAAATGCATATATTGGAAAATCAATGTATAAAAAAGGTAAAGAAAGAGTTGCTACTGTATTTGGAAGTAAGATATTCCAAGATGGAAAAGAAGCTATTTTAGATACAGCAGAAGAAGGATTTATAAGAGCATATAATTTAGGCCAAAAAGTAAATGATAAGTTCTTTAAATTTGGAAGAAAGAATAAGACAGAAGAAGAAAATTCTGATAAACAAAAAATATATGAACAAGAACCTATATCTGAAGAAGAAAAGAAAGAAATAAATAAATTTGAAACCAATATTGATAGAGTTAATAGAATACAAAAAGAACAAAATAGAAAAAATACTAATAAAGTATATGGAAATATATTTAAAAGAAAACCAGGCGAAAAATGGCTTGAAAGATATACAGATAGTGAAGGAAGAACAAGAGCATTATCTAGAAAGAAATTTTTTGATCAACAAAAAGGTATAATGGTAAAAGGTGACAATATACGAATAAGGGCATTAAGGGATTTACGAAATAGACTAGGACTTCGGAGAAGGTGAATTTACAAGTATATTAAGATTAACGAAATATAGTCTAATAAAAACAGTAGGATTTATTACAGCAATGACACTTATTCCAGTTGCAATTACAGAAGCAGCAGATGGTGATCTTAGTGAATATACAAATCTATTAAAAGCAATGTATTTCTTTGATTATTTTGATGATAAGAAAAATAAAAAAGGTAAATATGAACTCAATGGTAAGTTTGAAAAGGAAATTGAAAATTATAGAAAGATACTTGCTAAAAAAGATCCGAGATATAAAAATGCAGAAGTTTTAACATTGAGTGGAGAGGTTAAAAAATTCTTTAAAGCAAATTTAAAACCTATATATCCAGGTGGTAAATTTAGATACATGGGAGAAAATACTCAAGTTTTTGTTGATACAGCAGTTGAAGTAAATGAAATAATCTTAGAACAAATGGCTTCAAAAGTAGATATGGGAGATATTAAGTTTAAATTAGATAGGAACTATATGTATAGTCGAAATATGTCTAAAAAGAGAAAGACTAGAAAGTTATATGGAAAATATAATATACATAAGTTTAATAATAGAAGACTTGCAAATGAAGCTATTGCAGATAATAATAATATAGCACTTACAATGATTCAAATAGAAAGTCAAGAAAATTTAGAAAGAGAAATGAAATCTATGGGAATAAACATTGATAAGGAATTCTTAGAAAATAATAGAAATGAACAAATGAGAAATGTAATTTCAGAATTAACAGAGTCAATAGATTCTAAAGTGGATAATACAGTTTTAATTGACAAGGTTCAAGAATATGAAACATTTGTAAAAGAATCAGAATTAAAACCAAATAAAACTATTGAAGATAAGGCAGAAGAAAGTAAGAAAGAAATAGCTATAAAGAAGATTATGGCAGAAACACTTATAAATAGGCTTCAAAATGAAAAAGAATTAAGTGAAGAGAAAATGCAAGAAGAAATGAAGAACATTATTGAAGGAAATAATATAAATGTATTTTCTAAAGAACAGATAGATGATATTCAAAATATTGCTA
>CAUULU010000050.1:0-6695 GCA_963546185.1 uncultured Eubacteriales bacterium | reverse complement strand
ATTATAGCAAGAAAAGAATCAAGATATGATATTACAAAATATTATGATTTAGAAGGAAATGAAATTAAGTTAAATGATGGAAATACATATGTAATGGTAATGCCAGAAAAAGAAAAAGTAACAATTACAGGAGCTGAAACAACAAGTACAGAAAAAACTGAAGAAAAAGAAGGGAATAACAAGAAAGAAACAAGTAAAAAGCCATCAACAACTACTAGAAGAAGATAAAATATTAAAGGAGAAAATTTTTGAAAAAATTTAAATCAGGATATGTAACTATTATAGGAGAAACAAATGCAGGAAAATCAACATTATTAAATGGACTGATGGGAGAAAAACTTGCAATTGTATCTCCAAAAGTACAAACAACAAGAAATAATATAAAAGGGATATATACAGACGAAAACAAACAAATCATATTTATAGACACACCAGGGATACATAAGGTAAATAGCAAGCTTTCAAGTGTGATGATAGATAGTGCAATAACAAGTATAAAAGATGCAAATATAGTACTTTTTGTTGTTGCAGGAAATAAGAAAAGCCTAAGTGTCTTTGATTATAATGTTCTAAAAAAACTTAAAGAAGCAAAAGAAAAAAACAAGAACCTACATATAATAGGGATTATAAACAAGATAGATAGGATAAAAAAAGAAATAATCATAGAAAAGATAAAAGAATTAAATGATGAGTTAGAATTTGACCATATAATACCAGTATCTGCAATGTTAAGAGAAGGCATTTCAGATATATTAAAGAGAATAGAAGAATTATTACCAAAAGGACCTAAATATTATTCAGAAGATGAATATACAGACCAAACGGTAAGAGAAATGTGTGAAGAAATTATAAGAGGGAAAGCACTAAAATTATTAAATCAAGAAATACCACATGGACTATATGTAGAAATAGAAAGTTTTAAAGAAGCAAAAACTAAAAAAGGTGAAGATATAGTTAATATAGAAACAGTAATATATACAAAAAAATCCACACATAAAGGTATAATTGTGGGTAAAAATGGAGAAATGCTTAAAAGGATAGGAAGCTATGCAAGAGGAGATATAGAAAGAATGCTAGATAAAAAAGTTAACCTTCAAATATGGGTTAAGGTAAGAAAAAACTGGCTTGATAATGATTTGTTCTTAAATAGATTTAAAAAGAAATGAGTGAAAAAATAGTTAAAACATTAGGAATAATTATAACAGAAACAAGATTTGGGGATAAGGATAAAATTTTAACAGTACTTACACCCAATTTAGGTAAAATAACAGTGTTTGCAAAAGGAGCATATAGAGGAAATAAAGGCTTTTTAGCAGGAACAGAGCTTATGTGTATGTCAAACATGATATTGTATAAGGGGAGTAAAAGTTATCATTTAAACGAGTTATCAGTAAAAGAAAACTTTTATGATATAAGACTTAATTTTAATAAGCTAGATTTAGCAGTAGAGATATTAAAAGATATAAACAAATATGTAGACGAAAAATATACAATAGATCAAAGATATAATCAGACAGAGGAAAAGGAAATATATAATATATTTAAACTGTTAGTTGCAACACTATACTATATTTTAGAAATAAGCGAAGAATTAGAAGAAAAAGAATTAATAGAACTAAAAAGAATAAAATCTGTATTCTTACTTAAAACATATCAAATATTTGGTAATACAATAAATAGTGAGGAATACAAGAAAAATGTTTTAAATGAAGATATATTAGATATTATTGAATATATTCAAAAAGAAGATATACCAAAATGTTTTAAGTTTAAAGCAAGTAAAGAAAAAGTATTACATCTAGAAGATGAGATACTAAACTATATAAGTAGGATATAATTAATTAAAACAAGCTAAGAATAAGGAGAAAATATGAATGATTTCATACTAGTTGCAGTAAAACTTTTAATAGGATTTGTTGCATTAATAATGGTAATAAACTTTACAGGAAAAGGTAATTTAGCGCCAACATCTGCAAGTGATCAAGTTCAAAATTATGTACTTCGGAGGAATAATAGGTGGTATTATATATAATAAAGATATTGATATATTAGAATGTATCGCAATATTATTTATCTGGTTTATACTTGTAATAATATTTAGAATAATTAAAGAACGTAGTGTTAAAGCAAGACAAATTATAGATGGTAAAGCTCGTATAATTATAGAACATGGTAAAATTAATGTGGAAAATTGCAAAAAAGCAGGACTTTGTGCACATGATGTGGCATTTAAACTTCGTACTAATAATATATATTCAACACATAAGGTAAAAAGAGCAGTTGTTGAACAAAATGGCCAACTTATAGTTATACAAGCAGGAGAAGAAAATCCTAAATTCCCAATTATAACAGATGGAAGCTTGCAAACAGATATTTTAGAAATAACAGGTAAGAGTGAAGAATGCTTATTAGAACAGATGAAAAAACAAGGATTTGAAAAATATAGCGAAATATTCTTAGGAGAATATGTAGATGGAGAATTAATATTTACAGGATATAATAATTAGATAATTTATGAAAACATGTTGCAATAATTAGTGTTTTTAAATTATAATGGTATATGAAAGAAAAGTAAAAATAAGGAGAGAATAAAATGTCATTAATAGATAAAGAAGTAAGTGATTTTAAAGTAAAAGCATATCACAATGAAGAAATAATAGATGTAGAATTAAAAGATATAAAAGGAAAATGGTCAATATTTTTCTTCTATCCAGCAGATTTTACATTTGTATGTCCAACAGAATTAGAAGATTTAGCAGATAATTATGAAGCATTCAAAAAATTAAATGCAGAAATATACAGTGTGTCATGTGATACAGAATTTGTACACAAAGCATGGCATGATGCATCACCTGCAATTAAGAAAATAGATTATATAATGCTTGCAGATCCAACAGCAGCTTTAGCAAAAGATTTTGATGTATATATAGAAAATAAGGGACAAGCAGAAAGAGGAACTTTCATTGTAAATCCTGATGGAAAAATAGCATCATATGAAGTTGTATCAGGAAGTATTGGAAGAAATGCAGAAGAATTATTAAGAAAATTATCAGCATGTAAATTTGTATATGAACATGATGGAGAAGTTTGCCCTGCTAAATGGAAAGAAGGAGAAGAAACATTAAAACCAAGCTTAGATTTAGTTGGAAAAATATAATAGATAAAAAGCTAAAGTAGAAGGAGATATGTTTTTAGCATATACCCTTCTTATTTTAGTAACAATAAATAATTTAAGAAAAGGAGAGATAGATGGAAGTAAATGATAGATTATATGATTTAATTATAATAGGTGGAGGACCAGCACGGACTTTCTGCAGGTATATATATTGCAAGAGCAAAATACAAAACATTAATACTTGAAAAAGAAAAAATTGGTGGTCAAATAACACTTACAAATGAAGTTGTAAACTATCCAGGAGTTTTTAAAGCAACAGGTGAAGAATTAACAAAAGAAATGGCAAAACAAGCAGTAGACTTTGGAGCAGAAATAAAAATGGAAAATGTAATATCACTTGATTTAGAAGGAGATATTAAAAAGGTTAAAACTACAAGTGCAGAATACCAAGCTCTATCAGTCTTTATAGCAACAGGAGCACACCCAAGAAAACTTAACTTTAAAGGTGAAAAAGAATATATGGGAAAAGGTATTGCATATTGTGCTACATGTGATGGAGAATTTTTCACAGGAAAAGATATATTTGTAATAGGTGGAGGATTTGCAGCAGCAGAAGAAGCAATGTTTTTAACTAGATTTTCAGAAAATGTTACTATGATTGTAAGAGAAGAAGAAATGACATGTGCAGAAACAATTATAGACAAGGTAAAGAATCATACACCAAAGATTAAAATATATTACAATACAGAAATAAAAGAGATAACAGGAGATAATCTACCAAAGAGAATAGAATTTGTAAATAATGTGACTAATGAAACATGGGAATACAAAAATGATAAAGATATTTTCGGGATATTTATCTTTGCAGGATATATACCAAATACAGAATTGTTAAAACAATCAAATATTGATATAACTATGAATAATCAAGGATATATTGTAGTTGATAATAATAAGAAAACAAATATACCTGGAGTATATGCAATAGGAGATATCTGTGAAAAAGAATTAAGACAAGTAGTAACAGCAGTATCTGATGGAGCTACAGCAGCAACAAATGCAGAACAATATATAAATGGGATTCATAAAAAACATGAAATACCAGCATTATTTAAAGAAAAAGAAAATAATACTAAAAAAGAAGAAACACCAAAACAAACAAATACAAATGTTAATGATGGTAAATATATAACAGAAGATATGAAAGGACAACTTAAAAATCTTTTCGATTCATTAACTAAAAAAATAGTTATAACAGGAAATATATATGATGATAGTACATCTAAAGAACTTAAAACAATGTTACTTGAAATGGATAATATATCTAAAAATATAGAAATTATAATTGAAGAAAAACAAAAACAAGAAAATGTAAATAATACATGCTATATAACATTAGGAGAAAGACTACAAGATGGAACTATTAAAAGTGTAGGATATAAGTTCTATGGAATACCAGGAGGACATGAGTTTACAGCATTTGTAGTAACAATGTATAAGGTATTTGGAGAAAAAGTGGAATTAAATGATGAATTAATATCTAGAATAACAAACTTAAAAGGGAAAATAACAGTAGATATAGTTATTTCTTTAACATGTACTAAATGTCCAGACCTAATAATGGAATTTGCTAAAGTATTAAAAGAAGCAACAAATAATGATATAGACATAGATTTAAATATATATGATATAGCATTTGCAGAAGAAAAAAGAGAAAAATACAGTATCTTAAGCGTACCATGTATTATAATAAATGATGATATAGTAGACTTTGGTAAGAAGGATGCAAGTGAGATAGTAACATTATTAGAAAAGGCTAAATAATAACTAATAGAAAAAATATAGGGCTACGAAAGTGGCTCTATTTTTAGTATAATAGATGTATGAGGTGTGTATGGGAAAATTGATTCTAAATACAGAAATATTATCAAAAATGAAAGTTGATTTAAATAGGATATATACAGGATTTGATAAAGTAAATGAAGATATATTGAAAATAGAAGAAATAGTATCAAAAGTATTAGAGGGTAATATTGTAGAAGAAGATATATGTAATATGTATAGGATTTTAACAGATATAGAAATGTATATTTTTTTGAAGGAAGATATAGAAAATGTAAGTAAAGAAGAAATACATAATAATGTTAAAATGGATATAATAGAAAAATGCATGTATGATTTTTATGTATATATAGAAAGTATAAAAAAAGATTTTAAAGAAAATACTTTTATATATAATTTTGTAAGAAGTAGTATATACTATTTCTATGGGTATAAGTATTATATAAAATTGAAGGATTCTGATAGCCAAACAAATTTAAAATTAGAGAAAGCTAGGATAAAGTTTTTAAAATATATTGAAAAACTAGAAAAAGAGAATAAAGACTATGAGTATAATGAAGATAAAGAAAAACTATATTTTAAACTTTTTAGAGAATGGTATGCAATTAATTTAAATAATATAGGAAGGGATATTGTAGAAGAAGGAAGTTTTAAAATTATTGAAGAAATATTAAAAAATAGTAGTATATATACTGAAAAATATTTAGAAAACAAGAAGTTTTTTGAAGATATAGAAAAAAAGAATATTACTTTTGATTATAGTTTTGACTATATTGAAGTATTAAATAGGATGTATAAGAATTTAGAGTATAAAGAAAAACAAGAACATTTTAAAATACTTGAAGATATGATTAATGAGAAGAGAATAAATGTAAAAAATGAAATAGGTAAAAGAGGTTATGTTATATATAGGAATAAGAATTATATGATGCTTAACAAGAAAGACAATGAGTATAGGAATGTAATAACATTTATGCATGAACTACGGACATACAATGGAAAATGAATTTTTAGCTAGGAAGTATGGTATTACAAGAAAAAGTGATAACTTTTTTAAAAAAGAAACAATAGCAGTATTTCATGAACTTTTAGCTTTTGAAAAGATGGCAGAAATATTAAAAGAAGAAGTAAAGACAAAGGAATTAAAACAACATATACAAGATATGAAGATGAAAATATATTGGCAACTTTTTGACTTTCCATCAATAATAATCTTTCAAACAAAATATATTAAAATATTAGAAAAGATAGGCAAGAAGAAAAAGAAAATTACTAATAATGAAATAATATTAATGACAGAAGAAATAACAAAAGAGTATGAGAAGATGATTAAACAAAATTATCAAAAAGAAAAATTAACTAATTCAGAAAAGTTAAAATATATTTTAAATACTAATAATTATATATCAAGAGGATATCCATATACATATACAGTAGCTGTATGTAGAGCTATAGGGTTATTGAATAAGTTTAGAAACAAGAAGAATTGTAGTTTTAAAGATATATATTTTATGCATGATAAGTTAAATAATCAGGTTATAACTAAAGAAGAGTTTGACGAAGCATTAGAATATGTTGAAAAATTATAAAAATATATAAAAAGTTCCTTGACAAATAATATATATATATATATAATAGATTTAGAGTTTATTAGGAACAATAAGATAAACTAATTTTATTGAGAGGATGTGATTTCGATGTTATTCGAAAGAGAAGAAATGCTATGCAAAGAAAATGA
>CAUULU010000049.1:0-6928 GCA_963546185.1 uncultured Eubacteriales bacterium | reverse complement strand
TTTTTCTTCTTCTTTAGAGATAGATGAAGGGATAACTATATTTGCTTTTAATATTAAATCACCTTTTTGGTTAGAAGAAGAAAATCCTTTGTTTTTTAGTTTAAATTCTTTTTGATTGGGCGTAAATGGTGGAACTATGATTGAGATAAGTTCACCGAAGAAATCAAATTCTATATTTGTACCTAAAATTGCCTCTGCTGGAGTTAGATTAAGATTACTTATTATGTTTAAACCTTTTAATTTAAAAGTTTCATCATTTTCTACAGATATTCTAACATATAGGTCACCTGGGAATTTAAAAGAATCATTACTTTTTTTACCCATATATTTTAAAATATGTATATCATTATTTTTTGTATTTTTTGGTATTTCTAAATCTTTTTGATCATCTTTTGTTTTAATAGTTTTTGTAGTTCCAAGATATGCTTCTTTAATAGAAAGTTTTAAAGTTATTTCAGTATTTAAAGAAGTATCTTGTTTTTTTTCTTTTGCTAAACTATGTTTTTTGAAAGTGTTGCCGAAGAAAATATTTGATAATTCTTCAAGCATTGTATTTTTTCTCTCTTCTGTAATAAAAGAAATATTTTCTTTCTTTGTTCTACCAATATATCCATTCCATAATTTATCATATTTTTTCTTGGATTGAGGATTTGAAAGTATTTTATATGCTTCGTTTATATCTTTAATAATTTCGCCAGTACTTTCTTTATTTATATCAGGATGAAATTTTTTAGCTTGATTTCTATAAGCTGTTTTAATTTCCTCACTTGATACTTTAATATTATCAATCCCAAGTATTTTGTAGTAATCTTTAAATGTCATAATTTACCCCGTATCTTCTGAATTGTTTTAATTATATCACAAATAAATATCTTTTCAATAACAAATTAATAACAAAATTTAAAAGAATAAATTTTTAATATAAGGATTTAAAATTGAATTATAGTAGAAAAGAAAAAAGAGAAAATTTAGATATAAAAATACACATTATCTTCTTAAAATGTGGATAATGTGTATATATAAAATAGTAATTTTGAATAAATTAAATTATACTTTTATATTTTCTTTTTCATTTTCTGAAATTTCAAACATTAAAAATTCAGGTGATTTTAATAACTTAGCTAATAAGTTATTAGGAAACATTTGAGTGAATTTTTGATAATCTCTAATTGTTCCATTATAGTACTTCCTTGATAAAGCAATTTCATCTTCTATAATTACTAAGTTTTCACTAAGTCTCTTATATTCTTCATTTGCTTTAAGTTCTGGATAATTTTCTACTGTTAGATTAAGAGAACCTATTATACCAGAAAAGTTTTGATTTTCTGTAATCTTATCATTAATAGATTTAGAATCATAATTAGATGTTCTTAGTTCTGCAATTTTTGTAAAAACTTGTTCTTCATGATTAGAATAACCTTTAACTATTTCAACTAAATTTCCGCACTAAATCAAAACGTTTTTTCAATTGTACATCCATTATAGAAAAAGCTTCTTCAATCATTATCTTTTTGCTTATACTTATATTGTAATAAACAAATGTATATATTAATAGTATGGCTAAAATAACACCAAGTATTATTAATATAGTAATATAATCCATAAATAATCTCCTATTCGTTATATATTATATTTTGTAATTATTAATTATATAGTATATCTTTAATTAAAAAATGTCTAGAGAAATCTAATAATATTAAAAATGAGATATAAAAGAAATATATTTAAAAATAATTACAAAAGTGCTTTAAAATAGCTAAAATTTGACAAATAACCGTAATCTAGATATCATTATAATAGGTTATATATTTGAAAATATATAAGCAAGAAGGAGAATATATATTTTATTATGAAAATAAGAGAAATAACTGGTATTATAGATGGTGAACTTCTATACCGGTAATTATGATGATGAAATACATGAGATAAAGCAAGATACAAGACTAATATCAAGAGGAGACACGTTTATAGCCTTTAAAGGTGATAATTCAGATGGTAATAAGTTTGTATCAAGTGCAATACAAGCAGGTGCAGCAACTTGTATAGTAAATGAAAGAGATATAGAAATAACAGATGAGATTATAAAGAGAAAGTGTAATATATTATATACACCAGATTCATTAAAAGCATTACAAAATATAATTGACTATAAGATGGATGAAATAGATACAAAAGTTATTGCTGTAACACGGAAGTGTACGGAAAAACATCAACAAGAGAAATAGTTTCACATGTTCTAGAAACAGAACATACTGTTTTTAAAACAAAGAAAAATTTTAATGGGATGAGAGGTCTGCCTATAACTTGTAGTCAAATAGAAGATGAAGAACTTGCAGTTATAGAAATGGGAATGGATGGTCTTCGGACAAATTCAAAAATTATCAACAATGATAAAGCCATATATAGGTGTAATTACAAACATAGGTTCTTCACATATAGGAAAACTTCGGAAGTGTTGAAAATATATTATCAGCAAAAATGGAAATAATATCTGGTATAAGAGATAATGGATTTTTAATTTTAAATGCAGATGATAAGATGCTTAAAACAGTTATAGAAAATTTTGATAAATATACATCAAATTTAGGAAAAAACATCACCCTTATAACATATGGTATAGAAAACAAAAATGCAGATTTTGTTGGTGAAATAGTAGAAAAGACTGAAACAAGTACTAAGATAAAAGTTAAGATTCAAGATATAGAACTTGAGTTTGAAATAAATACTGTTGGAATCCATAATGTGTACAATTCACTTGTGGCAATAGTAATTTCTAAAATATTTGATATAAAACTGGAAAATGTGAAAAAAGCATTAGTAAATATGAAAGTAACAGAACATAGAATGGATAAATTTGTTATAGGTAAAAATATAACAATATATGATGATACATATAATGCAAGCTATGAGTCTGTAAAAGCAGCAATAGATGTTATAAGCAATATAAAACAAGAAGAGGCAGGAAGAAAAATATATATTTTAGGAGATATATTAGAACTTGGTGAATTTTCAGAAAGATATCATAAGAAAATTGCAGATTATTTAACAGCTAAAGGGTATGATATTGTAATTACAGCAGGTGAGAATGCTGAAACAATAATGGAAGAATTACAAAAAGATATTATAGAACAACATATGGAAGAAGAAAGACAAGTGTTCCATTATGCAGACTATAATGAAGTTATACAACATTTAGATATATTAAAAGAAAATGATATAGTTTTAGTAAAAGCATCAAATGGAATGAAATTTTCTAATATAATAAAATATCAAAAAGAAAAAGACCAAGAAGAAATAGAAAAAGAAATGGAACAAGCTTTAGAACAAGATACAAATTTAAGTACACAATTAAATGAAGTACAAATTTGAAGAGATGATAAAAAACATGATAATAGTTTGGTAAATAATATAACTAAAATGTTTTTTAAATTAAAAGCAAAAGAATAAGAGAAAAATAATAAATCATAAATAAAAGTACAAATAAATTTATGAAATAAAATAAGTAATAAGAAGTTAAATGTATAGTTATAATGAAACAAATTAATATATATTTAGCTTCTTTTTCTTTATCCTAGAAATATAGAATATTATATATAGAAAGCTGGTGCTATATAGTATATAAAGATATAATATTATATAAGAAATTAAGAATTATAATTATTATAGATAAATTATAGATAGGAAAAAAGATGACTTTAGATGAAAAATGTAAAGAGATAGCAAAAGATGTTATAAAAGATTATAGTATATTAAGTGAAAATATGCTTAAAAAAGAAGAAAGTGACTTATTAAAAACTAATTGGAATGCATTTCTTTTAGGTCTTATAGCAGATCAATCTGTAAAAGCAGAAATGGCATGGAGACTTCCATATAATTTAGAAAAAATATTAGGATATTTTGATTTTAATAGAATATTAAAAGAAGAAAGTGTGGAATCTTTAGAAAATATAATAAAGGAAAAACCAGCACTTCATAGATATCCAAGAAAAATGGCAGAATACATATATACTGCTATAGAAAAAGTGGTAAATGAATATTCTTCAGATATCTCAAATATGTGGAAAGATAATAAGAATGCTGAAATTATAGTTGAAAAGTTAGAAGAATTTAAAGGAATAAGTCATAAAAAGGCAGCACTCGGAACACTTCTTTTGGTAAGAGATTTTGGAGTTTCTTTAGAAAATTTATCATGTATAGATATTGCATATGATGTACATGTAAGAAGAGTGTTTTTAAGAATGGGACTTGTAGAAAAAGATAATATAAAAGAGGTGACAGAAAAAGCAAGATTTATATGTAAGAATTTTCCAGGTTCTTTAACACTTCCATTTTGGGTTGTAGGAAGAGAATATTGTAGACCACAAAACCCTAAATGTAGTGAATGTAGGTTAAGCGAATTTTGTGAAAAGAAAATAGAACTTGGAAAAGATATATAAACAAAAATATGCTAGATTATATAAGAAAAATACTTGTATAATCTATTTTTTTGTAGGTATAATAAAAATAGCGTAAATAGTAGAAAAAATAAAAATAGTATGATATTATAAAAATATTGTTTTAGCTATTGACATAGCTGATTTTAAAGAAAGAAAGGTAAACTTATAAAATGGGAATATTAAAAAAGATATTTAAATCATATAGTGATAGAGAAGTTAAAAGAATAGAGCCATTAGTTAAAAAAATTAATGAACTTGAAAAAGAAATGGAAAAACTTAGTGATTCAGAATTATCTAAAAAAACAGAATATTTTAAAGAACAATTAGCAAATGGGAAAACATTAGATGATATTTTACCAGAAGCTTTTGCAGTAGTTCGTGAAGCATCAAAAAGAGCTATAGGGCTTAGACATTATGATGTTCAGTTAATTGGTGGGATAATATTACATCAAGGTAGAATTGCAGAAATGAAAACAGGTGAAGGTAAAACATTAGTAGAAACATTACCTGCATATTTAAATGCATTAACAGGAAAAGGTGTTCATATTGTTACAGTTAATGAGTATCTAGCAAAGCGTGATAGTGAATGGATGGGTAAAATCTTCAAATTCTTAGGAATGACAGTTGGACTTAACTTAAATCAAATGACTTCAAACCAAAAGAGAAAACAATATCAAACAGATATAATGTATACAACAAATAATGAACTTGGATTTGACTATTTAAGAGACAATATGGTTATATACAAAGAAGATATGGTACAAAGACCACTTAACTATGCAATAGTAGACGAAATTGACTCAATATTAATAGATGAAGCTAGAACACCACTTATAATCTCTGGTAGAAGCACAAAATCTACAGACTTATACAAAAAAGCAGATAGCTTTGTAAGAACATTAGAAAAGAAAGAAATTATAGAAGAAGATTCTAAGAATAAGGAACAAGCAGAAGAATTAGATAAATATGATTATGTTGTAAACTTAAAAAATAGAACAGCAACACTTACAGGAAAAGGTGCAAAAAAAGCAGAAGAATATTTTGGACTTGATAACTTAAATGAACTTGATAATGCAGATATAGTTCATAATATTAATCAAGCACTTCAAGCACATGGTATTATGAGAAATGATATTGACTATATAGTTAAAGATGGAGAAGTACTAATAGTTGATGAATTTACAGGTCGTATAATGGAAGGAAGAAGATACTCTAACGGATTACACCAAGCTATAGAAGCTAAAGAACAAGTAAGAATTGCAGATGAATCAAAAACACTTGCAACAATAACATTCCAAAACTTCTTTAGAATATATGACAAATTAGCAGGTATGACAGGTACTGCAATGACAGAAGATAAAGAATTTAAAGAAATATATAATCTTGATGTTGTTACAATACCAACAAATTTACCAGTAATTAGAAAAGACAATAATGATATAATATACAAAACAGAAGATTCTAAATTCAAAGCAGTTATAGAAGAAATAAAAGATGCACATGAAAAAGGGCAACCAGTACTTGTAGGTACAGCATCTATAGAAAATTCTGAAAAAATAAGTAAACTTCTTAAAAAAGAAGGATTAAAACATGAAGTTTTAAATGCTAAAAATCATGAAAAAGAAGCAGAAATAGTAGCACAAGCAGGTAAATATGGAGCAATAACAATAGCAACAAACATGGCAGGACGTGGTACTGACATTATGCTTGGAGGAAATAGTGAATTTTTAGCAGTAGAAGAAATGAGAAGAAAAGGTAGAACAGAAGCAGAAATAGCAGAAGCTACTGCATATAATGACACTGATGATGAATATATTTTAGAACTTAGAAAAGAATATAGAGATTTAAACAAGAAGTTTAAAGATGAAATTGAAGAAGAAAAAGAAAAAGTTATTGAAGCTGGTGGTCTTAAGATAATAGGTACTGAAAGACATGATTCAAGAAGAATTGATAATCAGCTAAGAGGTAGAAGTGGACGTCAAGGAGATCCAGGAGAATCAATATTCTACCTATCATTAGATGATAAATTAATGCATATATTTGGTGGTGACCATGTAGCAAGATTTTATGATAAGCTTGCAATAGATGAAACTATGCCAATTCAAGTTGGATTCATATCTAAAGCTTTAGAAAATGCACAAAAAAGAGTTGAAGGTATAAACTTTGACAGCAGAAAAAGAACTCTTAACTATGATGATGTTATGAATGCACAAAGAGAAATAATTTATGCACAAAGAAGAGTTGTATTAGATGGTGAAGATGTTGATGATATTATTCAAAAAATGGTTGAAGATACTGTTGATGAAATAGTAAATACATACCAAGATGATATAGAAAACAATAAGTTGAATAAGGCATTATTTAAACAAGAAATTATAAACCTTTTAACAATTGATTCTGTTCCAGAATTAGAAAAAGAAAATATAGAAGAAGTTAAAAAAGAAAAATCTGAAGAAAAATCAGATAAAAAAGATAAGAAAAAGAAAAAAGAA
>CAUULU010000048.1:0-6946 GCA_963546185.1 uncultured Eubacteriales bacterium | reverse complement strand
CCCTCAAAATTTTTTTCAATTTATTATAACATATTTTATAGACTTGCTATTATAATTTTTTTCTTAACTTTATTAGTTTAAAAATTAATATAAAAGTGTAAAGTTATATTTATCTGTTTTTTCCAAAATTTTTTTAAATTTTACTATGTAAAAAATAATAAAAATTATTAAAAAATTATGTAGTATTTGAAAATTCTTTATTGACAATAAAAGGAAAAAATAATATAATAACAAAATATGTAAATAAAAAATGGAGGAACTTAGTAATGTTTAGAAAAATATTTCTATTATCTGTATTAACTTTTTCCTTTTCTTATGCAGTAGATGAAATAGATATAGAAAAAAGAAGACAAGAACAGCAGGATTTTGATAATTTAATAAAAAGTCAAGATTTTTCTGTACCTAAAAGTAGTAAAGATAATGAGCAAAAGAATTTAATATTAAATGTAAATTCTATTAATTTAGAGGGGAATACAATTTTTGAAGATTTTCAAATAGATGCACTATTAAAAAGGTATGTAGGAAAAGATAGAGATATCTATGCACTCATAAATGAGTTAGAAAATAAATATATTGAGAGGGGATATGTTACTACAAAAGTTGGACTTAATACAGAGAAGTCTGATTTTGATAATGGTAATATATCTCTTTTTGTTTTAGAAGGAAAAATAGATAAAGTTTTTTATGATGATAAAGAAAACAAGTTTAAGACTTTCATAACTTTTCCTCAAAGAGAAAATAATATTTTAAATATTAGAGATTTAGATCAAGGAATTGATAATCTTGGCGATAATTCAAAGATGGATATTAAAGCCAGTGATAAAAATGAATACAGTAACATATATATAAAAAGGAATAATAAACCTGTAAGTTTTGGAGTAAACTACAATGATTTAGGACAGTTTGACACTTCAAGACATAGGCTTAGATATTTTTTAAATACCCATAATATATTTGGATTAAATGAAAGCTTAGATTTTTCTTATCAAAATAAGTTGCAAAGGCAATACAAAGAAAGAGATACTAGAAATTTTAGTTTTGGAGTATCTGTTCCTTTTAAATATTGGACTTTTTCATATAGTTATGATAATTCAGAATATCTTCGTACAATTAATATTCAAAATAGAAAATATAGAGCAACAGGAAAAACAGAAAATCAAACATTTGCTGTAAGAAAAATGTTACATAGAAATGAAAATCATAAAATAGATTTAGGTGCAAGAATAACTTTAAAGGATTCTAAAAATTACATTGATGATTTGCGATTAGTTTCTAGCTCAAGGAAATTATCTGTTTTAACTGTGGATACAACATATACAGGAAGAATATTATCAGGACTATTAAGTACAAATGTTGGGGTAAGTTTTGGATTAGAAAGATTTGCAGCCAACAAGGATAATGAAGAATGGTATAGAAATGAATATAGTCCTAAAGCACAATTTAGAAAATATAATATAAATATATCTTGGTATAGACCAATAGATAAATTTTACTATAAGGTAAATGTTGGAGGACAATATTCAAAAGATATCTTGTATTCACAAGAAAAAATAGGAATAGGTGATGATACATCTGTAAGAGGATTTAAAGATGAATCAACACAAGGAGATAAAGGATTCTATATTAGAAATGAGATAGGATACAAAGGAAATCAATTTTTAGAACCATATATAGCCTATGACTATGGTAGAGTTTTTAATAATAAAGTAAATGAAGATAAGGTAGAAACTCTTCAAGGTGTAGCAATAGGAATAAAAGCATATTTTAAAGGGTTTGAAGGAAGTTTTTCACTAGCAAAACCAATAGACAAACCAAGCTATTTTAGAAATAATAGACCAGTAGCATATACAAGTATAACATATAGATTCTAGGGGAGGGAAAATGAAAGGAAGTTTAAAAAGAGTAATAGCAATATTTATGCTATTTTTACATATAGTTAGTTTGGCTGATGGAATAGTTCCAGATAATGGAGCAAGTAAAAATCTACAAGTGGATAAAGCAGCTAATGGAGTTCCACTAGTTAATATAGAGGCGCCAGATAATAATGGAACTTCTCATAATGTATATAAAGATTACAATGTAGATGGTAGAGGAGCTATTCTAAACAATTCAAAAGATATGACAAATACACAATTGGGTGGGATAATTCTAGATAACCCTAACTTACAAGGTGGAAGAGAAGCTTCAACAATAATAAATGAAGTAAGTGGAGTAAATAGAAGTAGAATAGAAGGTTACCAAGAAATTGCAGGTAAAAAAGCTAACTATATCTTAGCGAATCCTAATGGGATATATATTAATGGTGCAGGTTTTATCAACACTGGAAATGTAACCCTAACAACAGGAAGTGGAAATAATCTATTAAATCCAGAAAAAGGAACAATAGAAGTAGCAGGTAAAGGTTTGGATTTAAGAAATATAAATAAAGCTGAACTTGTTGCAAGAGTAGCTGAACTTTCAGCGCCAATTTATGGTGGAGAAGAAGTAAATTTAAAACTTGGAAGTCAAGGAAAATCAAATAAGCCAGAATATGCACTAGATGCAAGAGCACTAGGCTCAATTTATGCTGGAAGAATAAATATAATAGTAAATGAAGATGGAGTAGGAGTAAAAACAGAAGCTCCAATGTATGCAGAAAAAGGAGATGTTGTAATATCTTCTAAGGGTAAGGTATATTTAAAAGATACACAAGCCAAGGGAAATATAAATATATCTTCAACAGAAACAGAAATAGGTAAGAAATTACTTGCTGAAAATACAATTGATATTAAAAGTGGAAAAACAACAAACTCTGGACAAATACAAGCTAATAATAATATTACAATAAGTGGTAATGTAGATAGTTCAAATTTAATTTCTACAAATAAGGATATAACTATTTCTGGAAATTTAACAAACTCAGGAGAAGTTTCAACTAAGAATTTAAGCACAAATAACTTAGATAATAAAGGAAATATTACAGTAATAAATAATGTAAATTCTGAGTTAATAACAAATAATGGAAAGTTATTAGTTGGAGACACAATAAGTTCTCAAAATTTAACAAATACATCTACTGTTCAAGGAAAAACTTTAGATATAAAAAATAAAGTAAATTCAAGTGGAAAAATGCTTGCAGATAATATTTCAACAAAAGATATATCTAATAGTGGAAATATTTCTTCAAAAACTATTACAACTCAAGAATTAACAAATTCAGGAGAAATAATAAGCAATAATTTATCATCAAACAATATTAATAATTCAAAAAATATTTTTGTAAATGGAAATTTAAAAATTCTAAATAATCTAAATAATTCAGGAATAATAGAAGGTTTAGAATTAAATACAAATTCTATTGAAAATACTGGAAATATAACAATACAAAATAAATTAACAAGCCAAAATTTAAATAAAATAATAAGAAGAATACTGCAAATGTAAATGCAGGATTTTTAGATGTACAAAATAAAATATCATCAGTTGGAAATATAAAGGCTATTACAATGAAAACAAGTAATTTAGATAATTCTGGAACTGTTTTAACAAATAGCCTTACAACAACTGAAAATATAAATAAAGGTAGTATAACAGCTAAAAATATATCTAGCCAAAATTTAGTAAATAGTGGTAGTGTAATAAGTGATAATGTAACTGTAGCTAAAAATATTACAAATACTAATAGTATATTTGCTAATGAAAAAATAAGCGCAGATAAAATTTCTAATTCTAATAAATTAGTTGCTAAAAATACTGAAGTAACTACCATTACTAATGATGGAAATATAATTGTAAAGGAAAATTTAAAGACTAAGGATATAACTAACTCTAATAGTATTGAAGTTGGTGGAAATTTAAATGTAGATAATTTAAAAAATTCAAAAACTCTAATGTCTCAAAATATTACTATAGGAAATTTTTTAGATAATATAAATGGAAAAATAACTTCTTTAAATACTAATATCAATACTTCTGATATTAAAAATAATAATGGTACTATTCAAGCTATTAAAAATATAAATATAACAACTGCTAATGATTTAAGCTTAGATGGTAAATACACTGCAAATGATACTTTAAATATTAATGCAAAATCATTGGAAAATAATGGAAATTTAGAAAATGATGGAAAAATAAATCTTAATTTAACTGGAAACTTAGTTAATAACAATAAAATAAGTAGTAGTGCTAATTTAGATATAGTTGCTAAAGAAGTATCAAATAATGGTGTAAATAGCGCAATAGGTTCAGAAGCTAATTTAACTATTACTGCAAATTCTCTAAAAAATGAAGGTAATATATTATTTGGAGAAGGAAAAGATAATAAATTAAAAACTACTGGAAATATAAATAATACAGGAGTAATAAGTTCATTAGGAAAACTTAGTATAGAGGCAAAAGATATATTAAATGATAAACATATAATTTCAGATAATGATTTAACTCTTGATGTAAATTCTATTACAAATAAAGGACTTCTTTATTCAACTAATAATATGAAAGTTGCTTTTAAGGATATATTCTTAAATGATAAAGCATATATCTATTCAAGTGGAGATATTACTATCACTGGAAAAGAAGGAACTTTTACAAATAAAGTAGGAGATATTGAAAGTGAAAAAAATATAAAAATAGAAGCAAAAGACATAAAAAATCTTGCAGAAGTTACAGGTAGCCATAAAGTTGTAGGAACTGTTCCTGGAAACCAAAGTAATATTGATATGTCTAAAGTTGATATTGATAAATATAATAAATTAAGTATAGAAGTAATTAAAGAATACTTTAGAAAATATTCTGTTCCAAGCGATACAGAGATAAAAAAAGTAGAAGATTATGTTCGTTTTGATAAAAGAAAAGGAGAAGAGTTCACAACTTCAGATGGTAGAAAAGGACAATGGACTTGGCAAGAAGGAAAATATATTGATGGAGTTTATCTAAATAAAACTGATAAAATAGAAAGTAACTACCAAAGTAAAAAATCAACTATTAAAGCAGCAGGAGATATAACTTTAATAGCAAAAAATGATGTAGAAAACCTTGAATCAAATATCTTAGCTAATAAAGATATTACAATACAAGCAAATAGATTAATAAATAAAAATTATGATATAGAAGTAGAAAGAAATGTTGAATTCATAAGAGGGTATGAATTTCATGAAAATGCTAGTAATCCTTATGATATAAGAAATAAATTAGTTATGGATGGTAAGGTTCTTGTTGGTTCTCCTTGGGATAAGGGAGATGTTTTTGTTAAAGGAAAAGTAATAACTTATGTAGGAACAGGAGATAATGCTAAAATCTCTGCTGGTGGAAATATAAATATAACAGCTACTAAGGTTGGTAATGGAGTAGAAACAAAAGAAAATGTAAGTGTTAATTTTGAAAATCAAAAAGCTACTTCAACTAATGTTGGTAAAAATTCTATTAATTTAGATAAAGTTGATATAGATAAAAAAAATACAAATGTTGATGAAATTGTTTTAAATAAAAAGAATTTAGAACCTAAGGAAGAAATTGATACTAAAGACTATATTAATCTACCTAAAAATGATAAAGGACTTTTTAGAATAAATAATAATATAGATAATAAACCGGGCTTTTCATATTTAGTAGAAACTAATATTAACTTTATTGATAAATCAAGATTTTTTGGTTCAGAATATTTCTTTAAAAGAATCGGTTTTAATCCTGATAGAAATATTAGACTTTTAGGAGATTCTTTCTATGAAACAAAACTAATAAATAAGGCTATATTAGAAGGAACAGGTAGAAGATTTTTAAGTGGATATAAATCAGATAAAGAACAAATGCAAGCACTTTATGATAATGCAGCCTCTGAACAAGCAGATTTAAATTTATCTGTAGGAATTGCGCTATCAAAAGAACAAATTGCTAAGTTAAAGAAAGATATAATATGGTATGTTGAAGAAGAAGTTCAAGGACAAAAAGTTCTAGTACCAAAAGTATATTTAACAAGAAATACTTTAAGTAAATTAAAAGACAAAAATGCTTCAATAGAAGCAGGTCAAGAATTAGAAATTACAGCTAAGGATATTCAAAATACTGGAAATTTATCTGCAAATAATATTACTATTACAACAGATAATTTAACAAATAAATCTATACTTGGTGCAAATAAAGCTAGTATTGATGGAAATACAGTAAATATTACAGCAAAAAATTCAGTAGATAATATAGGCGCAGATATTAAAGCTAAAGAGGATTTAACAATTACAGCTGAAAATATCTCTAATTTAAGTACATTAAGAACAAATGGTTACAAAGCTGATGTTATCTCTACTGGAGAAAATTTAGCAAGTATAGAAGCTAAAAATGTGACACTTGATGTAGTTAATAATATTCAAAATACTGGTGCAACTATTAAAGCTGATGAAAAATTAGATATTAAGGCTAAAAATGTAAAAATAGATACTTTAGAAGAAAGTAGATATTACAATGATGGTAGTGCAGATAACTATACAACTATTGATAATAAGAGTAATATTGCAAGTAATATAGAAGCTAAAAATATTAATATGGAAGCTAAAAAAGATATTGATATTAAAGGTTCAAATATAGTTGCAAAGAATGAAGCTAATATTAAAGCTGATGGAGATATAAATATAGTATCAGCAACTGATAGCAGATTCTATGCACACAAAGAAACAAATAAAGGTAAATTTGGAAAATCAAGCTCAGAAGAATCAATAGCTTACGCAACTCGTAATGTAGCTTCTAATATAATAGGTGATAAAGTAAACATTACAAGTGGTAAAAATATAAGTCTTTTAGGAAGTAATGTTCAAACGAACACAGAAGGACAAATAAAAGCTGATGGAAATATTACTCAAGCAGGAGTAAAAGATATTAATTATTCTTACCATAAGAAAACTAAGACAGGCTTTATGGGATTTACTTCTAAGTCAGTAACAGATGAAAACTATGCAGAAAAAGCAATATTATCAGC
>CAUULU010000047.1:0-7122 GCA_963546185.1 uncultured Eubacteriales bacterium | reverse complement strand
TTTTTAAGTTTTTTTGATTCTGTTGATTTTATAATCATATTAAGTGCATCAATATTGTTGAAATTTGCTTCTTTTAATACTAATAGGTTTTGAAGAAATATTATTATATCTCTTGTTTTAACCTTATTACCAGTTAAAAACGAAAGATCTACTTCTTGGTTTAATGTTTGTGATACATTTTTATCATCTTTATCATTTATCTTAACATTTTGTGTATTTTCATTAGTTTTTAATATTCCTTCAAATTTTATTGTATTTTTTGTTTCAACTATATCTAATGGTTGTAGCTTATTTCTTTTTAATATATTAATACAATCTATTCTTGTCTTTGCTTGTAATGTACTTGTAAATACATTACCTCTTTTATCCATCGCTTTATACTTAAATTCTGGCATGTCTTCTTTCCTTTATTTTTATTAATATAATGCTAACTTATTATTTACTTCTCCGAAGAGTTGTATATCCATCTAATACTTTTTTTACTGCATCTACTACAAGTGGTCTATAATTTTTAGTCATAGCAATCTTTCTTATTTCTATTGTTGATTTTTCTTCCATTACTGCTTGTTTTATCTCATCATCTAGGTTTAAAACTTCAAATGCTGCTATTCTACCTAAAAATCCTGTGTAGTTACATTTATCACATCCACAAGTATCAAATGTTTTCTTTTTAGTTAAATCAAATTTAGTATTATATTTTTCTCCTATATCTGTTATTATCTTCTTTTCTTCTTCTGTATAATCTCTTTCTTTAGAACAATGTGGACATATCCTTCTTACAAGTCTTTGCGATACTGATGTTGCAAGTGTTGATGCTATATCATAGTTTGATATTCCCATCTTTCTTAATCTTGTTACAACTTCTATTGCATCTATTGTATGTATTGTTGATAAAACATAGTGTCCTGTTTGTCCTGATTGCATTGCTATTTCTGCAGTTTCTAAGTCTCTTATTTCCCCTACAAGAATTATATCAGGGTCTTGTCTTAGAACTGTTCTTAATGAGCTTGCAAAACTTGTATTTTCATCTATTTCTATTTGGTTTATTCCTTCAACTCTTATTTCAACTGGATCTTCAATTGTTGTTACATTTATCTCTGTTCTATTTAAATAATCTAATATACTGTATAGTGTTGTTGTTTTACCTTCCCCTGTTGGTGCTGCGATAACTGTTATACTGTTTCTCTTATCAAAACTGTTTTTTAAAATTTCTTCATCTCTTGGGAATCCTAAATCAAATATATCTTGTATCCCTTTATTCTTCTTTAAAAGTCTTAGAACTATTTTTTCTCCGGTGTACATTTTTTTGTGATGATACACGGATATTATAGTCTGGGTAAAGTATTATACGACCATCTTGAGATATACTTTTTTCTTGATACATATTAGATATTGCTTTTATTCTACCTATTATATTTCCGAAGTCTCTTATTACTCATATTAGATACTGTAACTAGCTGTCCGGTCTATTCTATACCTTACTCTTATAGTTTCTTCTAATGGCTCTATATGTATATCTGATGCTCTTTTTTTCATCCCAGTTTTTATAATCATATCTATTAATGTTGTTACATCTGAGTTATCACTTATTTCTTTTCCTTCTGTATTTTCAAGTTGTGTTAATATTTTTTCTATATTACTATCAAATGTAAAATATGGTTCTAATGTTAGTCCTTTTCCGAAGTGCAAGTAATCTTATTTTCTTTAAACTTTCTTCATCATTTGGTCTTGAAAAAGCTACTCTAAGTCTTCCATTACTTACTGCAAAAGGTATTGCTTTTGTTATTTTTGCTATATCCAGTGGATAATATTCTGTTATAGAAACTGTTACATCTTCTGGTTTTATATCTATACCTTCTACTCCAAAAATTTTCCCTGTTTCTTCTAAAAGAAGTTTTCTATCTGTTATTTCTAATTTTTCTATTATATCTACTAGTCTCATTCCTGGATGTAGCACTTGATATTCTAATGCTTTTTTTACATCTGTATCTGTTAATACTCCTCTTTTAACTAATTCTAGCCCTACTGGTATTTTTGGCATTTTATTCTCCTATCTTTTGTATTAAATTATTATTGTTCAATATAATTATTTTCTATTGTTCTAAACGCTCTACTTATTTCAAGCCTATTTTGTATAATTTCTTCTTTCAAATATGGTACTCTTGCTAAAATATTTTTTGCTAAAAATTCTGCTATAATAGATTTTCTAAACATAAACATTCCATAGTCTCCTGCAGTTGGATCTTCAAGTTTAAACCAAAATCCTTTTGGATTCATCATTTGATCATCGTTTAAACCACCACTTTGATAATATACATCACTATATTCACTAATATCAGTATTTGTAACTTCAGATCTTGTATTTTTATCTTTATTTACATACTTTTTATTACTATTCTTATCATATTCTATTTCTTTAAATACACCATTTAAATCTGGCAAATTGTTCTTTTCTGAAGAGCTAATATCTTGTCCATTTAGTTTTTGCATAAAATATTGTTGATAAGGATATGTATTATCATTTTGGAATACTTTTCTTGCTAATTTAGTTACCCACATTCTTACTTGGCGTTTATCTATAACCTTACCATCTGCTGATACATTATGTTCATGTGTTGCAAGAAATACTCCTAAATCTTTTCCAAACAATGGATCTTTTTTAAGTAAATCTTGTGTTTTTTTTCTAAACTTTAATTCTCTTCTTCCTTGTGCATTTACTTCATAATATGATTCTACTAAAACCATATTAAGTTTCATTTTAATATCCTGATATTCATAATCATACATATCAACTAGTTTTGATAACCTACCTAATTCAGTTCCATCTGAATCACTATCATTTATGGCATTTCTTTTTTGTATTTCTACTTCTCTATAATCTATTTGTTGTCCTCTTACAGTCTTTTTTATTAAAATCTTGTCCCCATTTACATATAGGTCATATACTTGATTTTCAATTGTAAGAGTTTTTACATTTCCAGATAAGTTTTCACCTTGTGCTTTTCTTTTTTGGATTTCGTTTATCTCTTGTCCTAACTTACCACTTACTATTGTATCTACTTCGATTTCTCTTACTTGGTTTGATATTCTACCTATCATAGCTACAGCTATACCAATGGTTATAATTACTATAACAATAGCTATAGATATATCTATTCCTGTAAAACCTCTTTTATCTTTTATCTTTTTCATAAATACTTTTCTTTCTCTTTCTTATCTTAACTTAAATATTTAAATGATGTGTATATTAAATAAATACTTCCTGTTACTATCATAAGTATTGGAGTTATTGGTGTGAATGTTTTCCATCTTAATTTATGTTCTTCTTTTTTCTTATCTATTTCTGGTTTTTTTCTATTTTCTAATTTCTTAAGTATTATATTGTTTGTTGTTATAACCTCTATCATTATAAATATGATGAAAGTTATAATTACAGATGGTATCATTACAGCATTTCCAAATATCATTATAAGTATAATCACAACAGACATAACATCTGCTATATAGCTTATTTCCTTATTCTTTCTATACTTATTCATTTGGAATATAGTTATAAGTATTAAAATTGAATAATATACTATTGCATATAACATATTATTCTTATTATTCATAAGTTCAAATATATATCTTGCCATTGTTATTATTGCAGTTAATGCAACCCCATATGCTAGCATTGATTTATCTATCCCTTTACTATCCTTGTCTATAATTGCTGTTAAATACATAAAACTATATACAAAAGGTATTGCAAGAATTGATAATATGCTTATCATATTTACCATTCCAAATCCTGATAAATTTAAAACTATTACTCCTAAATTAAATACATTATATATTACTAAAAACATTATTCCTGTAAATATTTCTGTAAATAAGTATTTTACATCTATTTTCTTCTTACAATGTAAGCATTTTCCTCCCATTATTAAATATGATAATACTGGTATTTGTTCTAATGCTCCAAGCTTATTATTACATTCTGGACAAAAGCTTGGCTTTCTAACTATATCTATCTTTCTTGGTATCCTATATCTTGCTAAAGTATAAAAACTTCCAAAAAATAATCCTATTATAAATATTGCTATATTAACTAATATCATGATATATATATCCATTTTAATTCCTCCACACTTAAAATTTCCTTATTAATTTTTATCATATACAAATCATTTTTGGTAGCTTTTTTACTTTTTTTATTAATTATGAAACATTTCTTAAACATAAAAAACACCAGCATAAGTTTAACTTATACTGGTGAAAAATATATTGTATAGAATACTATAAAAACATCAACAAATTGTGTATATCTTCATCACTGTATTCAATTATTTCAGCACTACCTATTTCATATTTTTCTAGTATCTTTCTAATAACTTTATCAACATTTATAATACAGTTTCTATCTTCTTCTGAAATTACTACTATCCCATCTTCTATATCAATTTTTTTAATATTCTTCATATTTTTAATGTTATATGGTATTTCTATTTTTTTAGCACAAAATGCTTTAATTTCTATTTTCCCTTTATCTTTGAACTTATTAAGTATTTCTACAAAATTATGAATTGTAAAATTCAATATGTCCAATTTTATCATTGCTTTATATCCTAATTCGGTTACAATTGCTATTATAACCTCTTTTTCTTTAATAAAGGTACCCAGAGGCATATTTATTTCAGTATACGCAGCACTTGCTTCTTCCCAAAAAACTTGAAAATTTCTATTATTATATGAATTTATTTCACTTTCTTCTGAGAATATATCCATATCATTACTTATTTTTTTTCCTTTTTTAATGATTTTTATGTCCTTTACGGCCTTTCTCATCTCATCCCACATTAAGTTATTGATTTCATAAAAATATCCCTCTAAGAAATTTTTTTCATTGCTGATTCTTTTTAGCTTATTTTTTTTAGTAATTACAATTTTATTTGATTCTCCAATTTCTATTTTTTTAAAATTACTTTTCTTTTTCATTTTCTTCCTCTTTCCTGATTATTTTAGTTAAAATAATCAAATTATATTTTATTTTTTGCGCTTTTACTTTACATAATTATTTTATCATGAGATTAGCTATTTGTCAAGAAGTGGATATAGAGCCTAAAAAACACCAGCATAAGTTTAACTTATACTGGTGAAAAATATTTTGTATAGTAGACTATAAAAACAACAACAAGTTATTTATATCCTCTTCCTCATTTTTAAATATTTGAATATCATTTGACACATCATGCTTAAATAAAATATCACAAAATAATTTAGGAATATTTATAACATATCCTCTATCAAGTTCATATTTTACTAGTCCTTCTTCCCTTAAGCGAAGTTTCTTTAATTTTTCTTTAAAATTTATTATTTCTTTAACCGAAATTATTGCATCACGATTACAATATAACACTGCTTTTATTTCGCTTTTTTTCTCTTTATTTTCTAGCTTTATTACTATTATTCTTCTTAATTTTTCAATTTTATTAATATCTAACTTGCAAATCACCTTATCTCCACGGTTGTTTACAAGAGATACAATTATATCGTTTTGGTGTATTCTTGTACATATAGGAGTATTAGACTCGGAATATACTGATGAAAATCCCGAAGCTTTCATAACTACCATATCTCCATAATGATCTTTATCAAGTAATTCGTTTTTCTCTATATCTACTATTCCAGCCTCTGTTTGCTCTCCGAATGCAACTATTTCTTTCAATTTTTTGCCTGTAAACAGATATAATTTTTTTCTTAATAATTTTCCAAATTCTCTTTATTTTGTAAAGAGTAATTTCCTAGCTCGCTAAACTCCATTCCTCTTGTGATTATAACCTTATTATAATCACCAAGTTTCTTACTTTTAAAATCTTTATTTTTAAGCATTTTTCCTCCTAATTGTATTAATTAATACATTTATATAATGTTATAAAATCCATAATGATAACCTATACCAATTCACCCATTAGATAAATAGACAAATGTTTCTAAAATCGTCCTTATCTCTGCGATATGAACGGTACTTTAAATTTTGATACTTATCAACTGCTGAGTATGTATCTTCAACAAGAGATAAATTAATATTTTGTTTTCTTATACCTATGTTTTTTAATTGGTGTAATATTATTTCTAATAAATCAATATTATAACAATCTTTAGCTATGTTATAGCTAATTATCTTCTTTTCGGATTTTAAGCCCTTAATATACTCTCTAAAATCATTGATATGATCCCCTTTGATTTCAAAGTGTTCTTTTAACAACATTGGTCCTAATATAACCCTAATGTTTTCTATTTTAGATCCTCTTAATAGGAACTCCAATATTGTTTTAGGGATTATTTCTTTCAAACATCCTCGCCACCCTGAATGTACTAGGGCTTTGATTTTCTTTTTATAATCATATATAGCTGCAGACTGACAGTCTGCTGGAAATATCGAAAGACTAAAATCGTATTCTGTAATAAGACTATCACATTTCTGTGTTGGTCTTATTATTTTAATATCATCGATTTTTATAGCTTCCGTTTCAAGATTAAAATCATCAATGTCTACTATTCGATCTCCATGTTCTGGATTAATTGTATATATAGTCTTTTTTCCTAAATACTTTGGAATCAATCCCTCTATTTCTTTAAAAGCAATTTCATTTATTTCTCTATAAGCCTCATCAAAAGGCCTTATCACATTTAAATTTTGTGAATACAAATAAATTGGATTATATTCCATCTTTTTCTTGCCTTCTCCTACATAAAGAATTTTAAAATCTTTTTTATTTTCCATTTTCTACCTCTTTCCTGACTGTCTTATTTAAGACAATCAAATTATTTTTTATTTTTTGTAATTAAATTTACATAATTATTCTATCATGATTATTAATATTAATCAATGCTTTTTTAACTATTGTTATTACTATATTTTTTCTACTTTTCTTCCTGTTATAACATGTTTTAATCCTTTTAGTATAAGATTATATATATATGACATTACTAATGTTACTACAAATATTAGAATACTTGTGGGTATTGCATATCTTAATCTTGTTGTTACATCTGGGAATATTTCTTTTAATCTTGCATATACCATCATGTCTGTAATACTTGCTAATAGATAAATTACAAGTGTATTATTTGATATAT
>CAUULU010000046.1:0-7598 GCA_963546185.1 uncultured Eubacteriales bacterium | reverse complement strand
TCTCTTCTCTAAATATTATTTATATATATTAAAAGTATTTGTGTTAGATTTTTAGCGATTGTAGGAATAGTATTTGCTGTTAATAGAAGACTATTATCATTTTCTAACTTGTCTACTTTTAATATATCAGAAAGATTAAGAGTTTCTAATATTTGAAGTAGGTATTTTTCATTATTATCATTAGTATTATTTTTATTATTATATGTAATTTTAAAATTAATATTATCTTTTTTTAATTCTTTGATTTTCTTTATTAATTCAAGATTTGCTATTGTATTATAGTTTGAAGTTAAACTAGCTAGCCCTTCTTTAGTTATACTTGAGATGTCTATATTATTTTTTGTATTAAATAATATATCAAAATCAATAATAATTGTATCTTTATTTTTTAAATAATTTTCATATATTGTTTTTGCTGAATAATCCCTATATGGAAGCATAGCTTTTTCTAGGTTTAATGATTTGAAATTTTCTATAAACTGATTAAGCTTATTTGTTAGATTTTCAATCCCTATTGATTCATCTGATAGAAGTTCAAATTCTATAAAAGAACCAATACCTTCAACCTTATCTATCATAACATTATATTCTATATTATCTTCTATTTTGTTATATACTTCTCTTGATTTTGTTACTGTTGTATATGAATAAAATCCTAGAGATCCTAACATATCAACAAGGTTTGAATAGTCGTTAATATCAATATTAATATTATTTTCTGATTTTGCATAAAAATTAGAAAAACTTGCAGATTTTCCTTTGAATGTTATTTCCATGTTTTTATTATTTGTTGTTCTTATTCTTAAACATGTTCTGTTTTTAATATATTCACTATTTATATCTGTGAAATATTCATCAGAATCTGATATGTTTTCATCTTCTATTTTTGTTAGATTATTTTCATTAAGTAAATTATAGAATGATTTTATATCCTTAAAATAGAATTTTTGTTCAATTTCTAGTCTTTTTGCCATAGAATTTTCCTCCATATATTAATTATTTGTTTAAAATTATTATATCATAAAGAAATAAATAAAGTTATAAATGTTTATGTAAAATATTGATTTTTATAATAATGTATGTGATAATAATATACATATAGACTAAAATTTATAATAATTTTAATTTTAGTTAAAGGAGTTAAAAAATGGAAATATTAAAAATAGTATTAGTAGTAGTATTTAATATAGTAGCATTTTTACTTATGGTATTGTGTTTTACACAAACAAAACAAGAAACAGGAGTATCTGATGCAGTAATGTCAACAGGAAGAGATAGTTTCTATGAAAAGAATAGAAATAGAACTAAAGAAGGAAGAATGGATAATATAATAAGAGGATTATTTATATTATTAGTTTTACTTGCAATAGGATTATATTTTGTATAAGGTAAAAAAGTATATTAATATTATATATGAATAAATAAAAATTAAAAAAAGAATAATCTATAATTTATTATATGTTATTCTTTTTTTATAGTATAAAGAGGTGGATATGGAAGTTTTTGCAGATATGCATATACATATAGGAAGAAGTGAAAATGGTAAGCCTATAAAAATAACAGCATCTAGAGAGCTTAGATTTGAAAATATAATGAAAGAAGCTGCTATAAGAAAAGGACTACAACTTATAGGAATAATAGATTGTGCATCGCCATATGTTATAGAAGATATTGTTAATCTTATAGAAAAAAAAGAAATTTATGAACAAAAAGAAGGTGGATTGGTATATAAAGATACAATATGTATTATCTTAGGAGCTGAAGTAGAAACAGAAGAAAAACGAGAAGATGGTAAAAAAGGACTTGCACATAACTTATGTTATTTTCCACATTTAAAAGATATTATAGGTTTTTCAAAAGAAATGCAAAAATATATTAAAAACATAACACTAAGTACACAACATGCAAGACTTTCAGGATATGAACTTATAGACATTGTAGAAAAATATAATGGAATACTTGTTCCTGCACATATATTTACACCACATAAAAGTTATTATGGACATTGTACAGATAGATTAGAGAAAATATTTAAAGAAAAGTTTGATAAAATAAAAGCAGTTGAACTTCGGACTTAGTGCAGATACAGAATATGCAGATAGAATAAGAGAACTTGCAAATAAGAAATTTTTAACGAATTCAGATGCTCATTCTCTTCCAAAGATTGCAAGAGAATATAATACATTTGAGATGGAAAATATTTCATTTGAATCATTTAAAAAAGTTCTTGGATATGAAGACGAAAAAAGTAAAAGTAAAACTGAAAAATTAAACTACATTTTTTGTAATAATGGAATGTATTCAAGACTTGGTAAATATAATAAGACATATTGTGATATGTGTGAATGTGTAAGTGAGATAGAAGATGGAAAATGTAAAAAATGTGGAAGTAAGAAAATAGTAAAAGGTGTAGAAGATAGAGTAATTGAAATAGCAGATGGTAAAAGTATATCTCCTAAAAATAGACCAGAATATATATATAAGATACCATTAGAATATATACCTAAACTTGGTAAAAAAACAAAAGAAAAGATGCTTGAACTATATGGAACAGAAATGAATATATTAAATAAGGTTAGTATAGAAAATATTGAAGAAAACTTTGGAAAACAAATAGCTAAAAATATAGAAATAGCAAGAAATGGTAATATCACGATACAAAATGGTGGTGGTGGAATTTATGGAAAGTTAATTGTTTAAATAATATATAAATTTCAAATAATACATTAATGGAAAAAATGGATAAAATTTATTTACAAATGAAGACAAAGATGATAAGATAAAAATACGCAAAAAGATTATGTAAATATAAATATTTATAATAGTAGGGGAAAATTATGGAAAAAGTAATGACAGAATATTTGAACTTTTTGAAAAATACAAAAAAGTCTTCAGATAATACGATACAAGCATATAAAAGAGATTTAAATTTTTTCTTTGAATATTTAAATAAAAATAAGATTGAATATTTAAATGTAGAATATGATGATATACAAAAATATATAGAAGAATTAAATAATGAAGGAAGAAAAGCGGCAAGTATATCAAGAAGACTTGCAACATTAAGATCATTTTATGGATACTTATTAAAAAAGAAACTTATAAAATCTATACCAACAAATAAGGTAAATACTCCAAAAGTTGAAAAGAAAGCACCTATGATTCTTACATCAGATGAAGTTGAAATATTATTATCACAACCTAAATCTGATGATTTAAAAGGAATAAGAGATAAAGCGATGTTAGAATTTGCATATGCAACAGGGATGAAAGTTTCAGAAATAATAAACTTAGATTTAAAAGATGTTAATTTAGTAGATTCTTATGTTGTGTGTAATGAAGGATATAGTAAGAGAGTTGTTCCTTTAGGAAGAATATCAAAAGAAGCATTAGTTGAATATCTAGATAATTCAAGACCATACTTACTAAAAACAGATGATGAAAAACCATTATTTGTTAATGTTATGGGAAATAGACTTACAAGACAAGGTTTTTGGAAGATTATAAAACAATATCAAGAACAAGCACATATTGAAAAAGAAATAACACCACATGTTTTAAGACATTCATTTGCAACACATTTACTTCAAAATGGAGCAGATATGAGAGCAGTACAAACAATGCTTGGACATACTGATATTGCATCAACACAAGTATATATGAAACTTATTGATGACCAATATAAAGAAAATCATCCAAGAGCTTAAATTTAAATATAATTAAAATAATAAATAACTTAAGAAAAAAGAAGGAAATACTATGTTTATAATTAAATTAGATGGTGGAAAAACAATGGAAGTAGATGAAAAGACATTTTGGCACACTACTTCACATGTTATGGCACAAGCAATTAAAAGATTATATAAAAATGTTAAACTTGCAATAGGACCAGCTATAGACAATGGGTTCTATTATGATATTGATAGTGAAAAACCTTTTACTACAGATGATTTAGTAAAAATCGAAGAAGAAATGATGAAAATAGTAAAAGAAGGTTATTCATTAGAATATAGAGAAATGGATAGAAAAGAAGCTATAAAATATTATGAAGATTTGGGAGAAATATATAAGGTTGAAATATTAAAAGACCTAGGAGATAAGGTAGAAAAAGTATCATTCTATAAGCAAGGAGAATTTGAAGACCTTTGTAAAGGGCCACATATTCCAACTATAAAACCTATAAAAGCAATAAAACTTTTATCAGTTTCTGGAGCATATTGGAGAGGTAATGAAAAAAATAAAATGCTTCAAAGAATATATGGAGTTTCATTCCCTAAAAAATCAATGCTTGATGAACATTTAGAAAAATTAAAAGAAGCAAAAGAAAGAGACCATAGAAAAATAGGAAAAGAACAAGAACTTTTCATGACACATGAACTTGTAGGTTCAGGGCTTCCAATATTTTTACCAAATGGAGCAGTTATTAAAAGAATTCTTGAAAGATATATTGTAGATAAAGAAATAGAACAAGGATATAATCATGTATATTCACCATCACTTGCAAACACAGAATTATACAAGATAAGTGGGCACTGGGATCATTACAAAGAAGATATGTTCCCAGAAATGAAACTAGATAATGAAAGTTTTGTTTTAAGACCAATGAATTGCCCACACCATATGCTTATATATAAAAATAAGTTACATTCATATAGGGATTTACCAGTTAAGATTGGTGAAATGGCACATGATTTTAGATATGAAGCAAGTGGTGCAGTTACAGGACTTGAAAGAGTTAGACAAATGTGTCAAAATGATGCACATATATTTGTAACAAGAAATCAGATAAAATCAGTAGTTGCAGATGTTATGAAATTAATATTAGAAGTATATAAAGATTTTAGAATATCAGAATATAAGATTAGATTATCTTTAAGAGATAAAGATAATAAGGAAAAATACTATGATGATGATGAAATGTGGGAAAAAGCAGAATCAGAATTAAGAGAAATAGTAAAAGAATCAGGATTTGAATATTATGAAGCAGAAGGTGAAGCAGCATTTTATGGACCAAAACTTGATGTTCAAATAAAAACAGCACTTCGGACATGATGTAACACTTTCAACATGTCAGTTAGATTTCTTACTTCCAAATAGGTTTGAACTTGAATATATAGCAGAAGATGGTTCAAGACAAAGACCAATTGTTATACACAGAGCAATACTTCGGAAGTATTGATAGATTTATGGCATATATTATAGAAGAATATAAGGGAAGATTCCCATTATGGTTATCACCTACACAAGTTAAGATTCTTCCAATATCTGATGAACAATTAGAATATGCAACAACTATTGAAAGAGAATTATTAAAAAATAAGATAAGAGTAAAAGTTGATAGCAGAGCAGAAAAAATAGGTTATAAGATAAGAGAAGCAGAACTTGAAAGAGTTCCATATATGTTAATACTTGGTAAAAAAGAAGCAGAAGAAAAAGTATTATCTATAAGAAGAAGAGGAAACAAAGAAAATGAAGTAATGGATTTAGATGGATTTGTTACAAAACTATTAAAAGAAATCGAAGAAAAAGAAATTTTCTAAGATTTCTTTTTTTTATAGAATAAATATTGTATAGTATATTTATAGATATAATTAAAATATTAAAGGAGAACTTGGGATTATGAGTTTTTTAAAATCTGATTTAAGAACTAAAAAAAATAGTATTAGAATGTCACATAATATATTTAAAAAAATATTAGTAATACTTGCTATTTTAAGTATATTTTTAGGAATAATGGGGAATTATAATAATTCGTTTGCTAGATCTAGAAAAAAGAAAATAGACATTTCGACAATTGATACAGGATATACTATTAAGAAATTAAAGATAGATGCAAAAGTAACAGAAACAAATGATATACAGATAACAGAAGAAATGGATGTATTTTTTAATTATGAAAAACATGGTATATATAGGGTTATACCAGAAAAAAATACAATAATTGAAGATGGTGATAAAAAGAAAGTAGATGCAAGAGTTAGTAATGTAACTGTAAATGAAAACTTCACTTCTACAAGCCAAGATGGGTATAAGATATTAAAGATTGGTGATAAGGATAAAACAATAGTAGGAGATAAAAAATATATAATAAAATATACATATTCAATAGAAAAATATAATACAAAAGAAGGTATAGATGAATTCTATTTTAATATAGTAGGAGATAAGATAAATACAAGTATAGGAAGTGTTGAATATAAGATAGAGTTTCCTAAAAAATATAATAAAGAAAATATTTACCTATATGCAGGAATATATGAATATAAGTTAGATGGTGAAGAAACAGTAAATGAAGATAAAGGAATAGTTACAGAGGTATTATCAGATACTGTAATAGCAGGTAGAATAGATAAGCTAATATTACCATTTAGAGCAGTAACTTTAAGAATAAAATTAGGTAAAGATTATTTTATTTTAAGAAATAATTATACAGATATTTTGGCAAAAATAGGTACAGCAGTAGCTGTTATGACATTTATATATACACTTATAATCTTGTATAAGTATGGAAGAGATAAAAAGCTTTCAGATATTATAACATTTAAATTACCAAAAGAATTAGATGTATCAAACACATATTATCTTAAGTATAAGACTACAACAGATTATAGAAAGATTGTTCCAGCATTAATTATTGAATTTGCAAATGAAGGATATATAGAAATAGGTGATGGTGCAGATAGACAAGAAAAAGGAATATTTGCTAAAAAGCCTAAAGATAGATTTGATATTGTAAAAATAAAAGACTATAATGGAAATCAATATAGAAAGAAAATATTCGATGCATTATTTTCAAAAGGTGATGTTTTAACAGAAAAAAATATTAAGAAGGTTGGACAAAATATAGTTACAGCAGTTACTGAAGGAGAAGAAGTAATGCAAAACAGTAAGTTTGATAAAGAAGTATATGACCAATCAGGTTTAAAACATGTTTGGAAAATACTAGGTATGACTATAATTCCACTTGTAATACTATTTTTAGGAGCAGTATCATTTGTAGGAAGTATTGGACTTACATTTAAAATTATTTCAGCAATAGCTATATTAGTATCAATATTTATGTCTGTAATGTGTTTAAAAAAAGCATCAAGAACAACAACAGTAATAGGAGTTGTTATCCAGCTTATAATTATAATAATAATGTTAGTATATTCAGGAGTAGAGGCAAAATTCATATCAGGATTAGGCACAGGAATATATTATATAGTATCTGCAATATTATTATCTCTACAAGTTTTAATAAGTTTTTGGATGGAAAAGAAAACACAAAAAGGAATGATGTATGAAGCACAAGTAAATGGATTTGTTAAATACATAAAAACTGCAAGAGAAGAAGAATTAAAAGAAATGGTAATAGAACATCCAAAAATGTTTTTTGATATTTTACCATATACATATATTTTTGGAATATCTAAATTATGGATAAATAAGTTTAGTAATATAGAAATAGAAAAACCAGAATGGTATACAGGAAATGTATATTCAGCAATGGCATTTGGACAAATAACTACACATGTAACAGAAAAAATACAAGTAGCAATGTCAGATGTAGCATCATCTGTAGCAAGTAGTGCATCATCTTCAGGTGGTGGTGTATC
>CAUULU010000045.1:0-7988 GCA_963546185.1 uncultured Eubacteriales bacterium | reverse complement strand
AGCATAGTTACAAATAATAAAGGTGATGTAGTATTTATGTATTCTAAATTCTTATCAGCTGGTAAGAAAAATGAAAAAGATATAACAAAAGAATTAATAAAAAATGCACCACATGTAGAGATACATTATTCAAATAATAATGGAGAATAGAATAGTAAAATAAATTAAATAAAGAAATAAATAAAAAGCATAAAAAAAGTTGATACGGCAATTATTTTAATATAAGTAATTGTCGTATTATTCCGTTAAAAGGAAATAGATTATTCCGAATATGTTTATATTGTTCCGATAATATGTTATAATATAATTATTGGAGGTAAGTAGTATGTATATGACAGTAAAAGAAACAGCTACAAGATGGAATATCTCAGATAGAAGAGTACGTATGCTTTGTATGTGTGGAAAGATAAAAGGGGCATATAAGGAAGGAAGAGAATGGAAGATTCCACTTGATGCTAAAAAACCAGAAGATGGAAGATATAGTTCAAAAGAAAATATTTTGGAAGAAATAGAAGAAAAGAAAAAACAGTTAGAAAAGAAAAGATCTTTAACAGAAGGAGAATTAAAAAGGATAACAGAAGAATTTGTAGTAGAATATACATATAATTCTAATGCAATAGAAGGAAATACAATTACATTAAGAGAAACAGATTTAGTTTTAAAAGGTATTACAATAGATAAAAAGCCACTCAAAGAACATCTTGAATTAATAGGACATAAAGAAGCATTTGACTATATTTGTGAACTTGTAAAAGATAATATAAAAATAAGTGAAAAGATTATAAAAGAGGTTCATTATTTGGTACTTGCAGATAAAAGACAAGATAGGGGAGTATATAGGAAAATTCCTGTAAAAATAATGGGAGCAAAACATGAACCAATAAATCCATATCTTATAGAACCTGAAATTAAAAAATTAATTAAAGAATATAATAAGAGTAGTGAAAATATAATAACAAAACTTGCTAAATTTCATCTAGATTTTGAAGCAATTCACCCATTTATAGACGGGAATGGAAGAACAGGAAGACTTCTTGTAAATTTAGAACTTATGAAAAATGGATATCCACCAATTGATATAAAATTTACAGATAGATTAGAATATTATAAAGCTTTTGATGAATATCATGTAAATAATAATATTGGTGCAATGGAAAACTTATTTGCGAGATATATAAAAGAAAGATTAGATATGTATTTAAATATGTTAAAATAGAATTATGTATATGTATTAATTGATAATTATTCTAAAATATGTTAATATATAATGTATAGTAAAGATTTAAGGAGATAATATGATAATAGAACCAACAACATCACAATTAATGAACAAAGTTCCAGATAAATTTGAACTTATACTTACAGTAGCAAAAAGAGCAAGAGAACTGCGTGGAGGTAAAGATAGACTTACAATATTTGAACATCCAAATAATTTAACAGTAGCGGCAGAAGAAGTAAAAGAAGGATTAGTAAAACCTGCATATAAGAAAAATATAATTTCATATTAATTAAATATAAAGCAAAGACAAGGGGAAGCTAATGATTGTAATATTATCAGGAGTATCAGGAGCAGGAAAAGATACAATAAAAAGAATATTAATGGGAAAAGATGGAAGAATTAAAACTCTTCCATCTTATACTACAAGGGAAAAAAGAGTTAATGAAATAGAAGGACAAAATTATTATTATGTATCAAAAGAAAAATTTAAAGAAATGATAGATAATAATGAATTTTATGAATATTCTGTGCATCATGGAAATTATTATGGGACAAATAAGAAATTATTAAATGAGAGAATAAAAAATAATATTGTTTTAAAAGATATAGATGTAAATGGGACAGAAGACCTACTTAAAATATTTAGAGGAACAGAGATTAAGATAATATCTATATTTTTAAATATATCTAAAGAAGAAATGCTTAGAAGATTAGAAAATAGAGATGATAAGCTAAAACAAGAAGAGATAGAACTTAGAATGGAAAGATATGATTATGAGATGAATCATATAGGTGTATATGACTATGTTATAAAAAACTATGATGCAGAAAAAACATCAAACATAATATTAGATATTATAAAAAGGGAACAGGAGCAATAGAAATTGTATATAGAAGTAATACTAAATAACAAGTTAAAAATATTAAATAGAACTTTTGACTATATTGTACCAGAAAATATGAAAGACGGTATACATATAGGTTCAAGAGTTCTTGTTCCATTTGGTAGGAGTACAAAAGATGCATATGTTATAGGTTTTAAAGATAAGTCTGATTTTGAATGCAAGGAAATTTTAGAAGTACTTACAACAGAAGAAATTTCAGAAGAAAAACTAGCACTTGCTAAAATAATGAGTAAAAGATATTTTTGTAATCTATCAGAATGTATAAAACTTATGCTAAATCCTAAAACTAATACAAAAAATATTGATAATATAATGAAAAATAAGATGAAAAATATTGTTGTATTAGCAGAAAACTATAAGGAACTTTTGGAAAGTATAAAACTAAATGAAGGTCAAAAAGAAATTATTAAATATTTAGAAAACTTAAATGAAAATAATAGAGAAAACAATACAATTGAACTTAAAGATTTAAATGAAAAGTTTTCTACAGCAAGAGTTTCCCTACTTATACGAAAAGGTATACTTAAAAAAGAATTTGAAGAAGTAAAATTTGAAGAATATAATTTCTGGGATGAAGAACTTGAAGAAGAGGAAAAAAGAGCAAAAGAAATTGAAGAAAAATCAGGAAAGAAAACGGAAATTGTTTTAAATGAAGAACAACAAGAGGTATATGACAAGTTTAAAAGTATTGTTGGCGAAGAATTATTTTCAGAAGAACTACTATATGGTGTAACAGGTTCACGGAAAAACAGAAATATATTTAAGAATAATAAAAGATGTACTTGATATGGGAAGAAATGCAATTGTGCTTGTCCCAGAAATAGCACTTACTCCACAAACTGTAAGAAGATTTGTGGAAAGATTCCGGAAAAACAAATATTTCCATACTTCATAGTAATTTGGGTGATAGAAGAAGATATGAAGAATGGAATAGGATAAAAAGAGGAGATGCAAGAATTGTTATAGGTACAAGGTCAGGAATATTTGCACCAATAGATAATGTTGGAGTAATAGTAATAGATGAAGAACATGATATGTCATACCAATCAGATAATATTCCTAAATATGATGCAAAAGAGATTGCAAGATATATTGCAAAAACATATGGAAGTCTCCTTATTTTAGGGAGTGCAACACCGATAATAACAACATATTATAGGGCAAATAGTCGGTATTATAGGGATGAATAGGCTTACAAAAAGAGTACAAGATATAACAATGCCAGAAGTTAAAATAATAGATTTAAGTAAAGAAAAAGATATAATTTCAGAAGAACTAAAAACTCTTATACAAGATAGGATAGAAAAAAAAGAACAAACAATATTATTTTTAAATAGAAGAGGATATTCAGCATTAAGTGTATGCACAAATTGCCGGAGATACTATAAAATGTAAGAGATGTAATATAACCCTTACATATCACAAACATGATAACAAGTATAAGTGTCATTATTGTGGATATACAGAAATAAGAGAAAATAATAAGTGTAAAAATTGTGAAACAGGTGAATATAAGCAGATAGGGATTGGAACAGAAAGTTTAGAAGAAAAGATAAAAGAAATGTTTCCAACGGCAACAACAATTAGAATGGATTTAGATACAACAAAACATAAAGTATCACATGAGGAAATATTAAAAAAATTTAATGATGAAAATATAAACATATTAATAGGGACACAAATGATAACAAAAGGCCATCATTTTCCTAATGTAACATTATCTGCAGTAATTTTAGCAGATAGTATGATAAATTTCGAAAGCTATAGGGCAGGAGAAGTTGCATATCAAAATATTGTACAGGTAATTCGGAAGAGCTGGTAGAGAAAAGAAAGGACTTCGGAGTAATACAAACATATTCTAAAGATGATAGTATTATAAATTTTGCAAAAGAAAATAATTATGAAGAAATGTATGAAACAGAAAATATTATAAGAAAAGCATTAAATTATCCACCATATATGGATATGTTACAAGTAAGGATACTTTCATATAATGAAGAAAAAGTTAAAAAAGTAGCAAGAAAATTAAAACTAACATTTGATAAAATGAAAGAAGAACTGTTAGAAAAGCAAAGAGAAATTTTAGAAAATATGAATATTGATGAAGATATAAGAAAAAGAAGAATAATAGAAGACAATATATTAAAACTTAAAAATATGAGAATATATGATGAAGTTCCATTTAGAATAGATAAAATTATGAACCAATATTATTGGAAGATAATTATAAAATGTAATTTAAATACATATATAGCAAAAGCTATAAGCTATGTTGTAGAAAAGATGGGAACAGATAAAGACCCACTTATATCTGTAGATTTAAATCCACAAAATATATAATATATTATAATGAAATAGAATAAATAAAAAATATATCATATAATATTAGTATAATAATGTTATGGAGGGAGATATGGATTTAAAAAAGTTACAAAAAGAAATATATCAAAACAAAGTAGATAAAGGCTTTAATACAACAGATGTAAATAAAGAATTTTGTCTATTATATGGAGAAGTAGGAGAGGCATATGATGCATATAGAAAAGGTAAAGATGATTTAGGAGAAGAACTTGCAGATATTGCTATATACTTATTAGGACTTTCTGAAATACTGGGTAAAGACTTAGAAGAAGAGATAAAAAACAAGGTTCAGATAAATAAGAATAGAAAATACAAAGATGTAAATGGTACAAAGATAAAGACAGAAGATTAAGAGAAAGATAAAAAAAGTAAAGAAAAAACACAGGAATTCCTGTGTTTTTATATTATTTTAATCAGATTTAATATTAATTAATTAAAATATAATTTTTTAAAGTTGTTATTGTTACTTAAATAATAATATATTCCTAAAATATTAAATTCCTTTTTTTTATTTTCTGTTTTTTGAATTTTAATGAAAAAATTCAATTTTGTATTTAACTTTTTGTCTCGTAAATTATTAATATCGATTGATTTAATATTATAATAATCTTTAAGTGAAATTAACTTTGAATCATTATTTATTAAGCTTCTAGCCTTAATAAAACTTTGAGAATTATCATCTTTTATAATACCAAAAAAAGCATCTTCACTTTTTTTCTTAGGTACATAAATTTTTAAAACATGATTTTTATTATTATAATAAAGTAATACATTATTCCCAAGTTCAAAAGGTCTTTCTTTTAAATGTAAGTCCTTAATTATTTGAAAATTGTTTAAATATAGGTCAAATGTCCACCAATCGAACATTTTACATATTCTAGTAATGTATAGATTATCATCATTAAAAAAATCTATATATATTTTTACATTTTTAAATCCGGAATAAATCCGTTTAATTAGCGAAGAACTAACAATTTTATTGGGTTTAATTTTCATATTAACCTCCTATAGATAAATATGTTTTGGTACTTTCTCCATAATGAATGTATACTGAATTAACAGTATAATCATTATTCAATTTTATTAAAAAAGTTAAATTATACAAATCATTGATTGAGAATGTTTTAACTTTTTTGTAATCTTTTAATTGAATTATTTTCGCCTCATTATCAAATAATGATTTTATAATCAAGGTTCTAGAGCTAAGGATAGATTCCATATATCCTAAGAAGAATAAACTAGATTTTTTATTTTTAGTTGTATATAAGTCTATTGAGTTATTATTCAAAATTATAAAAGAATCACTCCCTGTTTTAACAGGTATTTTATCTAGAGTTAACTTTTTAAAAATCCCTGTTATTTTTAAAGTAACTTTAGGTTTTAAAAAGTTATAATATTTATTTGAATCTATCTTTTTTACTAACATAATAGACTCAAAATTATCATTATTAAAATACTCAATACTTATATTTATATTCCGTGTTGAATTTTGCTTGTTTTTCATAAAAATCATCTCCTTTTTTACTAATTTTAACACTTGTTAACACTAGATATAAAATAATATATTTAGATTATATAACAGGATAGGGAAAAAATAAAGAAGATATAATCTTAGGGGTAACTAAAATTAAATCTTCCATATAATTTGCTTTGTTAAATCATTGAAACTCTTTTTTATACACTTTATCAAAAGTGTATAAGATTTCGTTATTATCAGCTTTTACTAATACTGTAATTTCAAAAATATTCGAATCTTTATGCATATTTTTTTGGATTGTGTTATAAATATTATTTAAATCATTAGAAGTTATAGATAAATCTTCTAATTTAATATTCATATTTTTGGGTTGTGAAACCATAATTAATTTTTTTAAATAATTATGTTTTTTAAGTTCTAATGTATAATGAACAGGTAACAGTTCATTACTAATATTTAAAACTTTTAAGTTATTTATACATTGAACATTACTTTTATCATAATATTCGATATATATAATCATAACTGTTTCATTTCCATATAAAACTTCTATCTTTTGACTTGAATTAAATTCAAGTCTTTTAAAATTTAACATTTTTATCACCCCTTATTTTAATCAAAATCAAAGTATAATATCTTATATCATTTATGATTATATAATAATTTTTAATTAAAAAATATAGTAGAAGAAAAGAAAACTTAAAAAAATAAGTTATAAATGATATAATTTTTTTATATATGGAATAGGAAAATGTCCGACTAATGTCCGAGTAGTGTCCGAGTAATGTCCGACCTCGAATATTTTTGTATTAAATCAATAATAGGACATAATATATAAAGGAAGAAGATATGGAAGAATTTAAAACAGGATTTTTAAAATATTTTTATGAAATAAGTAAGATACCTAGAAAGTCAGGAAATGAAGAAAAGATAGCAAAATATTTAATTAAATTTGCAAAAGAAAGAAATCTTAAATATTATACAGATAGTAAGTATAATGTAGTTATATGGAAAGATGCAAGTATTGGATATGAAGATAAAGAAATATTAGGATTTCAATGTCATACAGATATGGTATGTGAAAAAGTAGATGGAAGTGGTCATGATTTTTTAAAAGATTCTTTAGATTTAATTATAGAAAATGGATTTTTAAAAGCAAAAGATACAACATTAGGTGCAGATAATGGTATAGGAGTATCATATATTTTAGAAATATTAGACTCAAACTTAAACATGCCAAAACTTGAATGTATTTTTACAAGCACAGAAGAAACAACCATGGAAGGAGTAAGATGTTTAGATGGTAATATTTTAAAATCTAAAAGGATTATTTCATTTGATAATTTTTTAGATACAGAAATACTAATATCTTCAGCTACAGCTAAAAGATGGGTTAGTAAAATATATATGAAAAAACAAGAAAAAGATGAAAATCTAATATATTACAAATTAGATATTTCAGGATTTAAAGGTGGGCATTCTGGTATAGATATATGGGATAAGAAAAGAGGAAAGCCTATAAAAATAGTTGTAGATATGTTAAATGGATTTGAAAGCATAAGACTGGTAGAAATTAGTGGAGGAAGTAGTGAGAATGTAATACCAAGAGATATTAAGGTGGTATTTGCTATAGAAGAGAGTCAAAGAGGTTTATTAGAAAAAATAGGGAATAATCTTGAAAGCTTAAAAAAAGTATATGGGAATATATGTATATATTTAAAAGAATTAGAATATTTAGAAAAAGAAGAAGTAAGAATATATTCTAAAGAAGATAGTGAAAGATTATTAGAATATATTGTTAATTACAAAAATGGACCTTTAGAATATGATAAAGAAGGAAATGTAATATTATCAGGAAATTTAGGAAGAATAGAAAGTTTTGAAGATTATGTATTATTAAAATATTCAGTAAGATATAATGATAAAAAAATTGGAGAAAAGCTTGTGTCTGAAATAGAAGAAAATATGAAAGAATATAATGTAATATGTGAAGATAGTTCATATATGTTAGGATATGAAGAGCCTA
>CAUULU010000044.1:0-8224 GCA_963546185.1 uncultured Eubacteriales bacterium | reverse complement strand
GGTTGTATTTCTAATATATTAATATATCCGGTCATTACATTTAAATAATAACTTTTTATCTTTTTTTTCTTTTATAATTATTATTTCAAGTTCATTTCCTAAACTATCTTCTCTTCTTATAGTTTCAAACTCATTATACTTTTGTTTTATTTCATCTCCTGTATATATTTTATCTTCTGCTTTCCATATCTTATATATCTTATTATTTATTATTGTTCTTGCAACTAAGAAATCATTAAGTCCTCTAATCTTATTATATATTTTCTCAAAACTTTTATTAAAATCTATAATAGCCATTTCTTTTGTAATCATAGATGTATATGTAGCATCATCATCATTTTGTTTTATAGAAACTATATTACCATTATTTTCTTCTATCATTCTTAATGTAGATACTAATGTTTTTGCTCCTAAAATTGCTAGTTTTTCAAACATTGTTTTTGATGTATCTGTTCTTTCTATTTCTATTTCTGATTGCTCAATAATATTTCCTGTATCCATTTTTTCTTCCATATACATTGTTGTAATACCCGTCTTACTATCACCATTTAAAACAGATTGTTGTATTGGAGATGCTCCTCTATACTTAGGAAGAATTGAACCGATGTACATTTATACAGCCATATTTTGGTATTTCTAATACCTCTTTTGGTAAAATCTTTCCATATGCTACAACAACAATAATATCTGGATTCATCCCTTTTATTTTTTCTATAGTTTCTTCATTTCTTAAACTTTTAGGTTGATATACTTCAATATTGTTTTCTTCTGCCAAAATTTTAACAGGAGTTTTCATCTGTTTCATACCTCTACCTGTTTTCTTATCCTCATTTGTTATAACAAGTCTTATATCAAAATTATTTGTTATTAGTTCATTTAAACATGTTTTAGAAAATTCTGGTGTTCCCATATATACTATTTTCATAAATATTCTCCTCTACTCTCTCATATATATTATTAATATACAATAATCTAATAATTTTAGTATATCTTAATCATTACAAAATTAAAATAGATTATAGTAATAATGCTTAGTTTATTGCACTTCTAGCCTTTCTATGGTAAACTAAAAATGTTAATAATTAGAAAGAAAAGAGGATTTTATGCTTACAAAATTTATGGATGCAGGTATATCAATATTTGAAAGTATTTTTGGTATATTTATAGACAGTTTTAGTGCATTTTTCACTAAAATATGTGATTTTTTAAAAACAGATAAAAATACATTACTTGGAGTAATTTTTTCACTACTTACTCTTTATCTTGTAGTAGATAGATTTGTAGAAGTTATGCTTATGATATTTACAGGTATCCGGAATACATTATTGGTCTACAGCAGAAATGCTTATAGCAATAGTTATCCCATTTATAGCATATCTCTTAATTATTGAGTCTAAATATGTTACATACAAGGAAATTAAACTTAAGATTTTCTATATTTATGCTATAGCATTTATATTTATAGCACTTTCTTGTATAGTATCACAAGTAAACTCAATAGGTTGGACATTGTTTTTCTCTGCTCCAAAATATCAAAGGGTTATAATAGAAGACTATGGGATTATAAGACAAGCATTTTCAGCACTTGCAATATATTTCCCACTTGTAATTACATATTATGCATATGTATGGCTTACAGTATTTGTTAAAAATAATGATGAAATTTTAGATTCTATAATGGATGCAGAAGGTATTACTTTTAATACTAAAGATAAAAAAACTGGTCCATATAGTTTAGAAATGCCTTTCCGGAACTGATGATACAACTGGTAAAAAAGTAACTCTTGCTGAAAATGCAAGATATAATCATCTATTAGTTGTAGGACATGCAGGTATGGGAAAAACTGAAAATGTATTAGAACCAATGATTGCAAAAGATATAAAGAAGAAGAGATTTTTGGTAGAAGCTACAAAAGGCTTAGCATTCTCACTTTTAAGTTCAAAAAAAGCAAAACTACAAGGTGCATATTCTAATGAATTTTTAAATAATAATTTTAATCTTTCAATGATAACACCAACTACTCGGAAATACAGATGTTTTTAATAACTATGTAAATAAGATTACAAGTCATGGAAATGCTAAAAACTTAGGTATAACATATGTTTCTCCAGAAAGAGAAAGTATTGATAAGATTATAAGAGTTTGTAACAACTTTGGAGTTGAATATACTTTAATAGACCCTCTTGACCTTGATACTGCAGGTATAAATCCTTTTGAAAACAAAGATCCATATAAGGCTGCATCAAGTATTAGTGAAATATTATACTTGCTTACAAATTCAACTAAAAAAACCGTTGATTTACCAGAGTTTACTTTTGAAAATGTTCGTGCAATTCAAAATATAGCAATACTTCTAAAAGAAACTTATCCAGACTCTCATACTGGACAACTTCCTACAATAGAAGATATTATGAAACTACTTGCAAACTTTAAATTATTAGAAGCATTAGTAGAAAAATATAGAAAACATTTAGAAACTGAAAATAAGTTTCCAGGACTAATAGAATATTTCGAAAATAACTTTTTCGAAAAAGGTCAAAATAGAAGAAATATGAAAAAACAAATGGAAGCACCTCTTGCTATTATAGATAGTGTGCTTAAAAATCAAGGAATTAGAAGACTTTTATGTAACAGACTAGAAAATGTAAACTTTGATAATTCTTTAAAAAATGGTAAAGTATTACTATTCTGTTTAAGAAAAGGTGAGCTTAGCAATTCATCATATTCAAACTATAAGGCTTTAGGTAATATAATTTTCAACCTGTATTCATCTGCAGCTACAATTGATAACAATCTTGCTAAGAATAGAACACCTAACTTCCTATACTTTGATGACTTTACACCATATATGACAGAAACAGCATTAGAACAAATAACTGACTTCTCTAAACAAAATATAGGGGTAACTATTACAGGTGAAACATTAGAAAACTTAACTAAAGATGTAACTCAAGTTAACCTACTTAACGCATTTAGTAGTAAGTTCATATTTGGTGATAGTTCATTTGATGAAATGCAAATATGGGCAAATCATTTTGGAACTAAAAAAGACTGGGTTGGAGTTAAACAAAATGATGATGACTCATCTCTTAAGAAAATGCTTGCATATGATGATTCTGGTAAATGGGATAATGTACCACTTATCAAAGCAGGTAAATTAATGGGTGGTAAAAAAGGAGCTCCTGCATATAGGCTTAGAAAAGAAAAAGGTGGTTATGAGGTTGGAACTGTAAAACTTTCTGAAATCACTGATGAATTCTATAATGGATTTAAATCTAAAATATATAATTTTGAAACAGCAGATGCTAATCTAGAACAAGATATAACATTAAATTCTAGCAATGGAATATTTACATCTATAAATAAGAAAAATAATAGCAAAAAAGCTAATATAGCAGGACCTATTCGTTATAATTAATTATAATTATGATAATGATAATGATAATATATAACAGTATAAATGTAAAAAAGATTAGAAATAATTTCTAATCTTTTTCTCTTTTCTATACTTATTAAAACTTTAACTCTTATTAATATTAATTCATTAACTTTAGTCTTGTACTTCTACCTTTTCTTCAATCTTTTCAATTCCTGCTAAAGATATTTCATATGCTACTTTCTTTTCTTCTGTTTCGCCATTTTTCTTTGTATATTCTCTACTTTGGAATCTTCCTATTATTTTTGCCTTGTCTCCAACATTTAAATTGTTTTCTGCGAATTTTGCATTTCTTCCCCATGCAATACATGGTAAATAATCACTCTTACCATATACCCTATTTACTGCTAATAATATATCTGCAATTTCTCTTCCAAATGGTGTTTTTCTATATATAGGTTTTTTACAAATATATCCTATTAATGTTACTTCATTTGTTGTTAAATCCTCATCTTTTAATTCTTTTACTTCTTTTGCAAATACACTTAATATTAGCTTTCTTCTTTCTTCATTTTCCATTACATAGTTATATGATCTTATTTCTCCATCTACTACTATTGTATTTCCTATTTTTATAAGCTCATTACTTAATATTTTTTCAGATATTACTATTTCTAATTCATCTGTATCTCCACTTAATCTTTTTACAGACATCTTAAAGCTATAGAATTTTTCATTAAATGTTTCATGACTTATTTTTAAATCTTCTATAACTTCTCCTACTAATATTACTTTATTGTTTTCTTCTTTTAATTGTATATCTGGTACTATTTCCATCATTCCCTCCTAGCACTTTTTTACATTTGTATTACAATATAGTAACATTATAGCATCTTTTAGTGATTATGTAAAGTTTTTATATGTTTCTAGTCTCTTTTAAGCATTTTTGTAGCAATTTCTAACATTCTTATAGCAATATTATTATTTTCTATAAACAGATTATATGCTAAATCTTCTGATAATACTCCACATTTTAAGTCTTCTGGTAATTTTCCTTCTCTATATGCTTCTTCATCTATAAACCAATTTTCACTACTATAATATTTATCAAGCTTATTATATCTTTTCATATTATTTTCTAATTCATCTAATACTCTGTTTACATCTGCAAAAATATCTGCAGATTTATCTAATATTTCTTCCATTTCTGTTATTCTTTCTATCTTATCTTTATTTTCCATAAGTCCCTCTTTTTCTTATATTTAAAATTCTTTTATATTTTCTTATTTCTAAATTTATTATTATATATTAAAAGAGATATAATCTATTTTATTTTAAATTTAATTATACCTCTTTAATTATTCTTCTATCTTAAATTATTATTGTCCTAAACCACCTTGAACATTTCTCATTATTTTTTGTGCTAGTGGTAATGATAATAATTGCATTGTTATTTTAGTTGTTATGTTTTGTAATGTTGATTGTGAATCTGAGATTGCTTCTTCATTATATTTTAATTCTTCAATCTTAGTATTTCCATATTTTAATTCTGTATTTGTTTCTACTTTTAATTTGTTATCAACATCAACTTTTGTAGTCATTTTACTTATTTTTTTATCTTTTAAACTAAATTCTAATTCTATTTTTGCATCTGTTCTTATTTCATCTAATTTCTTAAGATCTTCAATTATTTCATCTACATCTTTTTTAATTCCTTCTGTAGTTGTATTTTGAAGTACTGTCTTAATATTTTCTGAATATGTTTCTATTGCATCTTTTGTTAATCCAATATGTGCATAATCACCTGATTCTTTTAATTTATCTATTATTTTATCTAAAGCTTTATATGTATCTATTATAAATTCTGGTTTTTCTTTTATCTTTAGGAATAATCCTTTTAATGATGATTTTAACTGTTCAAGACTTGTTTTTATTGTTATTTTTCCATCTTTTTCTTCTATTTTAACTATATTTTCATCTATATATTTAATTATATCAGAATATTTTGAATCATAAGTTTTCTTTAATTCTTTAACAATATCCATATATTCTTCTATTTTTTTATAATCAACTTCTACACCTTTTGGTAATTTTACTGCTAAATCCTCATCTCCAAAGAATTTTGCAATTCCTTCTTTTCCTAATTCTTGGTAAACTTCAGCATCTATTATACTTTTTTCATTATAGTTTAATTTAGCATCTAATGCTGTCTTATTATCTGCTTTTTTAGCAGTTCCTTTTAGTACTAAACCTTTTATTGTTTCTTCTACTTCATTTCTACCTAATAATTTAACAAAGTTTACTCCTAAAATACTTGAATCAAATTCTGTTATTTTAACTTCAAATGTTTGTTCAATATTTTTTTCTTTATATGTATTTTCTAAAGCTTCATATAGTTTTTCTTTAGGTGATAATGTATTCATTAATGCTTTTGTAACTTCACCTATTGTATTTTTATCTATAACAACATATTTAATATATAGTCCTGCTAAACATACTATTATTAATAATATAATTGCTGCTAATACTTTTAATCCTGTATTTTGTTTTTTAGTAGTTATTGTTTGTTTTACTTCAAACTCATCATTTTTTTCTTTAACTTCTGTTACTACTTCTACTTCTTCTGTTGTTTCTACAGCTTTTTTAACTTCTTCTTTTAGTTCTTCTTTTACTTTTTTAGATTCTTTTTCTTTATTATTATTGTTATTTTCTTTTTTATTTTGCTTATTTTTTTCTACATTTTTTTGAACCTTTTTATTGTTTTTTTTCTTTTTTACATCTTTATTATTATTCATATCTTTATTTTTGTTTTTATTAGATGTCTTTTTTTCTTCTTCTGCCATTTTATCCTCCTATGTCACTTTTACTATACCATTCTTAAGTTATTTTTTCAATAATTTAAATTCTTTTTCATTAAAAGCTTTTTCTACAATCTCTTTTATATCATAATTATATTTTTCTTTTTCTATATTTTTTTCTACACCATCTATATCTTTTCCTATATACATTAAATATTCAATATTCTTTTTTTCTTTTAAGTTATTAATTAATATTTCTGAATATGTAAGACCTTTTAATATATATTTTTGATTATCATTATTTTTATTATTCTCATAATTTTTATTATTGATATTATTATTAACACTATTATTATTTAATTTCTCTAAATAATAACTAATAATATCTTCTATTATTTCTATATGTTTCTTTTTATCATCTATAACCCCATTATATTTTCTTGCAATATCTTCTCCTACTTCAAATTGTGGTTTTATAAGTAGGATTATATTTTTAGGTGATATTTCTACTATTTTATCTATAATCTTTTTGAGTGATATAAACGATAGGTCTCCTACAATTGTATCAATATTATCATTTTGAAACTTATTTTCTTTATCTATTTGTATATTTCTAAAGTCTGTATTTTCTATAGATATAACCTTGTTATTTTTCTTTAATTTTTCATCTAACTGACTTGTCCCAACATCAATACTATATACTTTTTTCACACCATTTTCTAAAAGAATTTCTGTAAATCCTCCAGTACTACTCCCTATATCTATACAAATATTAGCTTTTAATATTTCCTTTAATTTAAACTCTTCTACTGCTTTTTTAAGTTTTAATGCCCCTTGTGATACATATATATACCTATTTTTCTCTTCTATTATTTCTATATTATATTTTTCTTCATCTTTTAATATATATCCTGGTTTTGTTATTATCTTATCATCAATTTTAACAATCCCCTCTCTTATATATTTCTGTGCTTTTGTCTTAGATATATTAAAAATTTCTTTTACCTTATCATCTAATCTCATTTTTTAAATTCCTTTGTATTTGCTTCTTTTAAATATATCTCCCTTATAATCTTAGAAACTTTATCTGTATCATGTTTTACATACTTATTTGTATCTAATATATCTCCTGTAATCATTTTCATATTATGTTCAACACCATATGCTAAATCTTCCCCTGTAATTAATATTTGATATTGGTCCATATCTGCATATCTTTTTACTATAATATCATCTTCTATTCTCTTATCATTTACAATTACATAATCTATTTTCATATTTCCACTATGTTTTAATAATGTTTCTATATGTTTTTTAACTGTAAATCCCCTTGTTTCTCCATTTTGTGTCATGACATTACAAATATATATTTTCTTTGCCTTACTTTTGTTTACTGCATCTGTTATTCCATCTACTAAAAAATTAGGAATAATTGATGTATATAGGCTTCCGTGGTCCTATTACTATAATATCTGCTCCCATTATTTCATCTATAGCTCCATCCATCGGTTTTGGATTTTCTGGATCAACATATAATTTTTCTATATATGTATTTTGTTTTTCTGCATATTCTGGAATTTCACTTTCTCCTACTATAGTCTTTCCGTCTTCCATCTTAGCTACTAAATTAACATTTGTAGTTGTCATTGGATATACTTTTCCGAGTTATATTTAAAAGGTTTGCTCCCTTAGTTACTGCTTCTTCAAAACTTCCGATGTATTTCATTAAGTGCTGCTAAAAATAGGTTTCCGGAAACTTTGTCCTTTTAATTCTCCTTTTTGAAATCTATGATTCAAAAGTTTTTCCATTTCTGGTTCTGTATTTGAAAGTGCAAGCATACATGCCCTTATGTCTCCGAGGTGGAAGCATTCCGAAGATCTTCTCTTAACTTTCCTGTTCCTCCACCATTATCACCCATTGCAACAATTGTAGTAATATTTTTAGTTATTTTTTTAAGTCCTTTTAGAAGTACACTATTTCCGTGTTCCTCCACCTATTACTGTTATTTTAGGATTTATCTCATTTTGTATACTCAAATATATCTCCTT
>CAUULU010000043.1:0-8295 GCA_963546185.1 uncultured Eubacteriales bacterium | reverse complement strand
TCTACAACCATTATTCTTTTATGTGATTCACCTGTTGTATGAAGTTTATCTATTGATTCTGTTACAGTATTTACTGCTGTTAAGAATCCGAAATGTCATATCAGTATCTGCAACATCATTATCAATTGTTTTAGGTATTCCTATTATATTTAAACCTTTTTTAGCAAAATCTCTTGCTGATTTTTGTGTACCATCTCCACCTAAAGCAAATATATAGTTAAATCCAAGTTTTTTAACATTTGCTATACACATATCACTTAAATCTTCATATACAATCTTTCCATCTTTCTTTTGTACTGGAAAATTAAAAAGATTTGTTGAGTTAGATGTTCCTATAACAGTCCCACCTCTTGATAATAATTTATCAACTCCTTGTTTTGATGTAAGTTCTACATATTCATTATTAAGTACTCCTCTAAACCCATCAATATATCCATATGATTTTATATTATGTTTTTCTGCTGTTTTTACAATTGCTCTTATAACAGCATTAAGTCCTGGAGCATCTCCTCCATTTGTTAATATTGCTATTTTCTTTATCTTATTTTTCATCATTTCTTCCTTTGTACATTAAATTTATTCATCTATTATTAGATAATTTTTTATTCTGGTTTATTTAGTAATTTTCCCATATTCTTCTTATATGCTTCTACTCCTGGTTGATTAAAAGCATTAACATCTAGAAGCTTACAATACATTGCACATGCTTTTTCAAAGAAATATATTAAAAATCCAATATTTTCTTCGTCTAATTTACTTAAATTAAGTAGTATTGATGGAACATCTCCTTCTAAATGTGCATCTAGTGCCCCTTCCATTGTTTTTTTATTAATATAGTCAAGTGTCATATTTTCTAAATAATTAAGATTATCTTCATCATTTTCTTGTGATTTCATTATAATATCATCTTCATTCATATCTACAATATTTATAATTGTTTCAAATATATTTCTTCTTCCTTCTTGAATATATTGTCCTATTGAATGTAAGTCTGTAGTAAATACTGCACTTGTTGAGAAAATTCCTTTTCCTTCTTTTCCTTCACTTTCATTGAATAATTGTTTTATCCATTCTAAGAAAGATCTGAAGTTTTCTTCATATATACCAAATATTTCTATATTTTTACCATATTTAGAATATAATATATATCTTAGTACTGCATATATGTAGCAATTATTATGTATTAAATCTTCATTTAAATATTCATTCATTGCTTTTTCTGCACCTTTTAATAATTGTATTATATTTATTCCTGCTACTGCTATCGGCAATAATCCTACTGGAGTAAGTACTGAATATCTTCCTCCTACAGTATTTGGTATTACAAATGTTTCATATGCTTCTTCTGTTGCAATTTCTTTTAAAGCACCTTTAGTACTATCTGTTGTTACATATATTCTTTTTCTTGATTCTTCTACTCCATATTTTTCTACCAAGAATTGTCTAAAAATTCTAAATGCTATTGCAGGTTCTGTTGTTGTTCCTGACTTTGATATAACATTTATAGAAAAATCTTTATCTTCAATATATGATAATACCTCATTTATATATCTTGTAGACATATTATTACCTACAAATATAACCTCTGTGTCTTTTTTAGTTCTTTCTCTTATTAATGCATCTATAACTGCTTTTGCTCCTAAATATGAGCCACCTATTCCAATTACTACTAAAACATCTGAATCTTTTTGAATTTTTTCTTTCGCTTTTAATATTCTTTTTACTTCTTCTTTATCATAGTTTTCTGGTAGGAACATCCATCCTACCATCTCACCATTATTTTTTACTTCTTTTTCTAATTCTTTATCATATCTTATAATCTTATCATTATATTCAACTATACTTTGTGTTCTTAATTTAGATCTTGAAAAATCTAATTTAATCATAGACTATTCCTTTCTAGTTTTCATTTGTATTTTAACCTTAAGTTATCTAACTTATTTCCTATTTACCTGTTATTATTTCTTTTGCATCTCTTGCTATCATAATTTCTTCATTTGTTGGAATTATCCATACTTTTACTTTTGAATCATCTGATGAAATTTCCACTTGTTTTCCTCTTACATTATTTTTTTCATCATCTAGTTTAATTCCAAACACTTCTAAGTAATTACAAATTCTTTTTCTTGCTTCTGGACCATTTTCTCCGAACTCCTCCTGCAAATGCTATAACATCTACACCTCCGAAGTGTTGCAATATATGCAGCTATTTTTTGTGCTGTTAGATATGCATTTGATTCAAGTGCTAATATTGATCTTTTATCTCCTTCTGCCGCTGCTTTTTCAATATCTCTAAAGTCTGCAGATACTCCTGAAATTCCAAATGCTCCAGATTTCTTATTAAGCAAGTTATCCATTTCTTTCATACTTAGTTTTTCTTTTTCTGCTATATATGTAACTATAGATGGGTCAATACTTCCTGATCTTGTTCCCATAGGTATTCCGGTCAAGTGGTGTAAGCCCCATTGATGTATCTATAGATTTACCATCTTTTATTGCACATATACTAGCACCTTGTCCTATATGACATGTTATAATTTTCTTTGTGTTTTCTTCTCCTAATAATTCTCTTACAGTATCTTTTATATATCTATGTGATGTTCCATGAAATCCATATCTTCTTATCTTATACTTTTCATACATTTCATATGGAATATTATACATATATGCTATTTCTGGCATAGTTTGATGAAATGCTGTATCAAAAACTGTTACATTTGCAATGCTTGGTACTAAAGCTTCACATGCTTCTATTCCAGCAAGTGCTCCTGGGTTATGTAATGGGCTTAATTCAATACAGTCTTCTATAGCTTTTTTTACATCTTCATTTACAAGAACACTCTTTGTGAATTTTTCTCCCCCATGTACAATTCTATGACCAATTACTGATATTTCATCTAATGAATTTAATACATTATATTTTTTATCTACTAATATTTCAAATATTTCAGCAATTCCTTCTTTATGAGTATATGCCGCTTTTTGTATTTCAACTTTTTCACCATTACATTTTATTGTTAAAAGTGAATCTTTTGTTAAAACTCTTTCATATACACCTTTCATTAATACTTTTTCATCTGTCATGTCTATTAATTGAAACTTAATAGAAGATGAACCACAATTTAAAACTAAAACTTTCATATAATCCTCACTTTATATATATATTAAATTAATAACTAACATTTTATATTATTACCTAAAATATATAGTATTAATCTTAAATATAGTATATAACATATATATTTGCTTTTCTAGTAATTTATATCTTTTTATATAATTATAAATAGTGTATAACCTAAAACACTTTATTATACACTATTTACTATATATTATTTATTCTTAGTTTTTTCTTTATCTTTTGATTTTAATTCTTTGCTATTATCTACTTTTTTATTACCTTTTTTACTTCCCTTATTATCTTTTTTATCATCATTATTTATGTTTTTATTTGAATTATTTTCATTTATTTGCTTTTGCTTATTATTATCCGTATTATCATTCTTATTATTTTTACCATTATATATTTTAGTAAATACATACATTATAATCCCTTTTATAACTAATATAGCTATAATAACATATGATGTATATTCTATTATTTTTTGTTTTGAACTATCCTTATCTTTAGCAAATAATTTAATATCCATATTTTTGAAATCATATTCATATGTTTTTTCTTTTAATGATAATAATGTTCCTTTTAATATTTCTTTAGATGAGTCTAAAGTTATTAGTGATTGATTTGATAATGATGGAATTGGTACAGTTGTTGTAAATAATTGTGATGTATATGCTATTGCTTTTGATTTTTTACCATTACCTAAATCTTTAATCATTTCTGCTCCTAAAAGTGCACTTCCGAAGTTCTCCTCTTTGCACAGTTTCTGCAGTTATTTCTTCTTTTACATATCCATCTACTGTTTTAGCATTAACTGATGTTTTAGCTATTTCGTTTATCGTAACTTTCTTATTTTTTAATTCTTGTTCAGAATCTTTTATTATAACACCATTTGTTGCTGTTATATATTTTTGCATAGGTTTTATAATATCATATGTTTTTGTTATATCTGTATTTGATGTTGTATCTGGAATCATTATAGTATTATCTATAAGTTTTTCATTATTACCCATAGCTTTTTCTGGGATATAATATCTATGATTATTATCTTGTTCTAATACAAGCTTATTATTTGGTATTGTAATACCATATTCAGCCATCAATTTATCTAAATTCTTGAATTCATCTTTCTTTTCTTGAACTGGCATTTTAAAGAATATAAAGTTTCCTCCATCTTCTTTAAATTTCATAAGTTTATTTAATAATTCTTCAGATATATCTTCTTTTCTAGCAGGTATTATTATAACCTTATACTTATCTATACTTATATCTTCAAACATATCTTCTGAGATTGTTTCTAAGAACATATCATAACCTACTACTGTGTCTATTATAGGACTTAATTCTTGTCTTTTTAATATATTTTTATCTTCTTCTATAAGTCCATATGTATATCCTCTATCTTCAGAGTTTACATTTTTAAAGAAATCTGTATATATTTCTTGTAATCTTGTATATATATTATAATTATTAAAGTTTTGGAATACTACTGTAGTTAAATCTACATCATATTTGTTTTTCTTACCGTCTTTAGTATATTCTATACTTAATTTTATTTCTGATGATTTTTCTATGTATTCATATTTTATTCTATTATTTGTTTTTGATATTTCTTTAGATACCACATCAATTATATTATATATTCTTGTTTCTAAATTATATCTTGATTCTGATATCATAGGTGCATTATTATTTTGATTATGTGTACTTCCTGAATTTGATTTAGTAAGTTCTTGTTGTTCTTGTTTTGATAATTCTTCCTTATATGGATATACACTATATTTAATAGTTATATCTGTTATATCTTTATTTAATTTTTTAATTTCTTCTTTTAATTTATCATTAAGTGAATATACATTATTTTTTGTTGTATCAATATAACTTAAATATGTCTTTTCAAGCGTTCTTGTATATATTGCATATGTAAATATACCTATTATTAAAGTAAGTCCTAATATACTAAAAACACTTACATAATTTACATATGTTTTTCTTATATTTAAACATACATTTTTACATATATCTTTTATTTCTAATTTTTTCTTATTATCTTTGTTCTTTAAATCACCATTTTCTTTTTTAAAATCTTTTTTCACTTCTTTTTTAGTAGTATTTTTTTCATCAACAAGTCTATTATTATATAATGAGAAAACTAATACTTTTAAAGCTAATATAACCACAATGTATCCAAATATTGCAATAAGTGGTATATATCCTAATGTGAACATATTAAAATATTCAAATATTGGTATAAGTTCTCCGAAATCTTATATATGATATATATAACATAGGTATTAATGTAATTAAAACTGCAACTATTGGTGCAAATAATATATCCTTAAATATCTTATTAAAATATTCAAATACAAATACTGTTACAAGTGTTATAAATCCGAAGTACAGCGACAATCCCTACAATATATTCTAAGTTTAATACTAAACTATTATACATAAGGAATGATACTAATATTATTCCTATAAATGTTATAGCGGCAAATATAAGAGACATACCAAATATTTTTTGTATTACATATCTTATATCTTTTCTTATGTCTTTTATGCTAACATTTTCTCTTTTTCTATTTTTACCATGTTTACCTAAATATAGTATTAATCCAAATACTGGAATTGCTATAGTCATAAGTTGTAATAATAAGTTTATATGCTTATTTGCATGTATTATTCCGCTGTCCTAATTTTATTTCTTGTACTATACTATTTTGCATTAAATATACAATTATTGCAAACATTATATATGTTACAATATTTGTTAAAAACACTATTTTATCATTTTTAAATATATTTTTAATAGTGTCTTTTTTAAATACATTTTTAATTGCATCTAAAATTATAGTATCTATGTACTTTTTTTTGTTTTTTTCTTTATTATTATTATCATTATTTTTATCTTTTTGTTTATTCATTTTTATTCCTTTCATAATCTATTTTTCTTTTGTATTATTACATATACTAAATATACCTGCATTTATCTTGATTCCTTTATTTGAAAACATTTCTTCATGTTCTGTTATAATATTTTCTATTCCACTATGTTTTAAATATATATCATCATTTTTTAAGTCATGTGTAATAGCTTTTTCTTCAAATCCTAGTTCCTTAAAATATTCTCTACTTTCTTCAAAAAAATCATAATCATCTGTTTTAAAATATATTTCTTTTTTGCCGCTTTAAAAACTCTAAATATTTCTTAAGTTTTGTAGTATGTGTAAGTCTTCTTTTTTTATGTCTATCTTTTGGCCATGGATTTGAAAAATTTAAATATATTCTAGTTATATTGTCTTCTTCTCCGAAAATATTCTGAAATTTTTTCAGAATTTGCATTTAATATACGAATATTTTTGAAATTTTCTATTTTATTTATACCTTCTATTTTTTCTTTTAACTCTTTATTTGTATAATCACCATCTCTTTTTTTAATTATGGTTTCTCTTTCTTCTTTTGATATATTTAAAATACTATTTTCTATTTCTCTTTTAGCAAGTCCAAGCATTGCTTCTATCATATCTATCCCTATAACATATGTTTTAGAATATGTAGGATTATTATAATACTTTTTAGATAATGAAGATATATATCTACCTTTTCCCATACCTATTTCTATATGTATTTCAAATTCTTCATTATTAGGTATTTTAAAGATTTCATTCCATCTTCCTTTTGTATTTTCTGTCCTATCTATATAGAATACAGATTCTTTTAATTCATCTTCTGCCCATTTCTTTCTTCTAATTCTCATTATTTAATTATCTTCTTCTTCCTTTTTATCTTCATTATTTACGCTTTTATCTACTTTATTTACTTTCTTTTTTGTAAACCTATTTTCTTCACCATTTCTTAACCTTTTAATATTTTCTCTATGATTAAATAATATTATAAGTGCGAAAATTATAGAAAATCCTAAATATACTGAGAAACTATGTATACTATTTCCTTTTACATATTCTAATGTATGACTATTTAAGAAGAACATTAATACTGGTAGAAGTATTGCTGCAGTTATTGATGCTATAGAAACTATTCTAGTTACTATAAACAAGATTATTCCATATACAACTAATATTCCTAAAACTATAGGATTTATTGCTGCAAGTATCCCTATCATTGTAGCAACACCTTTTCCACCTTTAAATCCAAACATTACTGGATATGTATGTCCGGATTATTACTAAAAGAGCGGCAATTGTTACTAAATATTCTATTCCTATATTTGTATTTGTAACTTTATGTATAAGATATGCAAGAAATATACTAAGTGTTCCTTTTAATGCATCTAGTATAAATACTAAAGCTCCAGAAACAAATCCTAAATTTCTAATTACATTTGTTGTACCAGCATTTCCGGCTACCTTTTTCCCTTATATCATATCCTTTAAATGCCTTTGTTATAATTACTGCAAACATTATATTACCTATAAGATATGAGAAAATTGCAGTTGTTACTAATATATATATTTCCATTATGCTTTTTCCCCCTTTTCTTTAATATTAAGTTTTATCCTAACTCCTTCAAAATCTGCTATTTTTCTAAGATTATTCATAATATATCTCTGGTATGAGAAATGGAATAAGTCTTTTGTGTTTACAAATAATGTAAATGTAGGTGGCTCTATTCCTGATTGTGTACCATAATATATCTTTAATTTCTTTCCTTTATCTGAAGGTGGTTGTGATAATGCAACACTTTCCTCAATTACCCTATTTATATCTGATGTTTTTAGCTCTCTTACAGTATTTTCTTTTACCTTGTTTATTAACTCATATATATTTTCAAGTCTTTGTCCGAGTAAGTGCAGATACAAATAATATTGGTGCATATGGTGCATATGAAAATTTAAATTTAATTTCTTTTAAATACTTATTAAAAGTAGTATTATCTTTTTCTATTAAATCCCACTTATTTACAACAATAATTATACCTTTTCCGAAGTTCATGTGCTATTCCGAAGTATTTTTGTATCTTGTTCTGTTGCTCCTTCTTCAGCATTTATAACAAGCATACAAATATCTGCTCTTTCTATTGCAAGTTTTGACCTTATTATACTAAATTCTTCTATTCTCTCATTTATTTTTGATTTTTTTCTAATACCAGCAGTATCTATAAATGTATATTTACCATGTTTATTCTCTATAGGTGTATCTACTGCATCTCTTGTTGT
>CAUULU010000042.1:0-8427 GCA_963546185.1 uncultured Eubacteriales bacterium | reverse complement strand
AAAGTTATTATTTAAATGTAATGACCGGATATATTAATATATTAGAAATACAACCAGAGTCTAAGAATAAGCAAGATGCAAAAGTATTTTTAAATAGTAATAATATATTTTAATATTATATAATTTAGGAGAATTAGTATGAAAAAACAATTACTAAAAATAGTGTATTTCTTCTTAAGAGTAGTTTCATTAATATATATATTAAATTTAATTATAATGATGTCTGGAAATAGTAATATAGAAGCGATTAATTTTATAAGAAATGATATAAATTCTATTTATTCTATAGAAAATAATGGAACAAGAGAATTAAATGTAAATAAGATTATATTTCATATGATTATAGTAATAATAATGTATATGGGAACTTTGAAACTTATATTAAATTTTTCTGAGGGACTTCGGAAATGTTATAAGAATTAAGAGTAAAAATTATTTTGATTATTTGATAAAAAGAATGAAATTTGCAAGTAAATATATAATAAAAGATTTAATGGTACTTATACTAGCTGTAATTATAATTATGTATTTTCATAAAATTAATATAGTAAATAATTATATGTTTATAGAAACATCATTAAAAATATTAATATATTACTATTTTATAGCAGTATTTAGTATATTAATTACAGATAGATATGAAATATCATTTGTATCATTAATGTTAGGAATACTAATGATAGATATTATCTATAATATTCCTATTTATCTATATATATTTGGATTAATATTATTTAGTATTTTAATATATTATGTATTATTAAAATTAGAGGCAAGAAAATAATTGAAGATATTATATAATTATTATTTATTACAAAAGGAATACAATAAAAATACAAATAAGTTAAAAAAGAATTTTAATATATTAATTATATCAATTATATAGTATATTGAAATCAATTAAAGAATAAAAAATAAATATTAAAAAATAATGAAAGGAGGCTGGAGTTATAAGTGGGTTATTAATTTGAATTAATGCTTAGTTATTTCTTCGGCTTTTATAGTATTTTTTGAGAAGTAAACAGTAATGTAAAAATATAAAATATAGGAGGATATACAGATGATAAACACAAATATAAGAAAAATGATATTTTTAACTTTATTATTTGCGATGATTATAACAGCAGGAGGTTCATATGCAGCAATAGGGTATTTTGAAAAAACAATAAATGGAATAAATTGGGAAGATACATATAGGATACATAAAGTAAGAAGTAGGAAAGAATATACATTACAATTAAATAATCCTTCAGATGGTAGAAGAAAAATATTTGTAGATCATAAAATGTATAATTATTATAATCAGTTAGTAAGTGATACTAATAAAACCTATGAAGGTACAAAAACAACACATAAAATGAAAGAAGGAGATCCCGGACAAGAATTTTATTTGAAAATAAAAAGAGAAAATTGGTGGGATTGGTATGCAAAAGTTACTGGTAGATTTTCACCAGATAGATTTTAATTAAGAATAATAATTACATTGCTGTTTATTTCTTAAAAAATACTAAAAGTTATATATTAAAGGAAAGGATATGAATGAAAAAAATAAAAAAATTTTTTAGAGCAAATAAAATACCTATAATTATTTTTACAATTTTAGTTGTATTTGAACTTACACAGATTTATGAAAATGCTATAGAGGTATTATGGAAATATAATAGTTATAAACTTCATTCAACAGCAGAATGGATGAGAGTAGATTATTGGGAATTTGTAAGAGAATTATTAAGTTTTGATAATAGGTTTAGAACATATTTAATGATAAGAATGACAATATTCCCTATAAGTGTAATATTTATGAGCTTTATATATTTAAATAAAAAACATAATATTATAAAGTACAATATAGGAAGAAATAATAAATATGAAAAAGAGCTTTGGAAAGAAAGATTAAAATTTGCATTTGTTCCAGTCTTGCATTATATAATTATATTAATAATTATGGTAGTGTTGGCAATATCAACAGGAAACAACTTAGATTATAAGTTTTTCTTGGAGATAAAAGAAGGAAGTTTTCTATATGGTATAAAAGATAATCAATTATTATTATTTGGATTTGAACAAATTATAACAATGTTTGGAACATATATATTATCGGTTATGGGAATATTAAGTTTAGAAGCATTTGGAAAATTAAGAGGTACAATATTATTTTTTGTATTAATGTGGGTTGCTCATATGATAGTAAGAGATTTGATATTATATACAATTCTAGGAGTAAGACTAGATATATTAAGTTATATGCCAGGATATTATCTTGTATATGCAAACTATGGTGATTTAGAAAATACAATATTTAATCCTTTGCCAGGTATGATAGGATTAATATTATTATTTTATTATATAAATAAGAAGAAGGTAGATATAGATTAGAGAAAAGTATAATTTAGATTAAATTAATTAAGAAAAGGAAGGGAAAATAATGTTAGAAATTATAAATGGATATAAAAAGTATAAAAATTTAGAGGTACTTAATGATATAAATTTAAAGTTTGAAGATGGAAAAATGTATGCATTAATAGGAGCAAATGGAAGTGGTAAATCGCTTATATTAAAAGCTTTATCAGGTTATAATAAGCTTACAAGTGGAAAAGTACTACAAGATGGGAATGAAATTAGAAAAAATAATAATTATATAGAAGATGCAGGGATAATAATAGAAAATCCAGTAATGGTTAATGAATATACAATTACTGAAAATTTAGAATATTTAAAGAAAATGTCAGAAAATAGTAAAGATATCGATTTAGAAAAGTGGTATAAATATTTTGAGATAGAAGAATATAAAGAAAAGAGATTTTCGGAATTATCACTTGGTACAAAACAAAAAGTTGCATTAATACAAGCATTTATGCATAATCCTAAAAACATATTATTAGATGAACCATTCAATGCATTAGATAAAAAAGCAGTTGTAAAAGTAAAGGAATTATTACTTGAAGAAAAGAAAAAAGGAAAATTAATAGTAATAGTTACACATATTAATGATGAAATATTAGAAGAATGTGATGAAGTAATAGAAATGGAAAATGGAAAAGTAAGCAAAATAGCAAAAGGGAACCAATAGGGATGAAAAAGAAAGAAGAAAATGTTATAAAAAAGTTTATTTATAAGCATAAGAAACTTTTTAAATATTTATTATTATTTTTTAGAATAGCATTTATAATTTTAATTGGAATGAAATATGGAATTATAGGACAAGATAGTCATGGAGCAATTAATCATAGTGATAATCTATATTATAGCTGGGAATTTGATACTTCAGGAGCAATAAAAGGAATATCAACAGAGCCTTTATTAGTAATACTTTTTATATCAACATATTATGCAATGTATAATTATTTTACAGGAATAAATAATTTTACATTAACAAGAGCTAAAAATATTAAAGAAAGAGATAAAATGAAATTTAGATATATCTCTAATGCGATTGGTAATGATTTAAGTATACTTGCAATAGGATTAATTGCTGGAATAATAGAAAACGGATTTATGGTTTTAAACTTATTGGTATTTATTAATACACTTATAAAAGTTGTAATTATATATATAATCTATCTATGTATTCCAATATATTTAGCAAATAGTTCAAAACAATATTTTACATATTGTGCAATGGGATTATTACTTTCAATAATGATGAATAATATTAAAGAAGATAGTTCAAGTACATTCTATTTAGCTACAGTTATAATATTTGTTTTAACATTAATATATAAGAAATATAAGAATAAAAATGATGAGTATTGATATTAAAATAGCAAATATATTTTTCAAATAAAAAGAAAGGTATTTTATGAGTAAAATAAGTAAGTTTTTAAAAAGAAATTTGAAGATAATAATAATATTTATGGTAATACTATTTTTAGGAACAATAATGCTATATTGGGAAGGTATAAATGTATTATTAAAATATAATTATTATGCAATAGATGGACCTGAAGGAATTGAAACATTTTGGATAATAGTAGGTGATGTATTTGGGTTTGAAACAGGATATAGTATATATTCAGGATTTAGAGTACATATTTTTTGGATAGTTGCAATATTTGCAGCATTTATATATTTAAGTAGAAAGAATGGAATAATAAAATATAATATAGGTAGAAATAAGGAATTTTTAAAAGAATGTTGGAAGAAGAGGTTTAAATATGCTTTAATTCCAGCAATACATTATATTTGCATGATAATAATTATTGCTATAGTAGCAAATATTCTTGGAAATAATATGAATTATAATTTTAATTATACAATAAGAGAAGATAATATTTTATATATGTTTAAGGATAATAAGCTAATATTATTTATTGTTGAACAAAGTTTTAGTATTTTAACATCATATATATTAGCAATACTTGCAATATTATTTTTAGAGGCTTTCGGGAAATTTATGGGGATTATTAACTATTTCGGAATATTTTTCATAGCTTCATTAATTACAGGAATAATAGAATCTATTTTTAAATTAGGAATAGGAACATATGCTTTTTTACCTACATATTATTTTGCATATGCTAGTCATGATGCGTTTGATATACGATTATTATATCCAATCCCATTAACAATAGTGTTAATCTTATGGCTTAATTCTATAATTAAAAAGAAAGAGATTAACTAGTAAAGAGGTAAAAATGTTTGGAGTTAATGATATTAAAAAAATTATATATTCAAATAAGAATTATACAAGATATATTATATTAGCAATAAGAATATTATTAATAATATATATTGGAGTAAATATAGGATTGGTAAAATCAGAGACGGCTAATATATTAAGTTTTAATTATAAAAATCGGTTTTGAAGAGATAGAACATTTGGTTTCAAGTTGTTTTGAAGGATTAATGAATTATGTTATTATTACAATCACATTTTTATCAACATATTATGCTATGTATAATTATTTTACAGGTATAAACAGTTTTACTCTAACAAGAAGTAAGAATATTAAGCAGAGAGTTAGGAATAAAGTAAGATATATATTACCAGCAATAACAGATGATTTAAGTATACTTGCAATAGGAATAATATTTTCTGTTCTAGTATATGGTTGTACAATACTAAAATTTAATGTGTTTTTAGTAACATTATTTAAAGTAATTATAGTGTATTTTATTTATATAATGATACCAATAATATTAGCAAATAGTTTAAATCAATATATATCATTACAGTTTACTATGTTTATACTAACAATAATACTGTTTAATATAAAAGGGACATCAATATTTCTTATAATATTAATTGGAATAATAATATTTATGATGAATTATTACAAATATAAGAATAAGAAAGATGAATATTAGGAACTAATTAATTTAGAAAAAATGTTTAAATTTAAGGAAAAATGAATAAAAAGATAATAATATATTACAAAATACCTACAAATAGTTAAAAAAACTAAAAAAAATCAAATTATATATTGCAAGAAAAAAAGCACTATGCTATATTATAGGTAAATTAAGGTTACTTAATTATATTTAATAGGTTAAACCTATTTACAAAAGAAAAATTTTAAATTAATTTAAAATTTCATGTAAAAAAATTAGGAGGGAAACATGAACAAATCAGAATTAGTTGATGCAATCGTTGCAAAAACAGCAGAAACAAAAAAAGCTACAGAAGCTACAGTTAACGCATTAGTTGAAGTTATAGCAGAAGCTTTAAAGAAAGAAGAAAAAGTACAATTAGTAGGATTTGGTACTTTCGAAGTTAGACACAGAGCTAAGAGAAAAGGAAGAAACCCACAAACTAATGAAGAAATGATAATACCAGCTTCTAAAGCACCAGTTTTCAAAGCAGGTAAAAACTTAAAAGAAAAAGTTAACTAAATATAACTTTATAGATATTAAAGGGCTATGCCCTTTATTTTTTTATTCTATTTAATTTTACTTTACGTTTTTTTGTTTTATTTTATTTAATTTTATTGTCTTTAATTTTATTTTTACATTCTTTTTTTATTTTTTGTATCTTAATATCATTTTTCTTTTTAAATATTATATTTATTTTAAAATAATTGAAAAACTAAATTGTATATAATATGATTATAATTAATAATTATATTGATTATAGAGGAAAAAAATGGGATTATTTACAAAAAATGAGAGTAAAGAAATGTTAGATAAATATCTTAAAAAATATATAAATGAAGATATATTATTTGATGGTAAGAAAAAAGATGATGAAGAGGAAGAAGATAAGAAAAAATCTAAAAAAGGAATTACACTTTTAACACTTGTTATAACTATTATAGTAATGTTAATACTTACAGGAATAACATTATCTGCAACTTTTTCGAATAATGGTATTTTAAATTATTCATTAGAAGTTAGAAAAGAAAATGCAATTAGTGTTATAAAAGAGGAGACTAAAAGTATAATACTAAATGGAGCATATACAGCAGGTAAATTTACACCAGAAAATATGAATAAGACATATGTAGATGTAGCAAATGCACTTAAAGAAAAAGGGGTTATAGAAGACTATATTACAAGAGGAGCAAATATAGAGGTTATATATAAGGGGATGAGTGAAAATATAGTTTTAAATCCTATTTTAGATGAAATAATTCAAAAAAATCAATTAAATGAAAATAATATAAAAAACATATTTTAAATATAATTAATATATGGTTAAGGAATATTAAGGAGAAATATGTCAAAAGATAAAAAAAGAGGAAGAATTTCTAGGATAAGAAATAATTTAAAATATGAAAATGATGATCCATTATGGAAAAAGCTTTTCTATTTAAAAGAAAACTTAAAACAGTATAAGGGGGTGGTAATATCTTTAGTACTTACTATACTTGTTATAATAATTTGTATGCTTTTTGTTACATTATCGAAAAATAGACTTAAAAATGATGATATTGTTATAAAAGAGCAGACAAAAGTAGAAAATCCTAAGGAGAAGAAAAGAGAATTAAGTAGTATTCAAGATATAGAAAAATATATTGATGAGATTACAGGAAAAGTATTAGGGAAAAATAATATTTCAGAAGAAGAAAAGAAGTTAAGAGAATTTTTAGTAAGACTATATAAGGCAGGTGGATATAGTTCAAAAAATACATATATAGCACTTTTGAAAAAATTAAATCCTACATATAATATAGGGAAAATAACAGAAGAAAATAATGTTATACATGTAATAGTTAAGAAAAATGAGAATGGTAAAGAAAAAGAAGAGGCTATAAATATTAATAATATATTAGAAGAACTAGATTTTGATATAAACATATTAGCTGTAATAAATAAGAAGAGAATAGATGAAAAAGCCTTTAAATATGATGATATTATAATCGATGATGAAATAGAAAAAGATAAAATAGAAAAATTTAAAGAAACTGTTAATAAAGATGTGAAGAATCAAGAAAATAGTAATGACAATAATTCAAATGTTACTGGAAATTCAGGAAATACAGTTAATACACCAAATTATGGAACAACAGTTAAACTTCCACCATATTCAAAGGTGAGTGAAAAAGAAGTTGAAATAAGATTTACAGATAATAATATTATTTTAGAAAGATACATTATAGAAAAGGGGAGTATACCAAAATTCCCAGCAATACCAAGAAAAGATGGATATGTATTTGTTGAATGGGATAAAAATGTGTTTACTAAAGTATATGAAAATACAACATATGTAGCAAAATGGATTTCATATAAGGAATTAGGTACAAGGGTAATATGTTCATTTGATTTAGATGGAGGAATAGGAACATTCCCTTCTGCAATAGTTGAGAAAGGAACAACTGTAGCAGAAATTTTAGAAAAAAATGGATTAACTAGCCCTATAAGACAAGGATATATTTTTAAAGGATGGAATATTGAAAATACTACTAAGATAACTGAAGATATAGTAGTTAAGGTATTATGGAGTAGAGTAGAATGAAATTAGAAGAAAGTGTATTTGATAATAAGAATGAGGTTGTTATCTATACAAAAACAGAAGAAGAAACAAAAAAAGTGGGAAAAGAGATAGCTAAACTTTTAAAGGAAAAATACAAAAAAGAAAATAATTATATACATATATGTCTAATAGGAGATTTGGGAGTTCGGAAAAACTAAGATTACTGAAGGTATTTTAAGAGAATATGGTATGGAAGAACAGATTTCAAGCCCAACGTTTACTATTGTTAATGAATATTCAGATAAAAATGAAAAAATATATCATTTTGATGTATATAGGCTTTCAGATATAGAAGAATTTTATGATATGGGTGGAGATGAATATTATGATAGAGCACTATGTATTATAGAATGGGCAGATATTATAATAGAAGCATTACCAGATAGATATTTGAAAATAATGATAGAAAAAGAAGAAGATATAACAGTTAGAAAAATAACAATAAAATATATTGAAAAAGGATAATAAATTGGAAAGAAAAATATATAAAAATAATAATGGGGTAACATTAATAA
>CAUULU010000041.1:0-8442 GCA_963546185.1 uncultured Eubacteriales bacterium | reverse complement strand
TCTAATGTTCTTCCTTTACCATTATCAAGTCCAAATCTAAGTTTTAATACCATTGCTTCTCTTTCAGTAAGATTTTTCATAACTTCTTCTAATTGTTCTTTTAATAATAGATATGATGCTGATTCATGTGGTGCTGGAGTTTCTTCATCTGGTAAGAAATCTCCTAAATGTGTATCTTCTTCATCTCCTACTGGAGTTTCTAATGATACTGGATCTACTGATATTCTTTGAATTTCTATTACTTTTTCTACCGTAAATCCGAAGTTCTTCTGCAAGTTCTTCTGTTGTTGCTTCTCTTCCTAATTGTTGAAGTAAGTGTCTTTGTGTTCTTACTAACTTGTTAATTGTTTCTACCATATGTACAGGTATTCTTATTGTTCTTGCTTGATCTGCTATTGATCTTGTTATTGCTTGTCTTATCCACCATGTTGCATATGTACTAAACTTATAACCTTTAGTCACATCAAATTTTTCTACTGCTTTTATAAGTCCCATATTACCTTCTTGAATTAAGTCTAAGAATAACATTCCTCTTCCTACATATTTTTTAGCAATTGATACAACAAGTCTTAAGTTTGCTTCAACTAATCTTTTTGTTGCCTCTTCATCACCTTCTAAAGCTCTTGTTGCAAATTCTATTTCTTCTTCTGCAGTAAGTAGTGGTATTTTTCCTATTTCTCTTAAATATAGTTTTACTGGGTCATTTACACTTATTTCATCAATTATGCTTGCATATTTAGCATCATCTATTTCTATTTCTTCTATATTATCTAAATCCATAAATTCTTCAGATATATCGTCATCTTGTTTAAGTAAGTCAATTCCTACATCTTCAAATTTATTTAATATGTCTTCAATTTCATCTGGATTAACATCTCCGAAGTTCTGCTGCTAACTCTCCATATGTAATTGTTCCACCTTTTTCTTTTACTTTATTTAATATATTTTTAACAGTACTTTCTGAAGCATCTTCTTCTGCCATGCTTTCTTCTCTTCTGTTTAATTCTTCCATTGCTTCTTTTGCTGTTTTTCTTCCAACAACAATTTCTTCATCTGTATTCTTTGATTTTTTTTCTTTTAACATTTATACCCCTTTATTTATTTACATTATTTGAGTTTTGTGTTTTTATATTTTTATGTTTTATTATTTTTTATTATTGTGATTAAATTTTTCTTTGTTATTTTCTTTTTCTTTTTTTCTATCTTTTAATACATCTGTAAGTGCACCTAAAGTTCCGAAGTGCTGATGTTGCTTCAAACGGTATAAATATTTTATTTGCATCACCTTTGGCTACTTCATTTAATGTTTCTAATGCTTTTAGTTGTACTAATTTATCATCTGGACTTGCTGCTTTTATAGCATTATATACCATTTCAATTTTTTTAGCTTCTGCTTCAGATATTTGTTTTATAGCTTCTGCTTCCCCTAAAGCTCTTCTTATTTGTGCTTCTTTATCTGCTTCTGCTTCTAAAATTTTAGCTTGTTTTCTACCTTCTGCAAGTGTTATTGCTGATTGTCTTTCTCCTTCTGCTTGAAGAAGTGCAGCTCTCTTATTTCTTTCTGCATTCATTTGTTTTTCCATTGATTCTTGTATATCTCTTGGAATCTTTATTTCTTTTATTTCTACTTTTTCTACATTACATCCCCATGAAATAGTTGCTTCATCTAATACTTTTCTTAGTTTTGCATTTATCTTATCTCTTGAACTAAATGTTTCATCTAGTTCCATCTTTCCTATAACATCTCTCATTGCTGAAACTGCTAAATTTTCTATCCCTAAAGATAATGATTCTATTTCATATATTGCCATTACAGGATCTACTATTTGATAAAAAACAACTGTATCTATAGCTATAGATACATTGTCTACTGTTATAACTTCTTGTGGTTTTATATCCATTATTTGTTTTTTTAATGATACTACAGCTCTTACTTTATCAATTACTGGTATTATAAGTGTTAATCCTGGTCTTGCTACTCTACTAAATTTACCAAGTCTTTCTATTACATATACTTCTGCTTGATTTACTATTTTTATACTTGCAACTAATATAATTGCAATTATTACTGCTAAGATAATTAATACTTCCATTATTTGCTCCTTTTTACTAAATACAATAATCTCATATCTATTTTAGCATGTTTCTTGATATTTTTCAAATTTAATTCATTAATTATCTTGAAAGCAAATACATTTTACCGTAAAAAGTTTTATTTTCTTTAATTACCTTATATTCTCCATTTAATCTCTTTAAAATTTTATCAATTTTATCTAAATCATTATTATGTAAGAATAGATTAATTTTTTCTTTTTTTCTTATCTCTTCTATACTCTTATTATCTTTTTCTTCCAATTTATCTATTTCTGAAAAATATATATTATATCCATTAATATATCTTGGAAGATCATTATTTACTTCATAAAAATTCTTATAATAATACATTATATCTTTTACACCAGTATTTTCTATATTCTTATACATATTGTTACTTCCCTTATACAAGAATTCATTTTTTTCTGCTGATGATAATGATACTACCATATATCCTAAAACTATTAGTATTACTAATGATATTCTAAAAAAATCTTTTTTTACTAATGTTTCCATCACAAATTTAAATATATATGTAATTAAAATATATATACTTGGTACAATTAGCAAGAAATATCTTATACTTAAAAATGGTACAATTTTAGCAATTAGTAATAAGTATGATATTATAATAAAACTAATTATAATTATTATATATTTATTTATATCTTCATACCCTTTACTATTATTATTTTTAATCTCTTCTTTTTCTTTATCTTTATCTACTTTTTTAAATCCATTTTCTAATATTTTCTTAATCACTGCAAGTGCTATAAACACTATAATAATAGGTATTATGACCTGTCCGAATACCTGCAAAAACATTAGTATCAAAGACTTTTATTGTATCTTTTATTCTATCTACATAATCTGATAAATTTAAAAGATTACCTGCACTTTCTGTTCCTCTATGTGTTCCAAACATATGTATGTAAAAACTTGGATATATTAGACTATATATTAAAAGTCCTAAAATATTTATTCCAACATATGTTAATATTCTTGATAATTTAACTTTTTTAAATAGCATTATTATGAATAGTATTGCTGATATAAGAACTGAAATTATTATAAAATGATAATGTGTAAGCATTCCAAATACAAATATAGTAATAAGTTCTATTATATCTTTCTTACTAATGCTCTCATTTTCTATAACATTTTTCTTTAATATATCTATAACTTTATTTAAATATAATAGTACAAAAAATATTAAAAGTTCGTACATTCTTATAAATATTGTGCTAAACACTCCTCCTGTAGAAACACCATAAATTGCAACTAACACAAGTGCCCATATTGTTGATTTAAATATTTTCTTACCTATTATATATAATACTGCACATATTCCTACAAATATAATTATATTTAAAATTATTCCTGTCCATTTAGTAAAATTCCCAAAACTTAATGCACTTGCTGTATGCAGCAAGAAATAATATAGTGGTGGGTGAACATCTTGTGTTTGATTATAATATACAGTATCATATCTTAAAATTTCATCCGTACTTACTGTAAGCATATTTTTTATCTTATCACCTGATATCCATGTATTATTAAGTTCAGGTGCAGTTTGTATCATTCCTGCACCTTCTTTCATATTCATTAAAGTATATGAAAATGTTTCATCCATAAAGAAGTCTTCTTTTTGATATCCAAAATATACTCTTATTCCTATAAGAATTAATATAATTATAATCAAATATTTTAATGCTTTTTTCTTATCTATAATCAATTCTTCCATTATATAATTTCTCCTATTTTAGTAATTGCATCTATTATTTTTGTATCTTTCACTGCATGTATAATTATATATATAGCTAATAATATTGTAACTATTGTACTTAATCTAATATTAAGAATTCCTGCCGCTGATTTTTGCTTATTTATCTTTTCATTTACTTTCCAATATTTTAATTTTTCTTTTTGATATCTATTTAATACTTTCATATATTTTTGATATTCATCTTCCCATAGTTTTGTTGGTACTTTTTCAAATGCTGAAAATACTTGTTCTGCTTCTTTTATAAATATTATCTGTTCTTGTATATCTAAATTTTCATATATCTTACTAAATGCATATAATTTTTTTAGTTTTTCTGTAGATTTTATAAAATCCCAAAAGTCATTTACTTCCATTCCTGCCATTCTAATATTGTATACCATGTATGATACAATCGCTATAATAATTGTAAGTAGTACTAATGCTACTGTTATTAATATTCCTTCCATTAATCAAATAATCCTTTTTCTTCTGTTTTATCTTTTTTTACTTTTTTCTCATTTTTTTCTTTAATACTATCTTCTAAACTATCTATATCATCAATCCATTCCACATTTCCTTCATCCCATAATCCTGAATTATCTTCTAATATATAGTTTTCTAAGTCTTCATCCTGTTTGTTTATATCTAAAAATTTTTCTTTTTCTATTTCTAGTTCATAACCATCATTTTCCTCAACATTTTTATTAAACTTATTAAATATATTGCTAAACAAACTTTTCTTATTATTTTTTTCTAAATTTTCTTCATTATAGTCATCAAATAATTCTTCTTTTTTCTTTTTTTCTTTCTTCTTATTCTCATAAATACTTCTTGCAATAGCTTCTTCTACTGTAAGTATTTTTTCAAAATCAACTATACTTTTTATATTTTCATCAATTATATCAAAACTTATTTTTTCATTTTCTAAATTTGGAAATACTGTATTTAAATATCTTGTTATAATATTTTTTTCTTTTTTATCCTCTGGAAGTATATTTAAATTTAAATATCTCCATATTATATGATTTTCATATGAACTAAAAAGATTTAACATATTTCTTTCAATATTTTCTTTTCTTAGTCTTACATTATCTGTAGCTATTTCATACACATATTTTTCTTTTGTTATATGTACATAAATTTCTTCTATCTGTCTATTATTTTTATTCAATTCTTCTTTTAAAATCATAAACTTATTATATAGTTTTGACATTATATCTGAATATTCTTTTTCTGATATATTAAACATATATGGTACTTCATAACAATTTATATACTGTCTTTTAAATATACTATTTGGTAAATAATAGAAGAATAATTCTCCTTTTCTTATTCTAGAATCTGGCATACTTATATATAATTCAATATTCTTCCATTTTTCCGGTATTATATAATAAATTAATTCTTGAATTTGACTTGCTATTTCTAAAGCTTTGTCAGTTTCTTTGTTTCTCATCTAATTTTTATACTATTCTCCTAATTTATGTCCTGAATATATTATTTTAGCAAATTTTTCTGGATCTAAACTTGCCCCTCCTACTAATACTCCATCAATATTTTCTTTTAATAATATTTCATTTGAGTTTTGTTCATTTACACTTCCACCATATAATACTGGAACATCAATATCTAATATTTCTTTCACCTTATCTCTTATAACTCTGCACATATTATCTGCATCATCACTGCTACAAACTTTACCTGTTCCTATTGCCCAGATTGGTTCATATGCTATTATTAGATCTTCTTCATTTGATATATTTTCTTTTGAAATACCTTCTAAAGCTTTTACTATTTGGTTTTCTACAAATTCTTTTGTTTTCCCTTCATTATATGTTTCTTCACTTTCTCCAACACATAACACAACTTTTATACCATTATTTAATCCAGCTTTTACCTTTTCATTAATTATGCTATCATCTTCTTTAAATATTTCTCTTCTTTCTGAATGTCCTACAAGTACATGTTCTGCATTTAATGCTTTTACCATTTCATATGATATTTCTCCTGTATATGCTCCTTTGTCTTTAAAATACATATTTTGAAGTCCTACATATATTTGTTCTTCTTTCATTAAGTTTGCAATATAGTAATCTACTGATGGTACAAAAAGTACTATTTTTCTTACATCTTCTTTTCCTTTTAACATTGTTGTTAATCTATTTATACCTTCCATGTATTTTGCTGCTTCATCTGGAAGCATATTCATTTTCCAATTTCCCATTATATATTTCTTTTTCATAATTTACCTCTTTCATTTATTAAATTTATTTTAAACTTTAAACCTTTTTATTTTTTACTATTCTTCTAGCATTCCTGCTAAATATCCGGCTAGAATATGCAATTTGTAGGTTAAATCCTCCTGTTAATGCATCTACATCTATAACCTCTCCTGCAAAATATATATTTTTAACAATCTTGCTTTCCATTGTTTTTGGATTAATTTCTTTTGTATCAATTCCTCCGGTGTGTTATTATCGCCTCTTTTATATCCCTATATGATAATAGTTCTATTCTAAAATCTTTTAAAGCTGTTATTATCATATTTCTTTCTTCTTTTGTAATAATATTTATCTTCTTAGTTTCATCTATACCAAGTTTTTGAAGGAATACTTCTCCAAAGCTTTCAGGCATCAGCCCCCTTATAACCGTTTTTATCTCCTTGTTAATATTTTCCTCAAAATCTCTTTCAATTCTTCTTTTTACTTTTTCAAGTTCAAGTCCTGGTTTTAAATCTATTGAAATAACTATTTTTCTTTCTTTAAATAGTTCATTTAACTTTTCTTCTAATTTATCTGTTTTTCTTAAATCCTCTCCCTTAATCTTGTACTTTTTAGCTACTAAATTATATAATTTACTTGATATTCTAAGTACTGTAGGTCCTGATATTCCAAAATGTGTAAATAGTATCTCTCCAAATTCTTCTAATACCTTTTCCTCTTCTATTATTAGACTAACATTTACATTTTTAAGCGTTATTCCTTGCACCTTTTTTATACTATCTGAATCATAAATATTAAAAGGAATAAGTCCTCCAAATATTGGTACAACATTATGTCCGAAGTTTTTTAGAAAACTCATATCCGGTCTCCAGTACTTCCTGTTAAAGGATAACTCTTTCCTCCTGTTGCAATTATACACTTATCAAAAATATTTGTATCTCCTTTAGAATCTAAAACAGATATTTTACCATCAGATTCTGATATATTTTTCACAGCATTTTTTAAGTTTAACCTCAGCGTATTCCCATACTTATTTAATTCTGAAATAAGTGCTTCTGCAACATCTTTTGATTTATCAGTAACAGGGAATATTCTTCCGTCCTCTTTCTACTTTTGTTTCTAACCCATTTCTATTTAAAAGACTTACAATATCTCTATTAGTAAAACTTGTAAACGCCTTATACATAAACTTCTTATTACTTTCAATCATGTCTATAAACTTAAGGATATCCATATCATTTGTTATATTACATCTTCCCTTACCTGTTATAAGTAACTTTTTTAAAAGAATAGGATTTTTTTCATATAACCAAACTTCATGATTATTCTTAAGTGCTGATATTGCTGCCATTATTCCGGGCAGGCCCTCCACCTATTATTGCTACTTTCATATTTCTCCATATATATTTTTTCATTTTCTATTATATACTATATAACTTACTTTTACTATTATATATACAAAAATAATGTAAAAGCTATTATTTTAACTTTTACATTATTTACCATTCCACTTTTCTTTAGTCATTCCATAAATATAGTTATCTAAGAATTTACCATAAAGACATTCATTATCTTCAATCAAGCCTTCTCTAGTAAATCCTAACTTTTCTGGTATTGCTTGACTTGCATAGTTTTCTGTAGCTGTTAAAATACTTACCCTATTTAAATCTAATTCATTAAATGCATAATCTATCATAAACTTTGTATTTTTTACCATAATTCCTTTTCCTGTAAATTCTTTTGCAAGCCAGTAACCTATTTCTGTTTTCTTATTTCTAAAATCTAAATCTTTAAGTTCAATACTACCTGCAAATTTTCCATTATAATATATTGCTAATGGTAATGATATATTATTTTTTTCATTATTTAAGCACACCTGTGTAAAATCAATTACATCTTGTTTACTATGATAAAAATCAAGGCATCCAAGCCATTTTTTCAAAAACTCTCTATTTTTATCAATAATATCATATCTTTCTTCTGTATCATCTACAGAAAAACTTTTTAGAACAATATTGTCATCTACTTTAAATTCCATAAGTCCCTCCTATAAATTATTATAACTATTTTAAATATTCATTAATCTCATCTGCTGGAATCTCTCTTATCTCTTCTATTACTTCTGAATTACCTATTTTAGAACCTGTTGTTTCTGTAGAATCATATCCCATTAATCTATCATTTACAACATTTGGACTTATTTTTTCCCATTCTCCATCAATATATTCATATGCTAAGTCTGCTAGCCTTATTCTTGAATCATTAAATATTGCTTTAACAACTCTTCTGTTTCTAATTAAGAAATACTTTTCCATTCTACACCTCATAAAATTTAATATTACATAGTTATTATATCATCTT
>CAUULU010000040.1:0-9711 GCA_963546185.1 uncultured Eubacteriales bacterium | reverse complement strand
TCCTACAAGAGGCGCCATAAATGACTATATGTAGTAATACATATGGTCTTTTTTAGTTTTAAAATTATGATAGCAATTTTAATTAAAAAATGTATTTGAAAGAATTTATAAAAAAATAATATTTAAATATTTAAACTAAAATAATCGAGTGGTATAATACTAATATATCTAAATTAAAGTTTAGAGAAAAAGAAAGGAATAATTATGAGTATAGTAGAAGTAAGAGACTTACGAAAAGAATATGGAAAAAAAGAAAATAAGACAATAGCATTAAATGGTATTAGCTTAGATATACAAAAAGGAGAATTTGTAGCTATAGTTGGTAAATCAGGAAGTGGTAAATCAACATTATTACATATGCTTCGGAGGGGTAGATACACCAACAAGTGGAAGTATTTTAGTAGATGGTGAAGAAATTCGTAAACTTAAAGGTAGTAAACTTGCAAGATATAGGAGAAATAAGGTGGGGATAATATACCAATTTTTCAACCTACTTCCAATATTAAATGTTGAAGAAAATATAACATTGCCTGCAAGTTTAGATGGAAGAAAGATAGATAAGGAAAGATTAAATAAGATATTAGAAACATTGGAATTAACAGAACAAAGAAAGAAACTTCCAAATCAATTATCAGGAGGACAACAACAAAGAGTTTCTATAGGTAGAGCATTATTTAATAATCCAGCTATAATACTTGCTGATGAGCCAACAGGTAATTTAGATAGTAAGAATGCAGAAGAAGTTATGAAAGTTTTAGAAGAATTAAACAAGAAGGAAGGACATACTATAATCATGATAACACATGATGATGAGCTTGCAAGAAGAGCAGGTAGAATGATAGTTATAGAAGACCGGAAATGTTAAGAGTGATGTAATAAACAATAGAGACTAAGAGAAAAGATAGGAGAATAGAAATAGATGAAGGATATTATAAAACTTTCATGGAAAAATTTAATGCTTAACAAGAATAGAACAATTACAACATTAGTAATGATAATTATAACTGTGGCGACATTTGCAGGTATAAGCATTATGTATGAAAGTGCAATTAAAGGTTTAGAAAAAACATTTAAAGAAACAAAAGGTGATTATAGTATTTCAGTTGAAAATGTAGACAAAAATTATGATAAGAATCTTTTAAAAGATAAGAATACTGAAAAGGTTATGGAATATTATACTATTTCAAAAGCTTTAAGTAAGGGAAAAATACAAGAAGATATAGCAAAGGAAAAGGGGAAAGACTATTTTGATACTCATTCAAATGAAGAAATACAAGCAGAAATACAAAAACAAATGAGTAAGCTTAAACCTAGTAAATGGTATATTCAAAAATATGAATTAAACAAAGATGGGGAAGACTATAATAAGCAACAAGAAGAAGTTAAACAATTTGAAGAAGCAATATTAAACCCATATTTAGGGGTAGATATACTAGGAGTAAATAAGGAAGATTTAAAAGGATATAATTTTAGATTAATAGATGGAAGACTTCCAGAAAATGAAAATGAAATTGTATTACAAAAAGCATCTAAAACAGCAAGATATACTTTTAATATAGGTACAACTATTACTATGAATGGTAAAGAATACAAAATTGTAGGATATGTAAATAATGCATTTGATTCAAACGATTCAGAGGCAAATATAGGAATAGTTAAAATAGCTACAGAAGAAGAAAAGAAAGAAGCAGTAAGTAAGATTTTTGGTATATATATAAAAGATAAAGGGAAAAAAGTAAAAGATACAGCAGAAGAAATATCAAAAACATTAAAAGAAGATTCTAAAAATGGAAGTATAAAGATGGCTGTAAACAAGAGCCTATTAAGATTACAAAATGCAAATTTACAAGGATATGAAAGTTCTACAGATAATGTTATAGCTACATTAGAAATGATGAGAAATGTCCTTATAGTTATAGTAGCAGTATCTGGAATAATTATAATGTATAATTCATTTAACTTATCATTAGTTGAAAGAAGAAAACAATATGGTATATTAAAATCATTAGGTATAAAAAATTCAAGCCTATATGTTATGATATTATTTGAAGCATTAGTGCTATCAGTGGCAGGTATTGTTATAGGATATATATGTGGTATGATAGGAGACTATTTGGTAGTTGGATATATAAACGATACATTAGTAAATATGATAAAGAGTATGGGAGTTGAAAATGATCTTCAAATGTCACTTATATATACAACAAATATACATGCATTCTATTTAGTTGCAATATCAACAGGTATAACAGTAATATTAGCTGCAATGATTCCAGCTATAAAGAGTACAAGAATATCACCAATAGAAAATATTAGAGGAAAAGATGATTATGTAGTAAGTACTAAAAAAGTAAAAACATCTAATATATCTAAAAAATTATTTGGAATAGAATTTGACCTTGCAAGAAAGAACATGAAAAGGGCTAAAAAGAGATTTAGAATAGCAACATTATCAACTTGCTATAGCATTTATTTTAATATTTGTTATAGGGACATTAGGAGCTCAAATAAATGGGCAAATATCATTATTAGAAGCACAAACAAGTTCATTATTTAAAAATGGTAATATTGTTGAAATGACACATCTTAATATAGTACATAAAGATGGTTCGGTTAACAATAGGAAAAAATCTGATGTTAAATATTCTGAAAAAGATGTACAAGAAATGATTAAATTTGGTATGGAAGACTATACTAAACAAATAGAATCTAAAGATTCTTTAAAAGTTAATAGAGTAGTACTTGCAAGTGCATTAGAATATTTAGAAAAAGTAGATAATAAGGAAGAGTTATTAAAAACTATTACAGATAATTATTTAAAGAAGAAGTTTAAAAGCTCAGATGATGCTTCAAGACAAAAAGCTAAAAAACAAATATCAATTCAATTTGTAACAAATAAGAATTATAATAATAAAGATAAGTTTGGTTTAGGTGAAATAAAAGATAATGAAGTATATTTAAGTAATGTTGAAGTTTTAGAAGAAAATGGAATATTAGTAGAAAAACCAATATTTGATGAATCTAAAATAATAGGAAAAGAATTAGAAATAAATGGGAATAAGCTTAAGGTAGCAAAAGCACCAGTAAATACTGAGTTAAATCTTACAGCAGGATCATCAAATGTAACATATGTACAAGCATATGTAAATGAAAAAACATTTGCAAATATTGTAAGAAATGAAGAACATGGTATGAGCTTTAGAGGATTTTATCAAAGTGATTTAAAAGGTGATAAGAAAATACAAGATATAATGAAGAAACAACAACAAGAAAACCTTGAAAAAGAATATGACTTTGGTAAATTACAAATGTTTACTGAAACAATAATGACACCAGCAGGGGTTATAGGTATGATTAAAGGAATGATAACAATATTCCAATTATTACTATATGGATTCTTAATACTAGTAATATTAATGTCAGTTGTAAACATATTTACAACTATAACAATAAACATATTACTTCGTAGTAGAGAACTTGCAATATTAAAATCAGTTGGTATGAGTGATAAACAATTTGATAAGATGCTTAGAGGTGAAAACTATATTGCATGTTTAAGAAGTATTATTTTTGGTACAGTTGTTTCTCTACTATTATTATTTGCAACAAAAGTTATAATAGACAAAGGACAGGTTAATATAGACTTTAGATTTATAGCAGATATGCTTGGAAGTATAAACTATATAGCACTTGCTATAAGTATAATACTTGTATATGGAATTACATTTGTAAGTACATTCTTTGCTAAGAAGTCTATTAAGAGCCAAGATATTGTTGAGGTTATTAGAAGAGATAATATATAATAAGAAACAACAAAATAATAAAAAAGTATAATAAAAGAAACAAAAGGGTATATTTTAGCAATATATCCTTTTTTTAAAACTATAGTTATGATATACTAAAAACGAAAAGGAGGTAATTGAATTCTTTATTAAGAATTTAAAATGAAAAAATAAATAGGTGAATTTATATAAAATCATAATAAAAGGAAGTGATAGTTATGTTATCATTGAATGATAGATTTTTTACAAAAGAAGTAGTTAAAACTTTTTTTGACTTAAGAATAAGAGTAAAATATAATATTTTTCGATTAAAAAATTTAAAAAAATATATGAAACAAGATAGATTTAAAAAAATACTTAAGGAATTACAAGATTTTAACAAAGAGATTTCAGAATATATGGAAATATATTCTGAAAGATTTCATAGAAATCCGATAAGAAATAATTTGATTGAAAGTGAAGAGAATAATTCCTATTTGATAGAAAAATATAAAAAAGAGAGAAAAACAATTAAAGAATTTGAGAAAAAAAATGATTTTCCAAAAGGAAGTTATCCTTTAGAATTTGATATTTTTGTTAAAAGTTTATTTGATGATATTCTAGAACTAGAAAAATTAAAGGAAAATCAAGAGAAAATTATTATTGAAAAGATATAAAATTCACCTTTTAAAGGATATATTAGCTTATATCCTTTTTTTTTATGTAAAACTGTGATATAATTTTAATATAAATCAAATAAAGAGTGTATTGATTAATACACTTTAAAGGGAGATGAAAAAAGATATGAACAGAACAAACAATTTTAAGATTAATCAAGAACAACTAAAAAAATTAACAATGATTAAGATAATGATAGAGGAAACTCTAACATTAATGAATTTTTTAATTCAGAATAAAGTTTTAACAAATAATATGGAATTAGAAAATTTTAAAGAACGAATGGAAACGATAAAAGATTTAATAGAATTATCATTACATGATTACAGCGATAAAACAATTACTGAAATGATGTGGGAAGAAATGAGTGAAATTAGTCAAAAGGAGTTAGAAGAAGAAATTCTTGAAATAAAAAAAATAAAAAACAAAATCGTTTCAAGAAAATATAGATATATGTTAAAAGATTATATCTATGAGTTATTAGAAAAATTAAAAGAAACACAATTAGAAGATATATCAATAGAATATAATAAAAAAGTTTATTCTATAAATGAAATAGAACAAGTTTATAAATACATTTAGTTTTAAATTTTTTATTATATAATTAAAGGAGATGATTTACATGAACTATATTATTACAGATTCGAGTTTTAATGTAAATTCGGTGCTTATAGCTCAAGGTTTAGAGTTAAAAACTGAGATGTACTTGAAGCAATTAGAGGAATTAAAAATATTTTATGATGAATCTCGGTATTTGGAAGTAGAACAAATTCTAAAAAAAATTAATCAATTCATGGTAAAATATTTAGAAGATGTAAGAACATCTTCTATAGCAAAAATGGATCTTTTAAAAGAAAGAAAGGAACTGGAGCAAGAAACACAGTTCATTTCTGAAGAAATAACATATTTTAATAGGAACGGTATTATAAAATATGAAATAGAAAAAATAAGAGATAAATTTCATCAAAACATAATTACGGTTATAACTCAATTGTATGATTTTGAAGCAAATTCGTATAGAATTATAGAAGACATATGTGAAGAGATAGGACATGATGAAAATATATCTATAAAAGAAATGATGTGGAAATTAACTTAAAAATTTTAAAAAGAGGAGAGGCGAATGCCTCTCTTTTTTGTATATTTAAGAATAAAAGTATATAATATATAATTGTAATGGAATATATAGAAGGAGAATAGAATGATACATATAGTAATGGTAGAACCAGAAATACCAGCAAATACAGGAAATATAAGTAGGACATGTGCAGTAACAGGAGCAAAACTACATTTAATAAAACCACTTGGGTTTGATATATCAGAAAAAGCAGTAAAAAGAGCAGGACTTGATTATTGGGATAAGCTTGATATAGAAATACATGAAAGCTTAGAAGATTATATATCAAAATATGGACTTAATAATACATATCTTGCAACAACTAAAGCAAAAAATAGGTATAGTGATGTAAAATATAATTTTAATGAAGATATATTTTTAATGTTTGGTAAAGAGACAAAAGGGTTACCAGAAGATTTAATAAAAGATAATATGGAAAAAGCAATTAGAATACCAATGGGTAAAGGTATAAGAAGTTTAAATCTATCTAATAGTGTAGCAATTATATTATATGAAGTATTAAGACAGATGGATTTTGGAGATTTAGAAGGAATATCAGAATATTTTTAATATAATTTTACAAATTCTACACATTTTATAATATATATAGAAAAGATGATAATATCTAATATATAATGTATATTAGATAAATATTATTGTAGAGGTACAAAAGAATAATGAGAAGAAAAGGCATGTATAAGAAAATATATAAGGCATTGATTTTTATGCTATGTATATTAATAATTTTAGTTCCAACAGAACATCGGGATAACACAAATAGATAATATAGTACAAAATATTGAAATAATGGAAGATGGTACTGTTAAGGTTATAGAAAAGGTTAGATTTGAGAATAATTTAACATATAATGAGAAAGTGAAGAAATATATTGATATATTAAATTTAGAGGCAAGAAATATAAGAATATATGGTATTAATATATTAGGAAAGCATAAGATTTCATTTGTTGAGGCAGAAAACTATATAGCTTTTGATAAAAGTATAATATATGATTCTTATGAAATTGAATATACAACAAAACAAATTGTTAAAAAGTTTAATGATAAATATGCTTTTGAATTTCCTTTTGCAATAGATTATAGGATTAATGAAAAAGAGATCGTTAAAAATACTGAAAAGGAAAAAAATAATAAGATAGAAACTCTTCCAGGTATAATTGAAAAAGAAAAAAAAGAAAAAGAATGGCAAGAAAATATTTATGCAAAATGGGTAAATAATTATAGTTTGAATATTACTTTTAATAATGATATAAATATGGAAGAAGTAAGAACATTAGTAAATGGAATTCCTACAAGCAATTTAAAAATACATGATAAAAGTATTAATTTAAAAGTGGTAAATATGCCTAAAATGTCTGAAGTTGATTTGTATATGATAGTTCCAGAAAATACAATTAAAAAAGAATATGGAGAAAAGTTTGAAAAAATAGTATTCCCAACACCAGAAGAATTAGTAGAAAAACATGAAACAAGATTTCAAACATTTAAAACAAGAAAAGAAAAAAGAGATTATATATCATATATATATAAGAAATACCTATTATATGCAGTATATATATTAATCACATATCAAATATTAGATTATATCATAAGGATTATAGGTGGTATAATAGAAAATGGTTTTAAATTAAAAAAAGATGATATTAAAGAAAATTTTAAAGCTAATATTGGAGATGATTTAATTAAAGCATATGCATTATATGATAGAGATATATATGTAAATAGGATGGAAACAAAAAATCTAATAGAAGCAATTATAATGAAGTTAAATATTTATGGATATATAACAGTAAAAGATGAAAATATAGAGATAAACTATAAGAAAGAAGAAGAGATAAAGAAATTAAACTATATAGATAAATATATACTAGAAAAAATATATGTAGCAGATAAAAATAATGATAGTAAATTAGATTATATTGAGCTGAATAAAGAGTTTAGATTATCTTCAGCAGAAATAATAACAGAAATATATGAAGAAATAGAAAAAGAAAAACAAAAATTCTTAAAAGAAGGAATATATAGAAGAACAGATAAAAGAGTTGATTTTTCAATGATACTAATATTAATACCAGTACTTGTATTATATACAATGTATGACTATATTAATCCATATATAGCTATAACAATATTCATAATTACATATTTGATGGCAAAATTTGCAAATATATGTCAAAAAGATGGATATACTAAAAAAGGAATGAAGTTAAGACATAATCTAGATGGATATGAAAAATATTTAGGTAGTTTAGGAATATATTTAGTAGAAAAGAAAAAAGCAGGAAAATTTGAAAAATTAGAAGAAAAATTGACAGAATTAAGAAAAAAAGTTAAACTATTTAGTAGACCTAAAATTGTTGATACAGAAGAAAATGCAATATATAGGGTGTTTTTTGGACAAGGAAATATCAACAAAAATGGATATGAAAAAATAAAAGAGATGACAGAATCTATATGTTCATATCTAAATGTAATGAAAAATAAATTTTAGATAGAAAGAGGTAAAAATTATGTCAGGACATAGTAAATGGAATAATATTAAAGCAAGAAAAGGAAAACAAGATGCAGTAAGAGGTAAGATATTTACAAAGCTTCGGAAGAGAATTATATGTTGCAGTTAAAGCTGGAGGACCAGATCCACAGGGAAATGCAACACTTGCAGCAGTTATTGCAAAAGCAAAAGCAAATAATATGCCAAATGATACTATAAATAATGCTATAAAAAAAGCATCAGGAGCAGGTAGTACAGAAAACTATGAAGAAATAGTTTATGAAGGATATGGAGCAAATGGTGTTGCAGTTATAGTTGAAGCAATGACAAATAATAAGAATAGAACAGCATCTGAAGTTAGACACACATTTGATAAAAATGGTGGAAAACTAGGAACAACAGGATGTGTTTCATATATGTTTAGTAAAAAAGGATTAATTGTAATAGAAAGAGAAAATACAAGTTTAACAGAAGATGAAATGTTAGAACTTGTTATGGAAGTAGATGCAGAAGACTTAAAAACATATGATGAAGTATTTGAAATAATAACAGAACCATCTAAATTTTCAACAGTATTACAAATGTTAGAAGATAAAGGAATAAAAATCATGGAAGCTAATATTTCAATGATACCTGGAACTAATGTAGAACTTGATGAAAAAGCATATGAAAGAATTGAAAAACTTGTTGAAACATTAGAAGACAATGATGACATACAAAATGTTTATCATAATGCAGTAGAAGCTGAATAATTAAAATATTATAAAAAGAAAATGGTAAGTAAAAAATACTTGCCATTTTTTATTGTTATCTTTATTTTATTGTTTATATTTATATAAGATTTAATTCTATTTTAGATTATTATAATAATTTTCTACTATATTCCAATCTATAACATTAAATATATTTTCTAGATAATCTTTTCTAAGATTTTTATATTTTAAATAATATGCATGTTCCCATAAATCTATTCCCATAATTGGAGTGTGTCCAAACATATATGGATTATCTTGGTTATTTGTAGTTATAATCTTTAGATTATCATTTTCTAAAATAACCCATACCCATCCAGAACCGAAGTGAGATAAACCTTTTGATATTATTTCAGATTTGAAATTATCAAAGTTTGTAAACTCTTCATTTATTTTTTCTTCTAACTTATTAGGAAGTGGTGTTGATTTTGGTGTAAGCATATCAAAATACATACTATGATTTAAATAACCACCACCATTATTTCTAATAGCCATATAATATTTATTATCTTCTTTTATATTTTTTAATATTGATATTATATCCATATCTTTAAATTCTGGTAAATGTTCTAATGCATTGTTTAAATTTTCTGTATATGTATTATAATGCTTATTATAATGTGTGTACATTGTTTCTTCATCTATATTTGGTTCTAAATCTTTAAAATCATATTTTAATTCTATTTTATTAAACATTATTCCTCCCTTTCTTTAGTATCTATATTTTTAATACTTATTGTTTTTCCATTTTTTAATTCTTCTTTTGTTTTTTCGATTTCCTTAAAACGTTTAATTTTTAATGTTGTTGTTTTTATGAATTCTTCTTCAGTTATTAAAACATCTTTTATATATTTATATTTAGGGAATGTTGTGTTTATTTCTTTTATATCAT
>CAUULU010000039.1:0-9848 GCA_963546185.1 uncultured Eubacteriales bacterium | reverse complement strand
CCTGTTCCTATATATTTTATAGGAAGTTTTGTTCTATTTACTATTCCTATTATTACTCCACCTTTTGATGTTCCATCAAGCTTTGTTAATACATAACCATCAATATCTGTTACTTCCGCAAATGCTTTCGCTTGTTCTATAGCATTTTGTCCTGTTGTTCCATCTAAAATAAGTAATGTTTCTTTTGTATAATTATCTTTTAATAATCTGTCGACTGATTTATTTATTTTTTTCAATTCTTCCATTAAGTTTTTCTTATTATGAAGTCTACCAGCCGTATCTATTATTATTATATCATAATTTCTTTCATTTGCATATTCTAAGCTTGAATACACTACTGCTGAAGGATCTGCATTTTCTCTTATTTCTGTTATATCTGCTCCTGCTCTTTCAGCCCACATTTTTATTTGTTCTCCTGCTGCTGCTCTAAATGTATCTGCTGGTACTAGTAAAACTTTTTTCCCTTCATCCATATAGCCTTTTGCCATCTTCCCAATTGTTGTTGTTTTACCTGCTCCATTTACTCCAATTATTAATATACATTTTTTAACATTTTCTTCTTTCTTTTCAATATCAATAATATCTACAATTATTGCTTTAAGTTCTTCTTTTACCTTTTCAGGCTCTTCTATTCCTTTTTTCTTAATATTTTCTCTTAAAGTTGATATTATACTACCTACTGTATCCATACCAAGATCTGCCATTATTAGTACTTCTTCTAGACTTTCTAAAAGTTCTTCATCTACTTTCTTAAATCCAGAAAAAACTTCATTTATCTTATTTCCTATATTATCTCTTGTTTTTATTAATTTTTCTTTTATCTTATCAAAAAATCCCATCTATTCTCCATTTCTATTAAATAAATTTATTAAAATTTATTTATATTTTAACATATTTTAACCTAAAAATCTCTATATAATACCAAAATATATTTGCATAAGAAAAAGACTATATAACTTCCATTATAGAATTATATAGTCTTAAATATGTACTTTATAAAAGCAAATTATTATTTAAATTCTTAATTTTTTAAAGTTTAAATTCACTACTCATATATTCTGAATAGAGATAAGCTATATTATATACAAAATTTTCATAATCATAGCTTACAACTGGTAAAAACAAACTCGTTTCATTACCTGCTTGAATATGCAAGTATAAGCTGTTATCTTCTTTCATATATACTCCTAGTCTCTTAGTCTCAAGGAATATAATTTCATTTTCATTTATATTTTTTATAATAATTGCATTTATATTTATTTTTCTATTATATAATCTTTCAAAAAATAAATATCCCTCTATTTGAGGCATCATTTCAGAAGTCCTTGCTAATATCCTATTATTAATAATTACTGCTTCTATTCTGTAATCTTTTCTATTCATTCTAAGTATATCTTGATATTTATTATATTCTGCAATTCTTAATTTAATACTATTTTTACTAAATTCAAAAAGTTTACTTAGCTCTTTAATAGTTTGTCCATCAAAGTAATGTACATTATTCTTGTAATCTATTATTACTGCAATATTATTTTGCACAAATATCTTTTTAATATACACTTTCTTTTCATTTTGTATAAGGATACAAGGTTTATATCCTCCATATAAAATTTCTCTAACTACATGTACAAATTTCTCTAACCTCATCTTTTTATATATTTTTATCACTTTCCCTCTATTTGAAAGAATAAGATAATCTTTTAAAGCAGTACTCTTTTTAAGTCTTTTTAATACATTTTTCTTTTTAAGCTTATTCATACTTATCATCTCCTAATCTTTAAGTTTAAATATTAGTTATTTTTTAACAACTTAATAGCTTTTATATTTTATATTATATCATTTTTTTAATTTTCTTATATATATAATTTATATATAAGAAAAAGAGCTTAAAGCTCCATTCCTTAATTTTCTTCCTCTTCCTTTTCCATATAAGTCATATACATATGGTATAAATAATAACCTATATTTGAAAAGTTTTCTAACTCTTCTTGATAGTTTCCTGAAACCATTATCGGAAACAGTAGATAACTATTCTTATAAAAAAACTGATTGTATGCCATACCTTTCTCATCTACAACTACTCTATATGAGTCTATCTCTTGCAATATAACTTCATCTTTCGTTACATTTTCCAAAATTATTGCATTTAAATTTATTATTTTAGAATTATATTTCCAATAGGCCATTCTTAGGTCTATTGTATATAATGAAATATGCTCCTTTATCACTATTTCTCCATTAACCATAAATGCTTGAATTTTGTACGAATCTCCTCCTATAATGTATCTATCCTCATTTGGCATTTCTTTTATTTTGCTATAAATCAATTTATTTGCTTGTATATTAAATATCAGCAAAATTTTACTTAAAAGCTTATTTACTTCATCTCCTATATACAAAGCATATATTTCTTTATTTCCTTTAAAGACTAAACAAGATTCTCCTGAAATATATTTAACATCATCTATATCAATATATTCCCGATTAGTTCTGATTTTTTTAAATTGATACACTTTCTTCAGAAGCTTCTTTAAAATGTCTAATAACTTTTTAGAACTAAATTCACCAGTCTTGATTTTTATTTCTTTCTTTTCATCTTTTTCTTGTACCAATATTACTTCTCTGATTTGATTTTTGTTCTTCATAATAACCACCTCCATACCACTAAACTTTTAGTAGTATTTAATTTTATTTTTATTACACTTAAATATTACCACCTTTTCTTGTTTTTTACAAATGTTTTCTTTGCTTTTGTTTATTGTTTCTTAATAACCTCTGTCATATTATTTACAAGTATAATGGCTTCATCTTCTTTTATACTTAATTTTCCATATATACCAACAACATTGTTTTCTTTTATAATATCCTTATATCTATCATATACACTTTCAAATATCATAAGGTTCATTGTTCCATATATATCTTCAAGTTCAACAAAACAAATCATATTTCCTTTTCTACTTATCTTTTTGTTTACACTGTTTATAATCCCTACTGTTTTTATAATATCTTCATCTTTAAATTTTGTTGTCTTTTCTTCTTCATCACTATATTCTATTTCATCTTCTATATCTTCATCTATTATATTTTCTGCATTTCCTGTAAGATTTGCAAAATCTATTGAATTAAATGTAACAACATTTTTAAGCTTATCATATATCTTAGTAATTGGATGTCCTGATATATATATTCCTATCATTTCTTTTTCATCAAGTAATTTTTCTTTTTCTGACATATCTTTAACATCTATGTATAGGTGGTCTACTTCATCTTTTTTATCATCATCTTCTTCAAACATTTCAAACATACTTGTTTGGTCTTTCATAACACTTGTATTTGATTTTGTAAAATATTCTATAATATCTTCATATGATTCTAGTAATTTTTTTCTATTATTTTCAAGTTCATCAAATGCTCCTGCTCTTATTAAAGATTCTATCGATTTCTTGTTTACTCCAAGTTTTGATACACGTTTTATAAAATCGGTAAAGTTTATATATTCACCATTTTGTATTCTTTCATTTACAACTATTCTTGCTGAATTTCCAACATTTTTTACACTTCCGAAGTCCAAAACGAATAATTTTCTTTCCTTTTTCTACAGAGAATTTTATAAAACTTTTGTTAATGCTTGGTTTTAATACTTCAACACCTTGTTTTTTAGCATCTTCAATATATATAGGAACTTTATCTAAATTTCCTAAATAACTATTCATTGTTGCAGCTAAAAACTCTTCTAAATAATATGTTTTTAAATATGCTGTCTTATATGATAATACTGCATATGCCGCTGCATGTGACTTATTAAATGCATATTTAGCAAATTCTGCCATTTCATCAAATATTGTATTTGCAGATTTTGCATCTATACCATTTCTAACACAGCCTGGCACTTTAACTTCTCCATCTTCTACAAGTCCATTTATGAATATTTCTCTTTCCTTTTCCATTATATCAAGCTTTTTCTTACCCATCGCTCTTCTAACTAAGTCTGCTCTTCCGAAGAGAATATCCTGCTAATTTTCTAACAATTTCCATAACTTGTTCTTGATATACCATACAACCATATGTAACACTTAAAATACTTTCTAATGCTTTATGTGTATATACATTATGTCCTGGATTTCTTTTTCCTTTAATATATCTAGGTATTTGATCCATTGGTCCTGGACGATATAATGAAACACCTGCTATTATATCTTCTAAATTATCAGGTCTTAGTTCTTTCATAAACTTAATCATACCTGCAGATTCAAACTGGAATATTCCCATTGTATTTCCACTTTGCCAAAGTTCATAAACCTTTTTATCATTAAAGTCTTTATCATATATTATATCAATACCTCTTGTTTTTTTAACAATATCTTCACACTCCCTTATAACTGTAAGAGTTCTAAGTCCTAAGAAATCCATCTTAAGAAGTCCTAGTTCTTCTAATGTTGTCATTGTATATTGTGTTACAACATTATTGTCATTTAAATATAGTGGTACATATGTATTTACAGGGTCTTTTGTTATAACTACACCGACATGCATGTGTTGATGCATTTCTTGGCATTCCTTCTAATTTTCTAGCATTATCTATTAGATTTTTAACTTCTTCATCATTATCATATTCTTCTTTTAATTCTTTGCTTTCTTCTAATGCAGTTTCTATTGTTATCTTATTCTTCATTGGTATCATCTTAGCTATTTTGTCTACCTTTACATATGGCATATTAAGAACTCTTCCTACATCTCTTATAACCATTCTTGCAGACATTGTACCAAATGTTATAATCTGCGACACATGATCTTTTCCATATTTTCTTTCAACATATCTTATAACTTCTTCTCTTCTTTCATTACAAAAGTCTATATCAAAGTCTGGCATGCTTATTCTATCTGGATTTAAAAATCTTTCAAAAAGTAGTCCATATTTTATAGGGTCAATATCTGTTATATCTAGTGCATATGCAACAATTGATCCTGCTCCAGAACCTCTTCCGTGGTCCTACTGGTATTTTTTGTGATTTTGCATATGTTATAAAATCCCAGACTATAAGGAAATAGTCTGTATATCCCATCTTAATAATTACATCTAGCTCATATTTTATCCTATCAACTATTTCCTTATTTTCTACATAATTTTCATCATATTTTTTAACAATACCTTCATATGTTTTTTGTTTTAAATATTCTTCATGTTTTTCACCATTTGGTGTATCAAAATTAGGTAGTTTTGTATTTCCAAATTCAAATTCAAAATTACATTTTTCTGCTATTTTAACTGTATTTTCTAATGCTTCTGGGAAATTTGCAAACTCTTTTTTTATCTCTTCTGGTGACTTAATATATAATGTATCAACATCTATTTTCATTCTATCTTCATCATCTATCTTTTTGCCAGTTTGAATACAAATTAATATATCTTGCGCTTTTACATCTTCTTTACATGTATAGTGAACATCATTTGTTGCAACAAGTGGTATATTAAGTTCTTTTGAAAGTTTGACAATCTTTTGATTTACTATTTTTTGTTCTTCAATACCATTTGCTTGTATTTCTAAATAATAATCATCTCCAAAAACATCTCTATACCATTTAGCAACTTCTTTTCCTTTTTCATAATCTTCAATTATATTTCTTGCAAGCTCACCTGCTAAACATCCAGATAAGCATATTAATCCTTCTGAATGTTCTTTCAATGTTTCTCTATCTATTCTCGGCTTATAATACATCCCTTCTGTATTTGCTATAGACACCAATTTTATAATATTCTTGTATCCAATTTCATTTTTAGCTAAAAGTCCTAAATGATATCTTGTATCATCTATCCCCGGCTCCTTATCTTGCATTCTTCTTTTCGCCATATATATTTCTACACCAATTATAGGTTTTAGACCTTCTTTTTTACATGCCTTATAAAAATCTACAGCTCCAAACATATTACCATGGTCTGTTAATGCAACTGCATCCATTCCTAAACTTTTAACTATTTTTGGTATTTCTTTAATCCTGTTTACACCATCTAACAAACTATATTCACTATGTAAGTGTAAATGTACAAATTCCCCCATATCATCCTCTAATATTCCACATTGTATAACATAAGTCCATTTCCGTGGAACAGTCTTTCCGTGCTTTTGTTCTATCTTTTGCTTCTAACACTTCTTTCATTTCTTCTGGTCTTCTTTTTCCGAAGTCCTATTTCTAAAAGTGTCCCAACTATTATTCTTACCATATTATACAAAAATCCATTTCCTGTAATTTGTATAATAATCCTATTCTCCTTTTTTTCTTCTGTATTATTACCATATATATCAATATTTTTTCTTTCTATTGATATATCATATATTGTTCTTACTGTTGTTTTCTTGTTTTCTCCTGAAGATTTAAATGATTTAAAATCATGTTCCCCTATAATATATTTTGCAGCCTCTTTCATCTTTTTAACATCAAGCTCTTTTCCTACAAAATATTCCCTATTTTTAGTAAGTGCTGAAACATATTCATTATCATTTAATATATATACATATGTTTTTTTCTTTGCATTAAATCTACTGTTAAAATCTATATCTACTTCTTCAATCCCTTTTATACAAACATTTTTAGCTCTTGAATTAAACCCAAGCATTATACTTCTTAATGGTATCTTATCATTTTCAGTCTTAAAATTTGCAACTTGGTTTAATGCACTTACATTTGCATCTGTTCTTCCGAGACCCGAACAACCTCTATTTCTTCTGAAAGTATTGATGAAAGGACTTTTTCTACTTCACCTTGAACAGTCTTAACTGTTTTACCAGTTTGTTTTTGCCATCCTTTAAATAACAGTCCATCATATTCTAATATTATTTTAATATTTCTCATATATTAAACCTTTAATCTTTCTTCTCCCATATATACCTTATCAATTATTGCGCCACCTAGACAAACTTCTCCATCATAAAATACTACAGATTGTCCTGGAGTTACTGCTCTTACTTTTTCTGCATATATAACCTCTACAGTATTATTTTCTCTAACAATTACTTTAACTTTTGTATCTGGTTGCCTATATCTAAATTTTGCAGTACATTCAAATTCTTTCCCTAAATCATGTTTTGTAGTATATGAAAAGTTTGTTGCTGTTAATCTATCTGAATATAATTTTTCATTATGATATCCTTGGCATACATATAGTATATTCTTTTCTAAATCTTTACCACATACAAACCATGCATCAAATTCTGCATCTTTACTTCCACCAATTCCGAAGTCCATGTCTTTGACCTATTGTATAATACATAAGTCCATCATGCATTCCTCTTACATTTCCATCTAAGTCAATCATTTTTCCTTTTTTAGCTGGTAAATATCTTGTTAAAAATTCTTTAAAATTCTTTTCACCTATAAAGCAGATACCTGTTGAATCTTTTTTCCTTGCTGTTGAAAGTCCTGCTTCTTCAGCTATTTTTCTAACTTCCGGTTTTTCCATTTCTCCTACTGGAAACAATATATTTTCTATTTGTTCTTGTTTTAACTGACTTAAAAAATATGTTTGGTCCTTATTTTTATCAAGTCCTCTTAAAAGAAATGTTTCTCCATTTTCCTTTTTTATTCTTGCATAATGTCCTGTTGCTACAAAATCTGCTCCAAGTTCTTTTGCATAATCTAAAAAAACTTTAAATTTTATTTCCTTATTACACATTACATCTGGATTTGGTGTCCTCCCCTTCCTATATTCTGATAAGAAATATTCAAAAACCTTATCCCAATATTCTTTTTCAAAATTAACTGAATAATATGGTATTTCTAATTTTTCACATACTTCTACAACATCTTTGTAGTCTTTTTCTGCTTCACAGACACCGTTTTCATCTTTTTCTTCCCAGTTTTTCATAAAAACACCAATCACATTATATCCTTGTTTTTTAAGCAAGTATGCTGATACTGATGAATCAACACCTCCACTCATTCCTACTACTACTGTCTTTTTTTCCATATTCTTCTCCATATACGATTATTATTAATCTTTCCCTTTTATTTATTATTAGTTCTTCTTTCCTCTATTTTTTCTAAGCTTTCTATAATTCTGTCTATATCTTCAAAAGTATTATATCCACCGATTCCTATCCTAATACTATGTTTTGCTCTTTCTTCATCATATATTTTTTCTATCACCTTACTATGTAATATATTTCCTGAAGAACAAGCACTTCCTCCAGATATATATATACCATTTGCATCTAATATAGTTATCGCACTTTGTATATCAATATTTTTTAAATATATACTTGTAATTTCATCTAGATATTCATCTTCTTTTAAACCCTCATTACAATTAATTTCATATTCTATTTTTGATTCCTTCAATTTAGTTTCTAAATATTTTCTTAATTCTCTAACCTTTGTATGTATATCATTTTCTATAATATCTTCTAATATTCTTCCAGCTACTATTATTGCTAAAGAATCTACCGTACCTGATTTCATACCACTTTCTTGATTACCACCTAAAAGTATTGGAATCATTTTCTTATCTTTTGCATATATTATTCCAGAACTATTAAGTCCTCCAATCTTATGAAATGATACTGTTATATAGTCTAACTTCATTTCTTCTATATCTATATTCTTCTTACCAAATACCTGAACACAGTCACTATGAAATAATATCTTATCTTCTGAATCCTTTAATTCCAAATTATTATATTGTGATATTCTCTCTCCTATTTTCCTAATATCATTCATAACTCCTGTTTCATTATTTGCTGCCATTATGCTTACAAGTACTGTTTTTGAAGATAACTTTTTCTTTAAATCCTCTATATCTACTCTTCCATATTTATCAGTCTCAACATATATAATATTAAATCCAGATTCTTTTAATCTTTCTAAACTTGAAAGTACTGATTCATGTTCCATATTACTTGTTAATATATCAAAACTTTCTCCATTTACTATTCTAGAAGAATACTTATTAAGTATATAGTTAAATACCATATTATTTCCTTCTGTTCCACCAGATACAAAAAATATATCTTCATAATTACAATTAATATATTGTGCTATTTGTTTTCTTACCTTTTCTATTTTTCCCTTAATAGTTTTCCCCATTGTATGGTTACTATGTGGATTAGCATCTATTTCTTCTAACTCTCCTATTACCTCTTTTATTATTTTCCAATTCTTTAAATATGTTGATGCACTATCTAAATATACCTTTTTCAAAACATTTCCTTCCTTATCTTTTAGCATAATTATCCTTATATATTTTATCATATCTAGACCTATAAAAAAAGAGACACTATTTTCAAGTATCTCTTATATAGGTTAGGTGGGACTATCACCTCCACATCTCTTTACACCTTCCCTTAAGGGCTTGGCGCGTTGGGACAGCGTAACTTAATACTTTTCAACTTCTAACCTACATTGTTATAATATCATTTACTTTCATCTTATTCAACATTCCTTATTTCTTTTTACCTCTAAGAATTGTGCAAAAAACAACCAGATAACTGGTTGCTTTTCTTGGTGCAGTTGGCCGGAATCGAACCGGCACGAGGTTTAACCCTCGCAGGATTTTAAGTCCTGTGCGTCTACCTGTTCCGCCACAACTGCATATTGTTTGGAACATCCATTAATATGGTGGGCAGGGTAGGATTCGAACCTACGTACTCTCTCGAGAACAGATTTACAGTCTGCCGCCTTTAACCACTCGACCACCTACCCGAATAAATTAATGGTGCACCCTCAAGGACTCGAACCTTGGACCCACCGGTTATGAGCCGGTTGCTCTGACCAACTGAGCTAAGGGTGCAACCGTACTTTTCAGTACATGAATTATTTTAATATATATACTCTCTTTTGTCAATCTATTTTAT
>CAUULU010000038.1:0-9983 GCA_963546185.1 uncultured Eubacteriales bacterium | reverse complement strand
AGGTTTAAATGAAGCAAGAACACTAGAATACATTAGAAAGAATGCACTTCTAATAACTTCAAGTATAGCAGTAGTATTAACAACAGGAGTAGTACTAGTGATGGTAATGAGAAAAAGAAGACAAAAGTAGTCTAAAAAATACTTAAAAACTTTCTAAAACAAGAACTCTAATTTATTTAGAGTTCTTTTTTAAAAAAATACAAATTTTTATAAAAAAAGCTTTACATAAAATATTAATTGTGTTATTATATATACATAAGATAAATGAAGTAAATCATTTATAAAGATATATTTAAATAAAGAATTTTATTTTTAGAAAAGGAGTTGATTATCATGAGAAAGATAATTAAAAACAAAAAAATGGGAATTTTGATGATAGGTCTAATCTTAAATCAAGTACAAGTACAAGCTGGTTGGTTTTCAGGTTTCGGTGATCGTTTAATCAATGGTGTAGTGAACACCGTACAATCAAATATTAGCCGGAAGGCTAATAAAACTGTAGATGATGTAATGGATGGAAATATAAAACCATCCAGTAAAAAACAATCTACAAAACAAAATCAATCTGAAACACAATTACAAAAAGGAACTAATTCAGTTGATACATCTCAAGAAATCGGAACAAAACCGAATGTAAATGGTCAAGAAAAAGTTGAAGCGATATCCTATAAAGGAGCAACAGGAAGAGTTATTCCATCTACAGGTAAATATGAACCTATTGATTTAGGGATAACAAAGTTTACTGGTGAGGAAATTTATAGTAATCCATTAAAAATGTTTGAACCTAAAAAAGATATTGATGCATATTTAGAACCGGGATACTATTTTATAAGTATTATACCTGGATCTAGAACAGAGCCAATGAGTGTCTTTTATGCACGTGAGAGTGAAGGTAAAATGTTTGGACATGGTATTGAAATTATAAAAAAATTACGAGGACCTAAACAAATAGAAATGTTACTAGGAAGAGATGAAATTCAATACATTGTTGAAGTTTTACCTAATACAAAAGGACATCTAGAATTAGCTTTGATTAATAATCAAAAACTTTCAGGAAGTGGTTGGATTTCAATATTTAAAATTCCTGGTCCTACACTAAAGTAGGACCAAAAGACACACATATATAATATATGTGTGTCTTTTTTGTGTCTAATGTAACAAAAATTAAATATAAATTAACAAAGAGCTTGGTGTGTGATATATTTAATATGAGATTATGTATAAAGGAGAAAGTCTGATGTTTAAAAGAGGAATACTTAAGTTAATTTTAATAACATTTGTTTTTAGTTATATAATTGTAACATTATATAATGGAGGAGCAGTTGAGGTTATAGAAGGATATAATAGATTGTTTAATGCACCTATAGAACAAGAAGGGCAAAACACTATACTTAATATTAATGAGTTTAGAAAAGAACCATCTATTCCTATACTATTTGCTGATATGAAGGCAATTACTTGGGAAAATGGAGTTGAAAAAGAAGTTAAAAATCCTCAAACAAATCCAGAAAAGTGGTATGACTATTATGCAGGAAGAATGGCAAATGCTAAGACTAAAGATGGAAGTTATTGGGTTTGGATACCAAGATTTGCATATAGAATTACATATTATACAGATGCAAGTCAGACAAGTATAAAGGGGTATTATACTGATAAAGGGTTTGTTGGAACAGATATGGAAACAATGATTGATGAAAGTGCAATCAAAACACCATATTGGAAAATGGAAAAAGAATTTGTTCCTAACCATGAAACTATAAAGAGTAAGGGATTTAGAATTCATGAAGCTTTTGGAAAAGGTGGAACACAAAGAAAAGGATTCTGGATTTCTAAATATATGATTGGTACAGATGGAAGATTTGCACCCAATAATACGATATTAAAGACAGAACAACATTACCAAGCTTTCTATAATATAGACAGAATGGTAAGAGATAATAACCCATATGGACTAGATTATACAGTACAACATACAAGTTTACCAAGAAATACAGAATATGGAGCATTATACTATTTAACAGGACTTGCAAACACTAATTATAGTCCTAATACAACAAGTACATCAGACATAGCAAATGTATCATCTGCAACTTTTGGTAATGAAACAGGAGTATTTGACTTAAATAATGGGGTTAGAGAATGGACTGCAGATGTATCAAGTAATAATTTCAAAACATTTGAAGATAAACTAAAAGAATTATACAGAGCAGAATATGGTGTTGACTCATTATTTATGCAAAAAGATGAAAATAATATAGACAAAGATAAGATATCATTAATAGGTAAAGTTAAGTTAGTATATGATAAGATTGTTACATCAGGAAGTGATAAAAATTATGGTGAAGCAACATTAGAATTTATGACAGACTATACTTCAAAAGATGCAGCACCATATGGTGGTAAAAGTATATCAGTTGGAAGAAACAACCTATATAATACAAGAACAAGTGATATATCAGCACCAAACAAGTCTATATTCGCATATGAAGGAGTAGAATCAAACTCAGGTAATATTGGACATAGAGCAGTAATATATGCACATTATCCTATGAATGCAGAGATTATAACACCAGCAACATCAGCAAAAGAAAGAGAAACTCTTCTTAATAATAATAAGGGGAAATATGTAAAAATAACATTTAGAAGTGGAAAAAATATATTAGAATTAATGTCACAAGGATACCAAGGGTTTGGATGGCAAAAAGCAGAATTCTATATTCCTAAGGGTTCTAAATTCCCATTATATGTTTATGGTGGTTTAGAAGGGGAATCTACTGATTATGGCTTAAGAACAACAAGACCGACATATAGGTTTTTGGGATGGGATATAAACCCACAGAGTCAGGAATTTTATAAGGATACTGTAATAACAGAAAGAAGTACACAGGCAAGAACAAGATCCAATAAAGATGGTGATGAGTTTGTAACATATGAACCGTATAGGGAAGAACAGTATAAAGGTACAGTAAAAGTAATAGATGAAGATCTAGGATATATGCATACTTTTGGTAAATTACAAGCTGGTACTACAATTAGAAATTTAGTTGGAAAATATAGACCTAGATTTCCAGGATATTCTTCAGAATTTAAAGATGATAATGGTAGAGCTATAGAAATATATTTCATGCCAGCTCCAACAACATCAAGAGTATTTAATGATGATTTAGTTTTAAGTACTCTTATGGTTAATCAAGAATGGTTAAAATATAAAACTGTAACATATTATATAGAAAATCCAACTAGAGAAACAATAGGAACAGAAGTTGTTATAGCAGGAAACAAACCGTTAGGACCTGATAAGATAACTTTACCAGAAGGTAAAAGACTTGTAGGATGGTCACCAAGTTTAGATACTGTAGTAACAGATAATATGCATATAAAGGCTATATTAGAAGATATTCCAAGACCTTCTGCAAATACTGTTGAATTAACAGTTAATTTGGATGGAGGAAAAAGTCCTTTAATGCAAAATGGAGAAAAAATGTATATACAACAAGGTACAAGACTTTCTGATTCTGCAAATTCATCTGAATTAAGTAGAATAAGAGCAACAGTACCAACGAAATTAGGTTATAAGTTTAAGGGATGGTCAGTATCAGAAAATGAGCAATTAAACAATAATACAGAAATAAAAGCATTATGGGAAAGAGAAAAAGTAAGAGCAATATTTAGTGCTCCAGAAGCTGATTCAAATTATAATGAAAATACAGTTATAGATGCTGGAACAACACCAAATGCTCCTTTAAGAAGCCCAGAAAGAAAAGGATATACATTTAATGGATGGACACCAAATGTATTATTACCAATATATTCAGATACTACATATAAGGCAAACTGGATAAAGAAAGATGATACTGGTAATAAGCAAGAACATCCTAATAATGGAGATAATGAAAATAAAAATAATGGAAACAATAATGGTAATGGAAACGGAAATGGTGGAAATAATCCAGGAGGAAACAATAATTCAGGAAATAATGGTGATAATTCGGGCGATAATGGAACAGGACATACAATGTTCCCAAATTTACCAGAAAACTTAAAAATATTTGATCCAAAATATGATAATGTATCACAATCAGATTATGACGAAAGTACAGTTACAAAAGGAAGAACAAGAATAGTATTTGATTTAGATGGAGGAAAATGGAGATATCCAGTGACTTTTGAAGTTGAAAATGGAACATTATTCTTAACATATGTACAACCAAACAAGGATGGATATCAATTTGTTGCATGGGAACCAGATTGGCAAGTGGCTACAGGAAAGGTTATTAAGTATAAGGCTAAATGGCTTAGAAAAGAAACACAAAACAATAATAATAGTGGTGATAATAATAACAATAATCCGGGAAATAATAATAATGGAAACGGAAATGGTGGAAACAATAATTCTGGAAATAATTCAGGAAACAATAGTGGAAGATACCAACCAAATGGAAACAATATTTCTAATCCAAATGCTAATAATTCGGGAAATAATGGAGCAAATGGAAATAATTCTGGAGGAACTAGTAACCAATATATATATAATGGAAGAGTATTAACAGGAGATCCAAATAATAATTCAACTAATATATTTAATAGTAATAATGTTCCAGGAACTAACAATAATAACCAACCAGGAAGAGGGATTGGACTTACAGGTATAAATGGTAATAACGGTGCTGCAAATAATAATGGAACTGTTGTGCCAAAAGTTAATGAAAATTTACCAAGATCTGGGGAAAGTAATTTTAAAGTAGTAATAGGAATATTTGTAATATCAATATTAGGTGGAATAATGTATATATATCAAAATAAGTTAAGAAGGATAACAAGAAGAAGTAGAAGAAAATAATATTTAAATAGAATAGATAGTGTGAGGATAACTTATACTATCTATTATTTAAAGTATTTAAAGATTTGAAAAAAAATAGATAGTATAGTATAATATAAAGGTATTATAATAAAGAGTAGGAGTGCTTTGATGAAAAAGAAAAATTTTAAAAAAGTTGTAGTATTATTACTAGTTCTTATACAATTAGCAATAATTTCGAGTACAGTATTTGGATCTACAACAAAAGTAGATACTATAGCAAGTTTAGAGGGAAATATAGACACAAGTTCAAAAGCAGCAAGAACAATTATAGGTGTATCTAAAACATTATTAGAGTTATTACAACTTATAGGTATTGCAGTAGGACTTATAATGTTAGTTATAATTGGTATTAGATTTATTTTAAAATCAGATAAAGAAAAACCAGATTTTAAAAATGTTGCAATGAACTATATATTTGGAGCGATTTGTATATTTGGAGCAACAACAATACTTACATTTATACAAAAAATAGCAATACAATTTAAAAATGCAGTTTAATTGAAATGGAGTTACAAATGAATAAAAAGGTTAAAAAGATATTAGTTGTTTTAGCAGTATTATTAATATCTATATTTCCTATTATAATTAGATTATATGCATCAGATTATGATGGGATTATTAGTAAGCTAAAACCGAGTGAATCAAGTGATAATAAGATAAATGAAATAGGTTCAGAAATACTTCGGATATATACAATGGATAGGAATTGCATTTTTACTTGCTGCAATAATAATTGCTGGTATAGTAGCTGTAACATCAACTACTGCAGATAAAAAAAGTGATTTAAAAAGTGCAGCAATAGGGTTTGCAATAGGTTCAATATTAATAATTGCTCCAACAACTGTTATAAAAGTTGTGTTAGAGTTTAGAATGAAAGAATAAAAAAAGAACTTCTTTTTTAAGAAGTTCTTTTTGTGTTTATTATACTTAATTTCCTGAGTTAAGTTTTTCAACAATGTCTTTAATCCCATTAAGTATACCAACTGCTGCAAATATACAAACAGCACCAATTAAGTAAGCAATAGCTGTACCTTTAATATCAGCTTTTCCTTCTGGTGAAGCTGTAATATATTTAATACCAATTACTAATAACATACCTAATGCTATTGCAACTGCTGTGAATTGTAAAATACCTAATATTTGACCAACTAGTGATTCTGCTTTACCACCTTGTACTTGTTTAATTGTAGGAACTTTTATACCTGAGCTTGCTAAAGCAAAGTTTGCTACTACAAGTAGAACAAAGAATAAAGCTATAGTCATTTTGATTATATTTTTCTTCATATTTTCCTCCTTGAAAATTTATGATGTTACTAAAAAAAATTAGTTACACAACGTTGTGTAGTTTAAGTATTTAACCTACATATATTATAATATATTTTTAGTTGAGAATTGTCAAATTTTATATATTTCTTGTAATAAAAATGTTTAAAAAAAATATATATAAAAGAAATATTACAAATAAATAAAAAAGTATGTATAAATGTTATAAAATGATCGTTTTGATTGATAAAACAATATATGTTTAATATAATATAGTAGAATATAATAAGATAAGAGGAATGTAAAATGAAAAATTTCAAAAGTTTAAAAATAAATAAAATAGGTATAATGATACTTAGTATTATAGTGTTTTTTTTACTTTTTAGTGGAATGGCATATGCTAAAACGGGAACAAGTAGTGATAGTTCAAGTTCAAACTTTAGTATCCAAAATGTAATAACAGCAGTTAAGAATTTTGATGCAGCAGGTAAGAAAACAGATGGTGGAATTGATGCAAAGGCTATGGGAGATAAGTTTGCAGAACAATTAAAACCAATTGGAGACATTATAATAACAGTTGGAATGATAGTATGTGTTGCAGTATCAATTATATTTGGTATGAAGTTTGTTGCAGCATCAGGAAAAGGTCAAGAAATCGCAAAACTAAAAACACAACTTTTAGGATTTGTTATAGCATCTTTTGTATTTGTTTCAGCATATCCTATTTGGAGTTTTATTGTAAAAACAATATCAGAAATGGTTGCAAAAGTTTAAATTAATTTAGGAGAAGAGTAGTGAGAAAACATGAAATACCAAGAAAAAAACAAAATGAAACAAGAATATTTGTTATATTTTCTATAAGATCATTAATATCTACAGTAATAGGAATAATGGTTGGATTAATTATAGGGGTGATACCACTTGTACTTAATTTTCAAATAGGAATGTTTGTTCTTGTTGGTATATTTGGATTATTAGGATTTATGATAGGTACATTTCCAGTTATGTATATACCTGGGATACCAATAACTAAAGAAATACAAGGAGAGTATTTATACAATATAATATTTAGATATTATGTATTCAAAGGAAGAAGATCACTTAAGATATATAGTGAGGAGGAATAATAGTGAATGAGATTATGATGTTACTAGTTCTTATACTAACAATTTCGATTTTTATAGAAATTGCAATATTTGTTATAAGAATGGTGCTAAAGAATAAGAAGACAGATGAAGAAGAGACGATAGATGAAGTTATTGAGGGATCAGAAAAAGCGAAAAGAGAAGATTTTGGAAGATTCCATGGTGTTTTAAAAAGAGAAAGAGTTCATGATTTTTTAGGATTTGATTCTGTTGACAATGGGATGATTATTAGAAAAGAAAGAAAAGAATTTATAATGGTACTTCTTTGTAATGGGGTAAACTTTGATCTTAGATCTGAAAGAGAAAAACTTGCTATAGAAGAAGGATTTTTACAATTTTTAAATACTCTTAAAAATCCAGTTCAATTATATGTGCAAACAAGAAGTTTAAATTTTACAGATATTATAAAAGATTATAAGGACAGAACAGAAACATTCAAAAAAGAAATAGATGATCTTGCAGAAAAAATGAAAAAAGCTCTAGCAACATCACAAGATGATAAATATAGGAAATATGAATACTTATATAATAACAAACGTAGACTATGGGAATATGCACAAGATACATTAGTATATACTGAAAGATTAAATAGAAATAGAAATGTTTTAGAACAAAAAACATTTATAATAGTTTCATATTTTGCAGAAGAATTAGGACAAAGAGCAGAAAATTATACACAGGAAGAAAAAGAATCAATAATATTCTCAGAATTATTTACAAGATGTAATAACATATCAAATGCTCTTAGAGGTTCATCAATATCATCAAGAGTGTTAAATTCAGAAGAATTAGTAGAATTATTATTTAATGCATTTAACAGAGATGAACTTGAAAATATTAACTTAAAGAATTATCTAGAAAATGAAGCAGATAAATTATATACAACATCACAAGATGTACTTAATAAGAGAAAGAAAATGCTGCAAGAAGAAATTAATATTCAAGGTATTGAACTTGCAACACAAAGTATAACTAAAGCAGATAAGAAGAGAAAGAAAGAAATAGAAGAATTAGAAAAAAATAAAAAAGAAAAAATAAAAGAAAAAGCAAAAGTTACATTAGAACAATATAAATCATCATTTGAAGAAAAATTATATAAAGATGCGCAAAATATAATAGATGAAGTAGAATTAGATGATGAACGGAAAAATGAAAAATAGTTAGAAAGAAAAAGGAAGGTAGAAATGTTATTTTTTAATAAAAAAAATGAAACAGAAAAAACAAAAAAAGTTGAAGATAAAGGTATTATAAGAAAAAATATAAAAGACTTAAAAGATTTAATTTCACCAGGTGGAATAGATGCATCATATACTAATCATTTAGAGATAGTATCAAACACAACTAGATATGCAAGAACAATGATAGTATCTACACTTCCTAGAACTGCCGTTTTTCCAGAATTATTGAGAGAAATGTATATTTTTGGTGATTCAAATACATCTGTTTTTATAAAGCCAATAGCACCACGGAAAATCTCAAACAGATTTAAATAAAGAAATCACAGAAATAGTATCTGAAATAATTGTTGCAGAAGATAGAGGGGACGTTAACCGTGCAAGAACTCTTTCAAATAAAAAAGCAGAACTTGAACAATTAAGAGACCAGATTGAAGCAGGTTATAATAGTGTATTTTCAGCATCAATTATAACAACATTATTTTCATATAGTAAGGAAGATTTAGATACATCTACAGAAAAATTATCATCTGTAATGGGGAAAACTCTTCTTACATTAAAACCAGCATGGGCACTTCAAGATGAAGCATTTATATCAAATATGCCATATAATGACAACAAGATTAATACATATCATACTTTTGATAGAAATAGTATGGGAACAGTATTTCCATTCTTTAACTCAATGGTGGGACATAATACTGGTATACCTTTAGGATTTAACCTACAAACAGGTCTTCCTATAATTTATGATAATTTTAGTAAAGATCTTACTAATTATAATATGGTTGTATTTGGTAAGTCAGGAGCTGGTAAAGGTGTTACAATAAAGGTTATAACAGCAAGATCATATGTACTTCAAGGAATAGAAACATTAGCACTTGATGTTGAAGGGGAATATGGAGTTGTTGCAGAATCACTTGGAGGAATAAGTATTGTTATTTCTCCTACATCAAAGACAATTATTAATATATTTGATTTAGAAACAGAAATTGTACTTGATGAAATAACACAAAAAGAAAAAAGAGTATTAAATGTAGAAAGTAAGGTAGAAGACGTTACACAGGCTATACTTACAATGGCAAAAGGTAGTACAAAAAGTAAAGAAGTAAATGAAATAACAAAACAAATAATATCTGAAGTTGTTTCAGAAGAATATAGATCACTTGGAATTAATTCAAATCCATCAAGCCTATATGAAGATACAGCAGATAAGAGTATATCAAATAATTTCTTAGGAAGTAAGAAAAAGAAAATGCCTACACTTGGAAGCTGGTATAAGAGACTTGAAAGAACAGCAGCAGAATCAACAAATGATGACTATAGGTTCCATTTTAGTTATCTTCTAAAGGTTATGAAACAATATATAAGAGACTTTGGTGGACAGCTTGCATATTTTGATGGACAATCAACATTTGATTTAGGTGATCATGTACCGTTTATAAACTTAGATATATCACAGCTAGAAGAAAGATTTGCAAGACCACTTGCACAACAAATATTACTTTCATGGGTTTGGGAAAAATATGTTAAGAAAAA
>CAUULU010000037.1:0-10142 GCA_963546185.1 uncultured Eubacteriales bacterium | reverse complement strand
AAATTATAGCAAGGAGAAAAGATATGACTAAAGAAGATAAAGAAAGATATGAAATAATAAAAGAAGATTTAATTGTTTTAAATAGAAGATTACATCAAGTTAAGTTAAAAAGAAAAGAACAAAGACACATAAAGAAAATAGTTGATAAACAAATGGAAGAATTAGATATTGAGATAAGAACATTAAATTCTAAATATAATATATTTGATAATATGGAGGGAATATGGTAACAAGAGAAGATGTACAAAAAACAGAAAGAATGGTTGATAAGTTTGTAAAAGAAATGGATGAACTTAAATATAATATAGAAAGAGATATAGAACAAATTAAAGAAAGAAGAGAAAAATACTTAAAAAGTATAAAAGAAAATAACAAGTAAAAGGAAAAATACTATGACTGAAAAAGAACTTGAAGAAATAAAAGAAATAGGTAGAGCTGTAGAAGCACTTAAAAAAGATACAGCAAGAATAGAAAGAGAAGTTAATGAGATTTTTAAAAGAATAGACCCAATATTAGAAAAAGAATAAGGATTATGAAGGAGTTTAATTATGAGAATAAAAGAAAAGATTATTAAAATATTTAATAAAATCTTTAAAAGAAATTCTCCTTTAATGCTACAAAATGGTTTGGATAAAAATTTAGAAAATATAGATATGAATGAAATATGGAAAAATGAATCAATAGGTAGAAACAATGATTTTGAAGATGAGGTGTATGAAAAATTAGATAGATTATATATGAGAATCACAACAAAAACTCCAGAACAAATAGTAGAGGATATATTAGAAAAAGAAGAATATAGTAAAATAATTAATAAGTATCCTGAAACAAAGCTTTTGCTTGCGAAATGGAAAGAAAAAAGCAAGGATTATACATATATGGATAAAATAAGAATAATAGGTGAAGATTATTCAAAAAAATTACAAGAATTTGATAAAAAAGATATAAATAATGCAATAAATTTTTTGAAAAGAAGATATGAAAATCATGGTAGAGACAATGAGGATATTGAATTAAGTGATGAAGCAAAGAAAATATTTGAATTAAAAACAGAATATGGTAATGATATTAAAAAAATATTTGTTGATAATAATATTGAGTTAACACACATAACAAGTATTTCACCAGAAAAATTAGAAGGAGGAATATTAAGAAAATCAATAGATTCACTTAATATGTATGAGACTGAAAGAGTTGATGCAGTGTTTGCTTCTTCTACTCCGATAGATGGAAATAATCCATATATTGCCTGGAAAGAGGGGGAACTTGTTAAGTTAGGAGATTCTGAATATATATATGGAAATGATAATATTGAGATAAAAAAAGATTTAGAAGGAAAGAATCATGCTATGTTAAAAGAACCAAATTATATTTATCATATAAGTCCGGAAAAATTTGAACCAGTATGTAATTTTACTATTGATAAAACAACTAATGAGCCTGTTTTTGAATTTTCAGATGAATGGATTTCTGATACAGAAGTTGATATATCAGATAATAAACAAGTAAAGAAAATAGAAGAAGTTAAAGATGTAACAAATATTTTGGAAAATAATACAATTTTATGTGATAAACATAGTAAAAGAATTGGAATACAAGCAAAAAACTGTAAGAGTAGAGAAAAAAGAATGCAGTTTATTGCAGAAAAAATACGAGAAGGTAGTGTTAGATATATAAATGGTGAAGTAGGGATAAATGCTAGGTATAGTAAGAGGCTTGAAGAATATGAAAGAGAAGAAAGATAAAAGAAAATAATAACTTAAGGAGGAAATTATGAAAAATGAAATTATAACAGAAAGAGATTTAGGATTAGAGATTATAGAAGGAAAAGAAACAGAATTCTATTCAAAAGATAATAATAGTATGACTATAAGATATGGAGCAAGAGGTATAGTTGAAGGAAAAGATGGTAAAATAGCAGTAATATACAAGAAAAATAAGAATGAATATAAGCTTCCAGGTGGTGGAGTAGATAAAGGAGAAGATTTTAAAGAAGCATTTAAAAGAGAATGTATTGAGGAAATAGGATGTATGATAGAAAATGTAGAATATCTTTTTGATATAGAAGAAGACCATATTAATGATAATTTTAAACAAATTTCAAAAGTATATATAGCAAAAGTTAAAGAAAAATTAGAAAGTAATAATTTAACAGAACAAGAAAAAGAAGAAGGTCTAGAATACTTATGGTTAGATAAGAAAGAAGCTTTAGAAAAGATGAAAGCATGTATAGAAAATTTAAAAGGTTCTAAATATGATAATGTATATAGGACAAAGTTTGTAGTAGGTAGAGATATAAGGATAGTGGAAAAAGTGATGGAAGATATGTAAATATTAATTATTAATATAATACTTACTATATTATACTTTATTGTAATTAATAGCAGGAGGTATTGATTTATGGAACACCAACTAACAAAAGAAGAATTAAGAAATACAAAGATGAATAGAAAAGAATTTAAAAATATCGAAAGGAATAATATATATATTGTTCTAGATAATTTTAAAGTACATTATAATATAGGGATAGTATTTAGATTAGCAGATGCAATTCTAGTTAAAAAGGTATATTTATGTGGAACAACATGTACACCACCAAATGAGAAAATTAAAAAAAACATCAATAGGTGCAGAAAAATGGGTGCCATATGAATATGTAGAAAATACCTTGGATATAGTAAAGAAATTAAAAGAAGAAGGTGTAGAGATAGTAGCTTTAGAAATAACAGATAAAAGTATAGATTATACTAAATATATACCAAATAAAGAAAAAGGTGTGTGTTTAGTATTAGGTAGAGAATATGACGGAGTTTCTAAAGAGATTATAGACATAGCAGATTATTCTATACATTTACCAATATATGGAATGTGTAATTCAATAAATGTTTCAACAGCGGCAAGTGTAGCTATGTACTATATTTTAGAAAAGCAAAAAAATTAGTAAATAATAAAAAAGGAACTATTTTTGATTAATTCAGAAGTAGTTCCTTTTAGTTATGTATAAAAGTTTTAAGATAAAAAGAAAAAGCCTTATTTTTAAGGCTTTTCTTTTCTAATTGTTGGTGAGCCAGAAGGGATTCGAACCCCTGACCCCAGGCTTAGAAGGCCTGTGCTCTATCCAGCTGAGCTACTGACCCAAACAATCGATAAATAAATTATAGTATTTGCTGATAGATTTGTCAATGAAATACTTTAAAAAAGTTTAAAAATTTTAGAAAAAATTAAAAAAATATGAAAAATGTGGTAAAATATATGGTATATATTAATTAGTGAGGTGAATATGGAACATGAATTAAAATTACAACAAAGATATTATGAATATATTTTAGGTGGTACTAAAGATATTGAAATTAGACTTTATGATGAAAAAAGACAAAAGATTAATATTGGAGATATTATAATATTTAAAAAAGAGCCAGAATTAAATGAAAGTTTTAAGGTAAGAGTTGTAGGACTTCTTAGATATAAAAATTTTAATGGATTATTTGAAGATTTTGATATAGATAGACTTGCAGATAAATCTATGAAAAAATCAGAACTATTAGAAGAACTTGAAAAATTCTATACAAAAGAAAAGCAAAAAGAATATGGAGTTTTAGGTATAAGAATAGCAAAACAAGAAAATTAAGTGTATAATATATAAAAATAGTTAGGTAAGGAGAGTAATATTGAAAAAAGTTTGGAAAGCAAGAAAGGTAGATAAAGAAAAAGCAAGTAAGATAGCATTAGAATCTGGAGAAAGCTTAATATTATCTGCAATAGCATTAAATAGGTTTAACGAATATTTTGAAAAAAATGAACAAGACTTTGATATACAAGAAATATTACATCCTGATACTACAAATTTAAGAAATCCCTTTGAATTACCAGACATGGGAAAGGCTGTTGATAGAATATTAGATGCTTTAGATAATGGAGAAAAAGTATTAGTATACCGGAGACTATGATGCAGATGGAATAACAGCAACAACAATATTGAAAAGTTTTTTAGAAGAGCAAGACATAGAAGTTTCATACTATATTCCGAATAGGATTAAAGAAGGATATGGTGTAAAGAAAAGTATCTTAGACGAGTTTAAAAATATTGGATATAGTCTTGTTATAACTGTGGATACGGGGATAACTGCAATAGAAGAAGCAAAATTTGCAAAAAGTATTGGACTTGATATGATAATAACAGACCATCATGAAATGCAAGAAGAACTTCCAGAAGCAGTGGCTGTTGTAGATTTAAAAAGAAAAGATATTGAAATAGAAGGATTTAAAGATATAGCAGGATGTTTTGTTGCATTTAAATTAGTAGAAGCAATAGCAACAGAACTTCGGACTTTCTGAAGAAGATTATATGAAATATATGGTACTTGCAGCAATTGGTACAATAGCAGATGTAATGCCAATAGTAGATGAAAATAGGATTATAGTTTCACATGGTATAGAATTATTAAAAAAGAAATTAAGTGATAATAATGAGCTAAAAACAGGGATTTATACACTATTAAACAAGTATAATGTGGATAATGCGCAAGATATTGCATTTAAAATAGTACCAATGTTAAATGCATCTCGGAAGACTTCGGAGAAGAAATAGGAATAGAATTATTAACAGAGAAAATACCAGAAACTTCAGAAGAGCTTTTAAAAGAATTAGAAAAATTAAATGAAAAACGTAAACAACTTGTTATAGACTATATTGGTCATATAACAAGAAAGATAGATGATGAGAATTTAGAAAAAGGCAATGAAAATCTAAATACCCCTATAGTTGTATATGGGAAGTATAATGAGGGGATAGTTGGTATAGTTGCAGCAAAACTAGTAGAAAAATATTCAAGACCTGCAATAGTATTATCAGAGACAGAAGAACGGAATATACAAAGGTTCTGGAAGAAGTAAGTATCATGATTTGTTTAATATTGTTGATAAGTATAAGGATATGTGTATTGCATTTGGAGGACATAAAAATGCAGTAGGATTAAGTGTTTCGAAAGAAAATATAGCTAAATTAAAAGAGATGATTGAATCTGAAGTGTTGGAAGAAGCACAAGAGATTATAGAATATGATATGGTAATGAATTTTAAACAAATAAGTATAGAGATTATAGAAATACTTTTAAAATTAGAACCATTTGGAGAAAAAAATCCATATCCAGCATTTATGTTTAAAAATGTAAAAGTTAGTGATAAAAAAGAATATGATAAAGTAGATAGATATATGTTATCACAAGAAGTAGAAAAAGATTCAGTAAGAAAAGAAATATCTTTAGTAGGAATATGTTTTGACAAAGAAAAAGGAAGAAATATTAGTATAGGGGATAATATATATATAGTAGCAAGACCTAAGATAAATGAATTTAATCGGAAAAAGAAGTATAAATCTTGAAATAGTAGATGTAGAAAAAGTTTAAAAAGCGAAAGGAGGAAATATGGGAGACTATAAGACAATATATGAAGTAAAAGAATTATTAGAACTTCAAAAGAAAATGAATAGAAAATCTGATTTAAGAAAGATAAGAAGAGCATATGATTTTGCGGAAAAAGCACATGAAAATCAAAAAAGATTATCAGGAGAAAAATATATAATACACCCACTTAATGTTGCATATATATTAGCAGATTTAAGTTTAGATGATAATACAATATGTGCAGCACTTCTTCATGATGTAATAGAAGATACAGAAGTTACATTTGATGATATTAAATCAGAATTTGGAGAAGAAGTAGCAATAATTGTAGATGGGGTTACAAAATTAGGTAAACTTAAATATACAACAAAAGAAGAAGCACAAATAGAAAACTATAGGAAAATGTTTCTTGCAATGGGGAGAGATATAAGGGTTATACTTGTAAAAATAGCAGATAGAATCCATAATATGAGAACAATGGAGTTTATGAGAAGAGAAAAACAAATAGAAAAATCAAAAGAAACTCTAGATATATATGCACCACTTGCAAATAGACTTCGGAATATATACTTTAAAAAGTGAGCTTGAAGATTTAGGATTTAAATATTTACTTCCAGATGAATATAATAAGATTGTAATGGATTTAAATAAGAGAAAAGAACATAGAGAAGAATATTTAAATAATATTAAAAAACAATTATTAGTTTATTTAAAAAAAGAAAGAATAAAATGTGATATAACAGGAAGAACAAAACATATATATAGTATATATAAGAAGCTAAAAAGAGATAATGTAACAATAGATCAAATATATGATATATTTGCACTTAGAATAATAGTAAATGATGTTGCAACATGTTATAGGATTTTAGGACTTTTACATGAAAAGTTTACACCAATGATGGGAAGATTTAAAGACTATATAGCAGTTCCAAAATCAAATATGTATCAATCAATACATACAACTCTTATACTACCAAAAGAACCACCTTTTGAAGTTCAAATAAGAACAGAAGAAATGCATAGAGTTGCAGAATTTGGTATTGCAGCACACTGGGCATATAAGGAAGCAAACTATAAGGGGAAAAAAGCAGTAGTATCTGTAACAGATGATAAACTTGCATGGATTAGAGAAACAATTGAATGGCAAGAGCAAACAAAAGATCCAGAACAATTTATGGAAGCTTTAAAAACTGAGTTTTTCGAAGATGAAGTATATGTATTTACACCAAAAGGTGAAATAAAAGTGCTTCCAAAAGGAGCAACAACAATAGATTTTGCATATATTATTCATGAAGAAATAGGTAATAAGCTTATAGGTGCAAGAATAAATTCTAATATGGTTCCGATAACAACAAGATTAAAAAACCGGAGATATTGTTCAAATAATAACATCAGAAGGGTCAAAAGGGCCAAGTAAAGATTGGCTTAAAGTTGTTATAACACCTACTGCAAAAGCAAGAATAACAAGATATTTTAAAAAAGAAAAGAAAGAAGAAAATGTTGAAAAAGGAAAAGAAACATTAGAAAAAGAAATAAAGAAACTTCGGATATAAGCCTTTTGAAATATTACAACCTGAATATCTAGATGAACTTAGAGATAAATATGCATATTCAAAATTAGAAGACCTATATGCAGCAATTGGATTTGGTACAATTGGTGTTAATAAGATTATAGGAAGACTTCTTTCAATGTATAAAAAAGCAAATGAAGAAGAAGAGTTTGAAAAGAAAATAAAAGACATTGAAAAAAATGGAGAAAAAGAAGAAAAGAAAGTTTCAAACAAAGGAAATGGGAAAGGATTATATGTTAAAGGACTTGATAATCTTCTTATAAAAACAGCAAAATGTTGTAATCCAGTTCCAGGAGATGAAATAATCCGGATATATTACACAAGGAAATGGGATATCTGTCCATAGAACAAATTGTTTAAATGTTGCAAAACTTATGCAAGAACATAATAGATTAATAGATGTATATTGGAATGATAATACAACTGAAAACTATGCAGTAGAAATAGAAGTACTTGCTGTAAATACGAGTGATATATTAAAAAATATAATACAGGTTATAGAAAAATCAAAATCTTCATTATTAGGAGTAGAAGCAAATGTTAATAAGTTAAAACTTGCTGTTATAAAAGTGAAGATTATTGTAAAAAACCATGAAGAATTAAATAAGATTATGAATTCTTTAAAATCAGTAGAAAATGTTTTAGAAACAAGTAGAAAAAGAGGATAAAGACATAAAGAATAATATAATTAATTAATAAAAAAGAAGGTATAAATATGATACATGATATTAAAAAAGTGTATGAAAATACTATAAGACAAGGAAAAGCAGAAGGTGATAAAAAAGAATATATATGTAGAATATATAAGTATTTAGTGTCACCTAAAAGCTTTGGGGTAAAAGAAAATACATATATTTGTTATTTTGAAGAAATAGGAATAAATGAAAAAAGTAGTGATAATAAAAAGAAAATTGGAATAATAATAGATCCAGGAAGTAATGATGAAGAAATATATGATTTTCTAAAAGAAGAAAATATAGAAATTAAATATATATTTTTAACACATAATCATCCAGATCATATAGCAGGACTTGATAATGCTAAAGAAAAATTAAATGTACCAATTGTTATATCAAGATTAGATGGAGAAAATATCCATGATAAAAGATATACAATGATGAGACTATTTAGATTAAAAGAACTTGAATGTGATGTAGATATAATGCTTGAACATTTAGATGAAATAAAGATTAATAATGATATAATATTTAAATTTCATTTAACACCAGGTCATTCACTAGGAAGTATGTGTATAGAACTTATGGACACAGATATAGTATTTGTAGGTGATACAGTTTTTAAAGAAGGTTACCGGAAGAACAGACTTTTTAGGTGGAAGTGATATAGATATGGAAAAAAGTATTAAATATATATATGATAATTTTGAGATGGAAACATATATATTTCCAGGACATCGGAGATATATGTAAGTTAAAAGAAAGGAGATAGGTATGATTAAATACAAAAAGCCAAGAGGAACAAAAGACATTTATGGTCTTGAGATGGATGTAATGCAATATGTAAAAAGGACAGTTTTTGGGATTTTAGCAAAACATGGATATATGGAAATTAGAACCCCAGTATTTGAATCATCAAGCTTATACTTAAGAGGTGTTGGAGAAGATACAGATATAGTAAACAAGGAAATGTATACATTTGATGATAAAAGCCGGAAGAAGTATAACATTAAGACCTGAAGGAACAACTGGGGTTATAAGGGCATATATAGAAGAAGGGATGGAAAGTCAGTTTCAAAAACCATTAAAATTTATGTACGAATTTTCTGCATTTAGATATGAAAAAGTACAAACAGGAAGACAAAGGGAATTTACACAAATAGGTGCAGAACTTCTTCGGAACATATGAACCAATAGCAGATTTTGAAATGATAAAAATTGGATATAATATTGTTAAAGCATTAAAGATAGATAAAAATGTTAAGATAAAGATAAATAGTCTTCGGAAATATGGAAACAAGAAATAAGTATAAGAAAGCATTAAAAGAATATGTTTCATCAAAAGAAGGATATTGTGAAGATTGTAAGAGAAGAATAAACACAAATGTTTTAAGAATACTAGATTGTAAAGAAGAAACATGTAAGAAATTAAATCAAAATGCACCTAGTATTATAGATTATTTGGAAGAAGAAGATAAAAAACACTTTGAAGAAATAATATATTATCTTGATAATTCAGAAATGAAAAATGACTATATAATAGATGAAAAAATAGTAAGAGGGCTTGATTACTATAATAGGACAGTATTTGAAATTGTTGATGAAAAAGGAAAAGCAATTCTTCGGAGGACGGAAGATATGATAGTTTAACTAAAACTCTTCGGAGGGACAGATACAGCTGCAGTTGGATTTGGACTTGGGGCAGAAAGGGTTAAACAAATAATACTAGATACATATAGTAAAGAAGAATTAGAAGCTTTAAAAGAAAAAATAGATTATGTTATAGTTACAGATTTTAATAAGGAAAATAATTTAAAAGCTTTAGAATTATCAGATAAATTAAGACAAAAAGGAAAAAATGTATTAACAAATATAATAAACAAATCATTTAATGCACAAATGAAAATGGCAAATAAGGTTGGAGCATTAAATGTAATTATAATTGGAGAAAATGAAATAAAAGGTGGATTTTTAACAGTTAAGGACTTGGAAACAGGAAAACAGGAAGAAAGAACAGAGGATGAATTAATTAATGGATAAAATAAGAATACTTGCTATAGGAGATGTTGTAGGAAATCCAGGAATAGATGCATTAGAAAATGGTCTAGATAAACTAATAAGAGATAAAAAAGCAGATTTTATAGTAGTAAATATAGAAAATAGTGCAGATGGACTTCGGAGTAAATAAAAAATCGTATGAAAAGTTAAAAAAACTAAATATTGATGTAATGACACTTCGGAAATCATACATGGGCAAAAATGGAAATCTTCAAGTTTATAGGAGATAAAAAGATTGTAAGACCAGCAAATCTTCCTAAAAATGTTCCAGGAAGAGGATATAGGGTATATGAAAAAAATGGGTTAAAAATCGGAGTTATAAACCTTCTTCGGAAGAGTATCAATGGGAATATTATCAGAAAACCCATTTATAGTAACAGAAAATGCTTTAGAAAGTTTAAAAGAATGTGATATATTAATAGCAGATTTTC
>CAUULU010000036.1:0-10153 GCA_963546185.1 uncultured Eubacteriales bacterium | reverse complement strand
AAAGTTATATTAAATGTAGAAAAATTACCATCACTTGATGATATAACAGATAGTATTGCAATTGCTGTATGTCATGCACATTCAAATAAGTCAAAAAAATTATTAGAAAAATATATGTAAAGTATATAAAAATATGTGTAAAAACATATATATTATAGTTATAACTAAAACTAAAAAATATATATTTTATGTTATATTATATATTAGTGTGTAAACAAAAGATAGAAAAGATATAGGAGAATATTGTGGTAGGTAATATATATTTAATATATGGTGATGATGAATATATTAGGAATAAGAAGATAAAAGAAATACAAAAAAAATGTAATGTTGTAGATAGTATAAACAAGATTGATTTAAATGGTGAAGAATGGGAAGAAATATATGATGAATTAACATTACCTTCATTTTTAAGTTCAAATAAGATAATAACAATATACCAAGCTGAAACAAATATATTTAATGAAAAAAATGATAAAGAAGATTTAAACTTACCATCACCATATACTTTTTTTGAAAAGGTATTAACACAAGAAGAGTATAGGAAAGAAATATTAGAAGATTTAGCAATAATAATAGTTTTTGACAGTAAGAAGATTTCGAAAAAGAATAAGCTATATCCATATTTAACAAAGAAAAATGATGTTGTTAAAATTTGTGAATGTAGTAAGCTTCCAAGGATTGAAAATGAAAAATACTTATTAGATATTGCAAAAGAAAAGAATTTAAATTTAGGGATGAGTGAAATTAAATTTTTGATAGATTTAGTAGAAAAAAATACATATGTACAGGTAAATGAACTTATGAAACTTTGTTTTTTGAATAAAGCAATAGTAGGAGAAAAGATTACTAAAGATGATATAGAAGATGTATGTATAAAAAATGAAGAAGCAGTAGTATATATGATAACAGACTATATCTTGGAAAAAAAATATAGTGAAGCACAAAAATTAGCAAATATATTTATAGACAAAAAGTCAGAACTTATGTTACTACGGATATTTGTATAAGTTTTTCAGAAATATATATATTGTTAATATATGTATAAAAGATAATCTAGAAAATAGTATATCACTTATACTAAAATTAAAACAAAATCAAACTTTTCTTATAACAAAATATATTAAAATTGCTAAAATGTTTGGAGAAAAGAAATTAAAATACATTTTAAATGAATTAAATGAAATAGATGAAATGTATAAACAGGGAGATGAAAATGCAAATTATAGGTTGAAAAACCTAATTGTGTTGATATAGTAGATAGAATAAGGAAAAAAGATATATATGATGTACAAAGAGATAAGCATATTATTAAATAAAATAGGAATAGATTTAGAAAAGATAAAAATAGATTTAAATATAAGTAGAGATAAAGATATAAAAGGAGAGGTAAAAGAAACTGAAACAGTTAATTTTAATGATATATCTTTAGAAGAAGATAATAATATAGAAGAAAAATATAATGAAGAAGATTATATATACAATAATGAAGAAACACTTGAAAATATATACTTGAAACTTAAAAGTATATATGGTGATAGAAAATATAATATAAAACAAGAGGCTATACTTGAAAATAATATAAAGAAAGTATATAGATATATACCAATCTCTAAAATAGAGGTAATGGTAACAAATCATAGTAGAAATGATAAAATTAAGGATAAGTTAAAAGATGCTATCCCTATAATAGACTATATATATTCAAAAGAGTTTAAAGACTTTGATAGAGTAAGATTAGAATACCTATTAAAAAACTATAATAATAGTAAATGTGAAGAAATAGATAACCTACAAAAAAGATTGTTTGAAAAAGAACCTTTTAAAATAACATATGAAGAAGATGTTTTTTATGAAATATATTATATAAAAGAAGAAAATAAGTATCTACTTGTTATATGTACAGAAGATATAGTCTTTAAAGAAATACAGTACATATTACAAAAAAAAGCTGAATATTATATTACAAGAAAAGAAGAATATATATATTCAGGAATTGTTAATTTAGAATATTCAGAAAACTTCCTATACAAAGAAGAAATACAAGAATTAGAAGATATATTATGGTATTTTACAAAATCATGGCCAATAACATATGAACTATACAATAATAAGAATGAATATAGTTTAGAGATTGTAGGAAATTTTGAAATATATAATGGACTTACATCAATATATAGGATATCTTTGAAGAATAAGAATAAAGCGGCAGAATATTTAAAACTAGCTAAAGCATTAATGACACTTGAAAAAGATACAAATAAGTATTTAAAATTTCAAACAATAATATCAGAAAAAGAAGGACTTAAATTTAGATATAATGATAATGATATAGTATTAAAAGATATACCAGACTTTTTACTTGTAAACTATGTTAAATTATATGAAGAAACAATGGCATATATTGATGAAAATATTGCTAAAAAATTAAAATTAGAGATACTAAAAGAAGAAAAAACTAAAAAAGAAGAAAAATTAAATAACTTACAAAACTATATAACAACATTTTTAGATTCAAAGAAAACATTTTTTGGAAAATTTAGATATTTCTTTGGAAAAGATCCATTAAAACAATTAGAACAAAATGAAAAAAGTCTTGAACAGAAAAAGAAAAAAGAAGATAAAGATATTGATTGGGAAAAAGATAAAGAAGAAGAAAAGAGACTAAGAGAAAAAGAAAGAGAAGAAATACAAGAATTAAAAGAAAAGATAAACTTAAAAAGAGATTTTTGTACAATAGAAGAATATATATTCCTGTATAAAGAATATGAAAAACAAAATAAGCAGCTAAAACTATATTTAAAAGATATTCGGAGTATTAGAGAATATAATAGAAAATCTTGATAGAAATATAAGAAATGGGATGGAATATATAAAAGAAATAAGTATTGAAAAGAAAAGTCTAATAGGATTTTTTAAATATACTAATAAGGATAGAAAAGATACTATATCTAAGCCAGAAACAGAATTTAAGGAAGAAAAATTATATAAAACATTTAATTATGAATTAGACTTTTTAAAATTTGCAGAAGATATTGATAGATATATAAGGAAAAAACTTGATAGTTCTGAAATTTCTAGTATATATTTAGCTATAAATGGAATGCTTAAATATATGAATAAATATAGGGAATATAGAAATAATACTGAAAATAATATAGAAGAATATTATCAAGAATTAGAATTATATTTAAAAGAATTAAAAAATATGTATATACTAGCATATGGTGAAAATGCTGTAGATTATGATATATTTGGAAATAGTCAAAATTTCAAAACTACTAGATATTTAAGAGAAAGAGCATTTAGAGAAGAAGATAGAGAATTATACAAAGAGATGAAATTTAAGAAAGATATGAATTTAGAAGATTTAAAAGATATAATTAAAGAAAATCTAGATAAGATTCAAAATGCTATAAGTAAGATAAAAATAGATATGGAAGTAGATATATATAAGATTGGGAACTGGACATCTAAACTTAAAGAAAATAATATAGAAATATATAATTTGAATATAAATGAGGAAAAGATTAATATAGGAAAAGAAGATAAGACATATAATCTTTATCATTTAAACATTCCAGCAGAATCTAATATGTTACCACTTACAAATATAGTATTTTATACAAATAATAATAAAACATTACCAGAAGGTATGGATGTATCAACACAAGTGATTATAGATATGAGTAAATATAATTTTGTAGTATCTGAATATATAAATACAAAGATAAATATATCAGAAGGTATATATTCAAAGACTAAGAATTTAAATATATACAGGTATAGAGCATATCTAGTGAAAGAATAGTCAATAAATAAGAAATAGTAATAATAAAATTGAATAAAAAAAAATAAGATGATATAATTGATTTGTTTAATAATAAGAAATAATAAAGAAATATAAAATTAGTAATTAGGAGAAAAATAAAAAATAATGCCAGATAAAAAAACACAAGAAGAAATAGCAATAGAAGTAAAAGATGTAAGTAAAAGTTTTACAGTATATTATGATAGAGCAAATAGTTTTAAGGAAAGAATATTATTTTTAGGAAGAAATAAGAAGAAGGAAAAAAGAGAAATATTAAAAGATATAAATCTAACTATAAAAAAAGGAGAAGTAGTTGGACTTATAGGGATAAATGGTTCAGGAAAATCAACATTATTAAAACTTATGACAAAAATAATATATCCAGATAAAGGTACAATAAAAACACATGGTAAATTAACATCATTATTAGAATTAGGAGCTGGATTTCACCCAGACTTTTCTGGAAGAGAAAATATATATTTTAATGCATCTATATTTGGACTTACAAAGGCAGAAATAGACCAAAGAGTAGAAAAAGTAATAGAATTTTCAGAACTTGGAGAGTTTATAGACAATCCTGTTAGAACATATTCATCAGGTATGTATATGAGACTTGCTTTTTCAGTTGCAATAAATGTTGATGCAGATATATTACTTATTGATGAAATCTTATCAGTAGGTGATGAACATTTCCAAACAAAATGTTTTGATAAATTACATGAATTAAAAGCGCAAGGAAAAACAATAGTTTTTGTAACACACTCACTTCGGGTCTGTAGAAACACTATGTACAAGAGCAGTATGGCTACATGAAGGTAGAATAAAACTAGATGGAGATAAGACAGAAGTTGTAAGAGAATATATTGAAGGGACAAGATAAAATAAGGGGATAACATGAAATTAATAAAAGATATTTTTAAGTATAGAGAACTTTTAAAAAACAATGTAAAAAAAGAAGTAAGGGGAAGATACAAGAATTCAATACTTGGTGTAATGTGGACATTTTTAAATCCATTATTACAAATAGCAGTATATGCAATGATATTCCCATATATATTAAAACAACAACAACCTCATTATCTAATATTTGTATGTGTTGGGTTAATACCTTGGAGTTTTTTTACAACAACAATTATACAATCAACAAATACAATTATAGGAAATGCGAATATAGTTAAAAAGGTATATTTCCCAAGAGAAATACTACCATTATCTGTTGTATTAAGTGGTGCTATAAACTTTTTAATAGCAACAATAATAATAATTGCATTTTGTATAGGTGGAGGAAAGGGAATTACATGGCATATTGTAATATTCCCTGTAATACTATTACTGCAAATGATATTACAACTTGCTATATCATTTGTTCTTGCAGCAGTTACAGTATATATTAGAGATGTAGAACATTTTGTACAAATAGTGTTAATGTTAATGTTTTATGCAACACCAATAGTATATTCAACAGCAACATTAGATGCATCAACAAAAACAGCACAATTTATGAAACAAATTATACTTTTAAACCCAATGACAGCAATAATAGAAGGATATAGAAGTATATTCTATACTCAAACATTACCAGATTTTAAAAGTATTGGTATATGGTATATAGTATCAATTGTATTATTAGTTGTAGGTTGGTTAATATTTAAAAAGCTACAAAAAGGATTTGCAGAAGAACTATAATTAAAGGTTAATGGAATAGAGACAAGGTTCAAAACATATTTAGTTTTGAATCTTTTTTATATTGTAACAGTTTCATTAAATTTTAAACATGATATATATTAATGTAGAAAAGTAAAAATAGATAAGATATAATTTAAATATAATGTATATAGTTACAAAAATTATAGTTTAAAGGAGAAGAATATGAGAAGTTCTAGAAAAAGAGTAGAAAGACCTACAGATAATAAGTATAAAAGAGGAAGAGGGATACATATATGGATTATAATCCTTGTTATTTTAGCAGTATTAATAACTAGTGGATATATAATATATAATAGATATATTAAAAAAGAAGATAAAAAGGATAATGTTACAAACTTAGTAAATAATCCAAATAATACTGGAATTCCAAGTGAAGAAGAAAGAGCTAAAGAAGGTAAAGCAAAAGAAACAACAATAGAAGAAAAGAATAAGGCTTTTGAAGAATTTGCAAAAGATTTTGATGGAAAAGTAGAATATGATAAAGAAAAAAATATTATAGGGATAAATATTAAAAATAGTGAAAGTTTAGATGAAGGTAAAAAAGAAGAAACAGGAAAAGAAGCTATTCAATTAAATGAAGTAAGAGAAAAATTCACTAAACTTATAGAAGGTATGGGACTTGTTCAAATACAATTAAGTATACCAGAAGTTACTGGAGATAAAGATGCAGCATTTGTAGCAATAGTAAAAAATACAAAAGGTGAATACCGTAGTATGCAATTAAGACTAATAAGAAATATGGATGGAAATATATCTAAAAAGATAAGAAATTTAAGCTTAGCATTATAGTATGAAAAGAAGTAGTATAATCGTGGTATTTGGATTGAAAAAAAACTAGAAATATAGTATACTTAAATAGTATAGATTAGTTTTAAATTAGAGAAAAATAAGAAGGGAAAAAGTAGAAGATGAATCAAATATTAATGTCTGAAAGTTATAATATTTCACCAGAAATAAAAAGAAAAAGACTTGTATACAAAGTTAATTTTTTCATATCCTTAATACTTATAATAATACTATTTTCATATTATGCATATGCAGAATATAGTAAATATGTAGAAGAAGAACAAGCAAAACAAGTGTTAAATTCAATTAACTTTAGTATTGAAGAATATGATGATACAAATGTAAAATTAACTAAGGATTCCGAAACTGTTGTATTAGATGATAGTAAAACAGAAACTGTAGAAGATCCAAATAAGAGAACATCAGAAGAAGATCAAGCATATAAGAAGGCTGTAAATCAAACAACCAAAACAGCAAAATCAGGAGATAAATATTATACAATAGGTGTTATAGAAATACCTAAATTAAATTTAAGTTATGGTATTTTAAATAAGACTACAGACGAAATATTAAAATTATCACCTACAAAATTCTGGGGACCAGACCCTAATAAGGTAGGAAATCTTTGTGTTGTAGGACATAACTATAGGAATTCAAAATTCTTCTCAAAAGTACCTACACTTGTAAATGGTGATATTATAAAAATTACAGATGTTACTGGTAAAACAGTTGAATATGAAATATATGATATGTATGTTGTAGAACCAGAAAATGTTTCTTCAACATCACAAAAAACAAATGGAAAAAGAGAAATAACTTTAATAACATGTACAGATGATAGTGTTAATAGGGTTATAGTAAAAGCAAGAGAAAAACAAAATTAGAAAATATGGGAAAATTAGAATTAAATAGCAGTGTACAATATATCAAGGGAGTTGGAGATAAAATGGCAAAATATCTCAACAAACTTGATATATGTACTATATATGATATATTAACATTCTATCCAAGAGAATATGAAGATAGAAGAGAAATAAATAAATTTAAAGAATTATATAATGAAAAAATAGTTCAAGTAATTGGGATTGCAATATCAGAAGTAAAGACCATAAGAACCAGAAATAGGATGACAATACAAAAAGTAGTGTTTGAAATTCAGCGGACGGAAAAATAGAGGCAGTATGGTATAATAATTCATTTATTCAAAATATGATAAAAAAATCACATACATATATATTATATGGAAAGATAAAAGGAGCTTTTCGGAAATTACGAAATACAAACACCGGAATTTAAAGAGCTCCCCGAATTTGATATATATAATGATGGAATAGATGATATTGCTAAATTTAAAACAAAAGAATTGGAAGAAAGTCTAAGATTATATCCAATATATAGGCTTACAAAACATGTTACACAAAATTTTATGAGAAAAACTATTAAAGAAGTATTAGATAATCTAGAAGATATTGAAATAATAGATATAATACCTGATAAAATAAAAAAAGAAAGAAACCTATATGATATAAAAGAGGCGATATATAATATACATTTTCCAAAAACAGATGAAGAGAGAATAAAAGCAAGAGAGACTCTTTGTTATGAAGAATTATTAAAAGTTCAAACAGCATTATTATATATAAAAGGTGAAACTAAGAGAGAAAAAGGAATAGCCTTTGATAAAAATGTTGAATTAAATGTTGTTTTAGATAGTTTACCATTTAAATTAACAGGAGCACAACTTCGAACCTTGGAGGAATTAGAATTAGATTTAGAAAAAAATCTTATAACAGAAAGACTTATACAAGGAGATGTAGGTTCACGGAAAAACTATAATAACAATACTTGCAGGGTATAAGACGGTAAAATCAGGATATCAGGTAGCAGTAATGGTACCAACTGCAATACTTGCAGATCAGCATTTAGAAAGCTTTAAACAAATTTTAGACAAGTATGATATTAATATACAGATACTAAAAAGTGGAATGAAGAAAAAAGAAAAAGCTAAAGTATTAGAAGACATAGAAAATGGTAGTATTGATATATTAATAGGAACACATGCAATATTAGAAGAAAATGTAGTTTTTAAGAATTTAGGACTTGTTGTAACAGATGAACAACATAGATTTGGAGTAAGACAAAGAGAAAAAATAATAGCAAAAGGAAAAGCAGTAAATACAATTGTAATGTCTGCAACACCAATTCCAAGAACCTTGGGATTAATACTTTATGGGGATTTGGACATATCAATAATTGATGAACTTCCAAAAGGAAGAAAAGAAATAAAAACAACATATACAGATTATAATAATGAAGAAAAAATATATAAGTTTACAGAGCAGGAATTGCAAAAAGGAAGACAAGTATATGTTGTATGTCCACTTGTAGAACAAAGTGAAACAATGGAACTGAGGTCTACTGAAGAAGTGTTAGAAAATTATAGGGAAAGATTTAAAGATTATAATGTTGTTTGTATTCATGGTAAGATGAAGGAAAAAGAAAAACAAGAAATAATGACCAAATTTAAAGATGGAGAAATCAATATTCTTATATCAACAACAGTTATAGAAGTAGGAATAAATGTTCCAAATGCAAGTATGATGATAATAGAAAATGCAGAAAGATTTGGACTTGCACAGCTTCACCAATTAAGAGGAAGAATTGGTAGAGGTGGATATGAATCATATTGTATTTTAAAACTTATGACAAAAGGAAAAATAGCTTTAGAAAGAGCAAAAATAATGAAAGAAACCTCAAATGGATTTATAATATCTGAAAAAGATTTAGAACTAAGAGGAACAGGAGATCTTTTTGGTACAAAACAACATGGGATACCAGATTTTAAAATTGCAAATATATTTGAAGATATGAAAATACTTACATATGCTCAAATAGATGCAATGGAAATATTAGAAAAAGATCCAAAACTTGAAAAAGAAGAAAATAAAGAATTAAAGATTAAAGTATTAGAGATGATAAATGTAGTACTATAATATTAATATATTTAAGTAGGAGGAAAAAAATGATATATTTACAAATGTTTATAGCAGGGCTTTTAAATTACATATCACCCTGCATATTACCAGTAATGCCAATATTAATTGGATATTTGATAGGGGAAGGAAAAGGAAAGAATAATAAAGAGGAAGAAGATGAAGTAGTAAGGGTTGTAAGAAAATATGCTAATATATATTTATTTATAACCGGATTTATAATCACATTCGTATTGCTAGGAATTTTAGCAAGTTCACTTCGGAACAGTAATAGGAAAATACATGCCATATTTAAATATTGCATTTGGTGTTTTAGTTATACTAATGGGGCTTAATTATTTAGAAGTTTTAAAAATAGATATTTTAAATAAGGAATATAAGGTTGAGATAGAAGAAAAAGGAAATGCATTAACAAGATTAAAAGCATTATCATTTGGTATTTTCTTTGCACTTACATGGAGTCCATGTTCAGGAGCATATTTAGCATTTGCAATGAATAGTGCATTAAATTCAAGCACAATATTAGAAGGTGGATTAATGCTTTTTGTATATTCAATGGGAATAACAGTACCTATAATCATAGCCACACTGTTTATAGACAAACTAAAAAATACATTTAAAGCAATAAAGAAAAATTATGATATTATAAACAGAGTATCAGGAATAATAATGATATTAATGGGAACATATATGATATATTCAGGAATAAGCTTAATACTTGGAGGAATAAAAATATAATATATAATATACAATTTAGGTATAGTAAATATATTTTTCTTAAAGTATAATAAGAAAGAAAAGAAAAGTAAAAGTAAAAGTTAAAAAAGAAATTTTAAAAAAATAAAAAAATAAAATA
>CAUULU010000035.1:0-10281 GCA_963546185.1 uncultured Eubacteriales bacterium | reverse complement strand
ATCTCATATCCTATAAGGATTAGTTTTTTCTTTGCTCTTGATATTCCTGTATATAATAAGTTTTTTGTAAGTAGTTTTGGTACTCCTGGTGGTATTACCATTATAACAGTATCAAACTCACTTCCTTGTGACTTATGTATTGTTATTGCATATGAATGTACTATTTCTTCTAATTCATTAAATAAGTAATCACATTCTTTTCCATCATCAAACTGAATATGTACTGTTTTTTCTTTTGGTGAAATATATTCTACCCATCCCATTTCTCCATTAAATACTCCGAGTTCCTACAAAGTTTTTTTGCTGCCATATCATATCATAATTATTTTTAATTTGCATTATTCTATCTTTTTCTCTTATTTCTACTTTTCCGAAAAGTTTTAAATTTTTGCTTTTCATATATATTATATATTTCTTGTATTTCCTGATTTAAATTTTCTGTTCCAAGCATTCCTTTTTTAGTTGGTGTAAGTATTTGTGAACTTAGGAAGAATTCTTGCATGCTACTTTTCGAGATTTCTTCTTCTAATTTTTTAAATAATATTGTTTTCATCATTTCCATATTTCCAACATAGTATAATTCTAAATCTTTTATATGGTTTTCATCATCTATTATTTCTATTGTTTTTCCTTCATTTACCCTATGTGCATTTAATATTATATTACTCTTACTTGCCTGTCTAAAAATTCTATTTAATCTTACAACTTCTAGCATTTCTGATTCTATTAAATCTTCTAATACTTTTCCGTGGTCCTACAGATGGAAGCTGATTTATATCTCCAATTATTACAAGTCTTGTTCCCTTTTGTACTGCTCTTACTATATATGTAATCATATATGTATCCATCATTGATGCTTCATCTATTATTACTATATCTGCATATATTGGTTTAATATCCAAAAATATTTTTTCTATACTACTATCTTCATATTTTCCTATTTCTAGTAATCTATGTACAGTACTTGCTGTATGTCCTGTTACTTCAGATATTCTTTTTGCTGCTTTTCCTGTAGGTGCTGCTATTTCTATTTTTAGTTCTTCCCTATTATATATTTCTACCAAAAACTTTGTTATTGTTGTTTTACCTGTTCCGTGGCCCACCTGTTATTATTGTAACATTATTTTCTAATGCTGATATTATTGCTGTTCTTTGTTCTGTTGTAAGGGCTATATTTTCTTCTGATTCAATTTCTATAATCTTATCTAATACATTTTTTATCTTTTTTATCTTTGCATTTTTTAATACTTCTAATTTTGTTGCTATCTCAAGTTCTGCTATTGAAAGTGATTCTAGTGATATTCTTTCCTCTTCTATATTTAAATATCTTTTCATAGAAAGTTCGTTTATTGCATGTAATACATATTCTTCTTCTGCTCCTGTTAAACTTATTACAAAATCTACAAGATTATTTTTATTTACATATGTATGTCCATTTTGTTCTGCAATCTTCATCGCATATTTTATACTTGCTTCTAATCTTTCTAAACTATTTAAAGAAATACCATTTTCTACTGCTATATTATCTATTTCTGAAAATCCAATCCTAGATACTATATCTAGTATAACATATGGATTATTTTTGATTATCTCTACAGTATTTACACCATATTCATTATATACCTGTGTTACATTTTCTATACTCAAATTATATTTTTTTAAATATTCTAAAATATTAAAAAACTCTCTTTTTTCCCTATATTCTTGTGATATTTCATTTGCCTTATTCTTACTTATCCCTTGTACCTGTGCAAGTTTTTCTGGTGATTCATATACTATTTCTAGTGCATCTTTTCCGAAATGCTTCTACTATCCTTTGTGCTGTTTTTTCTCCGAACACCTTTTAAAACTCCTGATGATAAGTATTCAAGTATTTGTACCTCTCCTTTTGGTGTTACTTTTTCATATGTTATAACCTCTATCTGCATTCCATATTCTTTATGTTCTACATATTTTCCTGTTATATCTATATAGTCTCCAACATTTACCATTGGAAGTAATCCTTTTACTGTATATATTTTACCTTCACTATTTACAGTCATTATTTTAAATCCGTTTGCATTTGAATATATTATATTATATATCTGTCCTTCTATCCTTATATTTTCCATATATCTAGTATATCATACTAAGATAAAAAGATATATAAAAAAAGCCAACCAATTAAATTGGCTGGCTAAAAAAATCATTTTTTATTTATCGTCATAGCTCTTTCTAGTTTAAGTTTTGCCGGACCAAATGACCAACTACCTCTTACCTCTTTATGATTTGTTTTAATTATCGGCAAACTATTATTATCTATAACAATGCACTCATTCTTAGTGCACAACTTTTTATCATCTTCTGAGATTATTTCCTCCTTTGATTTTTCGACAAACTTACCTTGATAATAGTTTCCCTTTCTTAAAACTCTTCCATCTTTTATTAGTACTTGATTTTCAAAATTTATAGTCTGAACTTCCAGTTCATTCCATTTAAGTATGGTCTCTCCTTCTTCTGCAGAAAATATTAATCCTGCTGATAATAACAATAATACTGATAAAATTATTTTTTTCATAATTTTCCTCCTTTATATGTATAATTTTATACATATATTAATTTATTTTTTGTTACTATAATAGTATAACTTTATATCAGCTTTATGTCAACCACACTTTAATATGTTAATAACTTATATATACCATTTATAGGATATAAAAAATACACTATTAATCTTTTAAATTAATAGTGTACTTTTTAAATTTAATTTTATCACAATATAATATAAGACTATTTTATTCTATGTCTTATATATTCTTGAGACTCATTGTTGTATACCATATTGTAAACAATTATTTTTCTTTCTGTTGTAATAAAAGCTCTAATAACTTGAATAAATTCAATCTTTGAAATTGAATTAGTATCATATTGATACAATTCTATTTCAGTATATTCAACTGGTATTGCTTGAATATATTCTTGTACCTTTCTTTTCATTTTTTCTATATCAGAAAATGAAAATTTTTGATTAAAAATATAGGAATCAACGTCACCATTGATTCCTTTTTTGTTTATACCAACCTTTAGTAACATTATAACCACTCTCTCTTTCTCCTCTAATAAAACAATTCTGTATCATTAGATTATTTTTTTATTTTATTACTAAAATAAGTATATCACTATTTTTATATTTTTCAATCCTTAAATTTTATAATATATTACCAGCTCTTCCATGATTCTGGAATACTATCATAATTATATGCATTATTACATCCTCTAAATATTCCCCTATATTGTGATTCTTGTAATGAATAGCATCTATTTGGTAAATTTACATATGTTAATGAAATACAATCTGAAAATGTTGTTACAAAATTATTAGACTTATTATTATTTTGAAATAAGTTCCATGGTATATTATTTAATTTAATACAGCCTAAAAAACTAGAATTAAAATCTTTTGCTTCTAAATTTTTATCAAATAAGTTTTCTGGGATATTTTCTATTTCTATGCAACCTTGAAACACACCTCCAAAATTCTCTGCTTCTATATTATTCTTAAATAAATTTTCTGGTATTGCTTTTAATTTCTTTAAACCATAGAATGTATAAATAAAATTAATTACTTTACTATTATTACTAAATAAATTTTCCGGAATACTTTCCAATTCTTGGCAACCTTGAAATGTTCCTGAGAAATCATTTGCTTCTATATTATTTTTAAATAGATTTTCTGGTATTATTTTTAATTTTTCATTGCCCGTAAATGCATTTTGAAAATTTATTGCTTTTATATTATACTTAAATAAATTTTCTGGTATACTTTCTAAATTTCGAAGATTACTCAATACAGAATTAAAATTTAATACTTCTGTATTATATTTAAATAAATCTTCTGGAACTGTTTTTATTTCATTACTTCCACTAAATAATAAGCTAATCGTCTGTAATTTTGTATTATACTTAAATAGATTTTCTGGAATATTTGAGACTTTAGTAGCCGCAAATAAATATGATATTGATCTCAACTCAGTATTATATTTAAATAAATTCTCCGGAATATTTGTTATTTTATTATTTGAAAACATCATACTAATGCTAATCAAATTCTTATTATATTTGAATAATCCCTCTGGTATACTTGTTATGTTATTACATCCATGAAATACATATGATGCATCTATCATTCCAGTATTATATTTATATAAATCTTCTGGAATACTTGTTATATTTTGAGAATTTTGGAAAAAACTAATTTTCTTTCTTGTAGGTTTGTACTTAAATAAGTCTTCTGGAACATTTGATAATAATGCTTGATTATATTCAACTGTTACATCATTAGGTTCTGGCATTTTTATATCTTTTACTGAATTAAGTCTTATATTGTTTTGTTCATTAGGATCAGATTCAAATTTTCCCCAGTGAAGTACTGTTATTTCATATTTATCATCTCTCCATTCTCCACTTTCTAAAGAGAAAGATTTAGCCCCTGTTATTTTCATTGTATATTCACCCGGATAATATTCATGTTCTCCATTTGCAGACCCACTATAATCCGGCCTAAAGACATCATATCCCCAATTCCCCCATTCTACTTCTACATTATATGGATCTGGAATATATGTATTTTGTCTTATTGCTAGTTTCGTTTGTTCTTTTATCTTTATCTTTAATATCATTTTATCTTTATCATGTTCATATATTGTTACTCCATCTATTGTCTTTGGATAACTTTGTTCTGGATATGGTTGTGGACTTGGTGTTTCTGGTGCTGATGGCGTACTTGGTGTCGTATGCCCACCAGAACCTAAGCTTACCATTCCAGATAATTTTGCTAATAAGTTATCTTTAGTATCTATCACTTCACCTTTTTTATCTGTTATATTATCTCCGTTAACATCATATTTTGCCAAAAATCCTGATGCAGATAATACCTCACTTACTGGTGGTTCTTCTTCATCTTTTGCTATCGCCTTTGTCTTCAAACTAAGGTATTCTATTTTTGCCGTTTCATATAGTTCTGCTCTTGCTTGTTCAATTTTAGATTGACTAACTTTTGCTATAAGTCCATTATCCCCCAAAGCCATTTGCATTACTACTCCTGCTAATAATAACATTATTATTATTGTAATTGCTAATGCTACTAATGTTACTCCTTTTTTCTTTTGTATTTTTTTCACTATTTCCTCCATTTTATTATTATATTTTTATAGTATATTATATATAGATAATTTTCTAGATTTGTAACAATATTCTTAATATAACTAAAGCCTAAGTTAAATAACTTAGACTTTAATATATATTATTTTAATTACCAGCCCTTCCAAGATTCTGGAATACTACTATAATTATGTGCATTAGTACATCCTGCAAATATTCCCCTATATTGTGATTCCTGTAATGAGTATAATCTACTTGGTAAACTTAAGTATGTTAATGAATTACAATGAGCAAATGTTCCTATAAAAATACTTGCATTATTATTATTATTTTGAAATAAGTTCCATGGTATACTCGTTAATTTAGTACAGTTTGAAAATGTACTACTAAAATCTGCTGCTTCAGGATTATTATCAAATAAGTTTCCTGGGATATTTTCTAATTTTGATAGCCCTGAAAATGTTGATGAGAAACTTCTTGCTTCTGTATTATATTTAAATAGATTTTCTGGTATACTTTCTATATTTGTACAACTTCCAAATACACATATAAATTCTGTTGCTTTTGTATTATATTTAAATAGATTTTCTGGTATTGATTTTAATTTAGTATTACCTACAAATGCATTAGTAAAATTACGCACCTTAGTATTATACTTAAATATATTTTCTGGGATATTCTCAACACTATTTAAATTATTTAATACATTATTAAAATTTAATACTTCTGTATTATATTTAAATAAGTTTTCTGGGATATTTGTTATATTAATACATGTTGAACAAACTGCACTTATAGTTTCTAACTTAGTATTATATTTAAATAAATCTTCCGGAATTGTTCTTACTTGTGAATTCACAAATATCCCTGATATATTTAATAAGTTAGTATTATACTTAAATAAATTTTCTGGTATTGTTGTCGATTTAGAACCTGAGAATATATTATTAATCTGAGTTAAATTTTGATTATATCGCAACAATCCCTCTGGAATACTAGTTATATTAATACACCACGCAAATAAATTTTCAATTCTTTGCATACCTATATTATACTTAAATAAGTTTTCTGGTATGCTTGTTATATTATAACTATTCTGAAAAGAACTTATTAATTTCCTTGTTGGCTTATACTTAAATAAGTCTTCTGGTATATTTGTTATCGTTGCTTGCTCATATGTAACTGTTACATCATTAGGTTCTGGCATTTTTATATCTTTTACCGAATTAAGTCTTATATTGTTTTGTTCATTAGGATCTTCTTCAAATTTCCCCCAGTGCAGTACTGTTACTTCAAATTTATCAATTCTCCATTCTGCACTTTCTAATGAAAAAGATTTTGCTCCTTTTATCTTCATTATATATTCGCCAGGATAATATTCATGTTCTCCATTTGTAGACCCGCTATAATCCGGCCTAAATACATCATATCCCCAATTTCCCCATTCTACTTCTATATTATATGGATCTGGAATATATGTATTATAATATCTTATAGCTAGTTTTGTATGTTCTTTTATATTTATCTTTAATATCATTTTATCTTTATCATGTTCTTGTATTGTTACTCCATCAATTGTTTTTGGATAACTTTGTTCTGGATATGTCTGTGGAGTTGGTGTTTCTGGTGCTGATGGCGTACTTGGTGTACTATGTCCACCAGAACCTGAGCCTGCCATTCCAGATAATTTTGATAATAAGTTATCTTTAGTATCTATTACTTCACCTTTTTTATCTGTTATATTATCTCCATTAACATCATATTTTGCTAAAAATCCTGCTGCAGATAATACTTCACTTACTGGTGGCTCTTCTTCATCTTTTGATATAGCTTTTGTTTTTAATGTTAAATATTCTAACCTTGCAGTTTCATATAATTCTTCTTTTGCTTGGTCTATTTTTGCTTGAGTTGATTTTGCTATTAGTCCATTATCACCTAATGTCATTTGAATTACTATACCTGCTAGCAATAACATTATTATGATAGTAATAGCTAATGCTACTAATGTCACTCCTCGTTTATTTTGTCTTATCATCCATTTCTCCTTTGTATATATAATCTTCTGCATAAATATTATCTTATATATATTACATTTTCCATCTTTGTAACAGTATTATAATTATTTATATTCAAAAAACACCTAAATGTTAAATATTTAGGTGTCTATTATTTATGGTTCTATACTTTTAATGGGGTATAAAAATCCCCTAACTAGGCTTGTATCCTTATTTATTTTTCCACTTTAATAAAAATTCGTAGAATTTTGGATCCTTCCATTTTCCCACTGAAATTGTTTTTCCATTGGATACTTTTATTCTTTCTGGCAACATTGTTTTACTACGAATAGTAAAACATGTATTTCCATTATCCTCTGAAATACAATTATCATCAAGTTTTTCGAATTTTACTTTTCTTTCAGTATCTACTCTCCCTTCTGAATTAACTTTTCCTATTAACATCACATTATCTTGTAATAAGATATAGGCTTTTCCTTCAATAATGAAGGTTTTTCCTAAGGTTTCTGCAATATTTACAATCTGAACTTTTTCTTTAAAATTGCCAAAATCAATATCCTCTACTTTTTTTTGAGTATTTCTTTCATACTCAAAAAAACTTGAGTAATCAACATTTAAATTTGTCTTTCTATTCGAGTTTGGATTATTTTGTCCAAACATATTAACTGCTGTTAATGTTAATATTACTAAGCTTAATCTTATCATTTGAATCATCTCCTCTAAAAATAATTATTTCTATAGAATCTCCAATATTGTATATTTATATATTAACATAATTTTAAGTTTATGTGAATATTCTTTAAATGTAAAAAAGCAGGATACTTCTTCCTGCTATTATTCTTACCTTACAACAATATTAACTATCTTGTCTTGTACATATATTTCTTTTACAATCTCTTTTCCTTCAAGTGCTGTAATTATCTTATCTTTTTGTTTTGCTTTAGATAAAACTGTTTCTTTTTCTTCACCTTTTTCTATTTCAATTGTATCTTTTAATTTACCGTTTATTTGTACAGCTATTGTTATAGTATTTCTTTCTAAATAATTTTCATCATATTTAGGATATTTAGTTAAGTGTACACTTTCTTTTTCTCCAAGTTTTTCCCACAACTCTTCTGATAAGTGTGGTGCCATTGGAGCTAATATGTTTACAAATGTTTTAAATGTTTCTCTAAGTTCTTTTACATTTCCATATTTGTTTTCTATTCTAATCATTTCATTTGTAAGTTCCATAAGTTTTGCAACTGCTGTATTAAATGAAAAACGTATAATATCTTTTTCAACTCCAAATATTGTTCTATTTAATATATGTTTTAATTCCTCTAAATCTTCTTTTGATATTTCTTTTTCTATTTGTTCATTTTCTATAATCCTATTTGCTAGATTTTCTACTCTTTGTATATATTTACTTATACCTTTTATACCATCTTCATTCCATGGCCCACCTTCTTCATATGCATATCCAAACATAAGCCAAAGTCTTAATGCATCTGAACCATATTTTTCTACATAATCATCTGGTGATACTGTGTTTCCTTTTGATTTACTCATCTTGTTACCATCTGGTCCTAGTATTAGTCCTTGGTGTATTAATCTTGTAAATGGTTCATCTGATTTTAAATATCCACCATCTCTTAATGCCTTATATATAAATCTTGAATAGATAAGATGCATTGCTGCATGTTCTTTTCCTCCTACATATGTATCTACTGGAACATATTCATCTATTTCACCTTTAACAAATGGTACATTCTTTTCTTTGTTAAATGGATATCTAAGTTCATACCATGATGAACACACAAATGTATCTAATGTATCTACTTCTCTTTTTGCATCTTTTCCACATTTTGGACATTTGCATTTTACAAATGCTTCTGATTTTGCAAGTGGTGATTTTCCATCTGGTTTAAATTCTACATCTTTTGGAAGAAGTACTGGTAAATCTTTTTCTTCTAATACAACTTCTCCGGCAATCATCACAATATATTATCGGAATTGGTGCTCCCCAATATCTTTGTCTTGATACAAGCCAGTCTTTTAATTTATATTTTACAGATGCTCTTCCTTTTCCTTGTTTTTCTAATTCTTCTACTACTAACTTTTTAAAATCTTCTGCTTTTAATCCATTAAATTTATCTGAATTTATCATAATACCATTTTCATCTATAACTGGTATTATTTCCATATTATATTTTTTAGCTGTTTCCATATCTCTTTCATCATGTGCAGGTACTCCCATTACAATACCTGTTCCATAACTTTCTAAAACATAATCTGCTAAAATTATTGGTACTTTTTTACCACTCATCGGGTTTATAGCATAACTTCCTGTATATGCAAGTGTCTTTTCTCTATCTGTAAACTGTCTTTCAATATCTGACTTTGTTAAAGTCTTTTGTATGTATTCTTCTGCTTCTTTTCTATGGTCTTCTGTTATTAACTCTTTTGCTATATCTGATTCTGGTGCTACTGCAACAAATGATACCCCATAAAGTGTATCTGGTCTTGTTGTATATGCTGTAAGTACAATGTCTTTACCATCTACATTAAATTCTATTTCTGCTCCAATACTTTTTCCTATCCAATTTTGTTGTATTTTTTTAGTAAGTTCAGGCCAGTCTAATCTTTCAAGTCCTGTTAATAATTCTTCTGCATAATCTGTTATCTTAAAAAACCATTGACTTAATTTTCTTCTTTCTATAGTGCTTCCACATCTTTCACATTCACCTTGTATTACTTGTTCATTTGCAAGAACTGTATTACATGATGGACAGAAGTTTACTGGTGCTTCTTTCTTATATGCAAGTCCTTTTTTGTATAGGTATGTAAAAAGCCATTGTGTCCACTTATAGTATTCTTCTTCATGTGTTTTAATTTCATAACTCCAATCAAATGATGCGCCCATTTCACTTAATTGTACCTTCATATTTTCTATATTTTGTTTTGTAGATACTTCTGGATGTACCCCTGTTTTTATTGCATAGTTTTCTGCTGGAAGTCCAAATGAGTCAAATCCCATTGGATGAAATACATTATATCCTCTCATTTTTTGAAGTCTTGCATAACAATCTGTTAGTCCATAATTATACCAATGTCCTAAATGCAATTTTGCTCCTGATGGATATGA
>CAUULU010000034.1:0-10388 GCA_963546185.1 uncultured Eubacteriales bacterium | reverse complement strand
TATCTAAAAATATTTTTTCAATATTTAAAACATATTTGTTATATTTTGTTATATTTGTATTACTTAATTTTAATTTGTATTTTCTTTTTCTTTCTCTTTTTCTCTTATAACTATTGTTTTTATTCTACCAGTATTATCTTTCTTTATATCTATAATCTCAAATATTATATCTTTAAAAAGATATGTAAATTCTGTTAAATCTTTTTGTATTAATTTCTTAAAATTTAAACTCAAATATTTTTTACTTCCATCTCTTCCTGCAACATATTTTTCATTTTTAACTTCTATTTGTAAGTCTATTTCCACATAATTATTTTCAATATCTTCTTCCTTATATTTCTTATTTGTATTTTCTATCCTATATATTAAAGATAATACTTCAGATGCAATTAAAGTTTTACCGCACTTCATATTTATCCAAAATCTTAGTATTATAATCTATTACATTTTTATTTTCTTTTTCAATACTAAAAATTCTGTTATAAAACATGTATATACCGTATTGCTGTTAATAATACAAATAATATTATAAATAACATTATTGTTTTTAAATTATTATCTTTTCTCATTTAGCTTAAATTACCTTTGATTAATTAATATTTCTTTTTAATATTCTTTTTCTTTTTGTTATTTTTTTATTCTGTTGATAAATCATTTAAAAGTTCAATTGTTCCTAATATATTATATGTTATAGAAGATATTCTTCCTTGATAACCACCATAATTTACATCTGTAATAGTTATATTAGGTCTATTTTTTGTTGTAGATTGTCTTACTGCATTTGTTGCATTTAAGTTTGGAGATGTATCTGCTTTTATATTATATCTAACTAATATTTCTTGAAGTTCTTTAGTTGGATATCCATCTTTATCATAAAGATCTGAAAGTGTATATTTTGATCTTAAATTACCTTTATTCCCATCTTTTATATTTAATGTTACATCAATTAATTTCTCTTTTGCTTCTCTATTTACAGAATTTGCATAATTTAAAGCAGATATTAATGTTCCCATTGTTATTCTTTCACCATAATCTCTTAAAACTGATGATTTAACACCATTTTTTTGTACTTCCTTATAATTTTGTGAATTAACTTCTGTTCTATTGCTTGTATTTGTATCTGTTTCTACAAAAAGAGGAGCATTAAATTCTGCTACCTTATTTTTTGTGTTCTGAGTATAAAAAGTATTTTGTGCATAATCTCTTAGCTGATTAAAATAATATGCCATAAATGATAATACAAGTATTCCGAATTAAAGCACCTGCTGCTATCATTAAGGCTTTTGATGCATTTTCCATATTATATCTCCTTAAACACTATTTTATTAATTCTACCTGTTTGTGAATCTATTTCTTTTCCTTGTGGATCCCATTTAAAATGTCTTGATTTTAAATCAGCTGCTGCAGTTTGCCATACAAATTTTGTCCAATTATTCTTATTATAATTAAAATTTGTATTTTTTCTTTCTAATTTTTGTACACTTAAGTTTTTTACAAGTGATACCATCTCTTCAAATTCTTTCCTATTACTACTATCTTTTATAGGTCCTATCCTGATTTTTTTAATATCTGTTACAACTTCTTTTTCTATTTTTCCGAAAAGATTTAAGTGGTGTTTGTTCTCCTAAAGGAAGAGCACTTGCAAATGTATTTTTAAAAAGATTAACTAAATTATTATCTCTTGTTTGTAATACATCTGCTATTGTCTTATCTGTTTTAAGAGCATCTAAATCTCCGTATTCCTGCATCTACTTCACCGTATTGTAGGACTAAAATATGATAAACGTATACTACTTTTTAGTGGGCTTTTTAATTGAATTTCAACTGTTATAGCCTTTTCATTTAAACCCGACTCTCCTTTTGAAATTATTCTATTTGTTCCTGAAAGTCCCATATTATCCCAAACCCTATTTTCAAGGTTTATACTATATGCAAGGTTTAAACATGATATTACATCTGTACCATACATTTGTGCTTTTTCATATGCATGAAATTGTTCATTAAACTCTACAACTTTTTCTGCCTTTTTAGATTCTAATATTGTCTTTTGTGTCTCTGAATAATTATTAAGTATAAATGTCATTATTGATAATATTAATACTGCAAGAAGTACTCCTGCTGCCATTTTAAAGGCATAAGATGCATTTTCCAAATTTCTATTTTCCTTTCATTGTTGATAAAGCTTCTCCCATACTTACAATACCTATACCAACCATTGGTACTATTAGATATCCTACAAATAGTAATACCATTGGTGCAAAACCAATTGCCTTACCAATTCTTGCTTTTTTATCTATTAATCTTTCATTTGATTCTTTTCTTTTTTCTTGATAGTAAGATCTTTCTGTTTCTAATTCTTCAAATGCGTTTTTTATTGGTATTTGGTCTACTGCTGCTTGAAGGCTTTCTACTATTCTAACAAACTTAGGGAATGTTACATCTTGTTTTAATTGTTCTAATGCTTCATATCCACCTGATTCAAAGTTATTAACACATTTAGATACTGCTTCTCTGAATATATTTGAATATCTTTCAATCCATTCTAGCATCATTTCAACATTTATTCTTTCTATTTTCATAAGCATTAATATTAATGTATGGAATTGCATTACTTCATTTTCCATTTCAAGTTCTCTCATCTTAAATTGGAATTTTAAAAGCATTTCTGGACCATAATATGCTATAAATCCTATTCCTATAGCAATAACAAGTTCAAACCATGAAAAACTTTCTGAAATAATTACTTTTGTTTTTTCTATTACATGCTTAACATCTGATTCTTTTTCTTTTTCTGATACTTGCTTATATATCTTAAGTGTTCCCATCTTTTTAAGTATCTTATTCTTAGCTGCATCACCTTTAGCATTTAACTCTTTTGCTGTTATTCCGGTCTTTTATAATACCATTAATAACTTCATTTTGTCTTTTAGTTTTAGCTATTGCTTTAGCTTCATCTGCTTTTCCGAAGGTTACCTAAAATATTATAATCTGCTGTAGGCTCTGTATATACATAATCTTTTGATATTGCATGTGCCCATAAAGATATAAGTAATGTTATTATAACTGCTGCTATAAAAAGTGTAACCTTATTTACATACATCCATTCTAATTTCATTTTAGATGCACTATCTTTTAATAATTTTACTTTTGCCCTATATTCTTTTGTCTTATTCTTAGGTATAAACAAATCAATAAACTTCTTTATCATTGGCTTATTATATAACTTGTTTTGCCAAGGATTTGATGTTGAATTTACACTTTCTACCTTAGCATTATCTTTTAATTTTCTTACAAATATATATGATACCATTGTTGTAACAATTAATAATATTTGTACAATCATTCCAAGTTTTCCATTATAGAATTGTTTTGTAAATCCGGAATGTTGATATTGCCCATGCTTTAAGTGGTTCTAAGAAAAGTACTGGTGCTAAAGCTATAAATGATAATGATTGGAACACATAATCAAGCTTATCTCTTTTTAATATTTCTATTTGCATTTCTTGTGTTATATTATTTAAGTTTTTTAAATATAATGAAGAACCATTTTCATCTTGTCTATCACCAAATTCTCTTGTTAAGTATGATATTCCTGCAAATTCTTTTAGATAATCATTTGGAGCTATATCATAATATTTTTCTAGTTCACTTTCAGGATCATCAGATATAAGTATTTCATGTATCTTTTCACCCTGTCTTGCTATTTCTGGCATAGAATCATTTTGAGCTACTTCATATATTGCCTCTTCAACCATATTATATTCATGGTATGCATGTCTTATTTCTGCAAAAAATTCTATTTGTTCTCTTAAAAGCTTATTTTCAATTTTATCAACAGCTCCTGATATAAGAGTTTCGATTAAAAATATTAATAAAAGAATTAATGTTGCCATTAAAAGCCTATTACCATTTGTAAATAATGTTATTGCTACAATTGATAATATAATTGTTGGGATTATTTTTGATAATATTTTAGCTGTTTGTTCACGAGTTAAATATTCATCCCCAAGATTTATAATCTCAATTCTTCTTCTTAATTTTTCAGTATATCTTTTAATACCAGGTACTGCCATACAGAATAAGTAAAATCTTTGGTAAAAGATTTCCATAGAATATCTTTTTGATTGAGTACCTTGTACCAGATTTCTTAAATATTTTGTTCTCTTGCTACTAGCTTTTTTTTGTATATATATAAATAGTACTACTATTACTAAAAATGCTATTCCTACCCCTCCTAAAAGGATAGGAAGTATATTATTAGGCACAAAATACCTCCTTTTTAATCTTATTTTCTATGCTATTTCATCTTCAAATTCTGGTGATTTTGGAACTTCTATTTTCCAATTATCATATAAGAATTTATCAAATGATGATATATCTGATGTATCCATATTATTTCTCATTTCTCTTATATTGTCTGGAGAAATTGGATTTACTAAAACATATCTATCATTTTGGAATTCTAAGATATTTCTATGTTTATACAATTCTCTATTTGTTGTTTTTGTAAAGAATATTGTTGCATTATCCATAAATTTATCTAGTTTTCCTTCAAGTGTTTTTTGTTTTCTATGATCAAATGTATAATCATTTTTATCTTCAATTGGTATACATTCTGTTATTCTTTCAATATATCTTCTACCTCTAAAGTCTTTAACAATATGTATATCAAAGTTTAAAACCCCTACAACCTGTTCTTCTGCTGTTTTTTCATTATTAAACATACCTGTTTTAAGTAGTGAGTTTCTAAGTGCCATTACTAAGTTTGGAAATGTCTTAGCATGGTGTGTAAATAGTGTAAACTTAGATGCAACCTGTGCTGCTTGGATCATCCATGCTGCAACAGGGTCTGTTGCAACTTCGCCGTACTATGTTAACAGAACCGTCAGTTTTCTTTTGAACGTCAAGCCCTTCTTGTCCTGATATTGTATCTGTTTCTCTAAAAGAAAGTATATTTCTTGTTGGATATATCTTTCTTAAGTGAAGCTCGAACGCTGTTTCTTGTATACGAAGGTTCATTGTTTCGTAAATACTTTCAATCATCGCCATAAGCATTGTTGTTTTTCCGAGTACCTTGTTCCCCTGTAAGTGATATAATTCTTGCACCTTTAACAAGGAATCTTATAAGGGCGATTGCATTTTCTTTTCCATCATATCTAACTATTTGTTCTAATGTAGCTTTTTGTACGTCAAACTTTCTTACGAAAAATGCCCATGTTTCTGAGAATGTTGGTCTAACAACAACAACACGTGATCCATCTTTCATTTCATTAATCTTATACCCATTTGTGTCTGATAACTGTCCTGGGTTATTATATTTATATATATTTTGACATACACGTTTTAATTCACTTTCTGTACCAAAAGATAAAAATGCTAAACGTACAGACACCCCTTTAAAGAATATCCAAATACTATCACATGCACGTGGCACTTTATGTTCCATTGCTTGTTTTAAGTAATCTCCGGTCTGTTTGTGCAACTTGGCTTAAGAAACTTTCTGGAAGACCTGATACCCCTCCGTGATACACCATCAATATTCATATCACGTACTTCATCTATTGAACTATATCCCTTATATTTTTGATATATTCTTTGTACTACTACATTCATTTTATCTTCAAAAGATACATTTAAATTTTCTGTTCCATAAATATTATGCATATCTTCTTCAGTTATAACATATGCAGGTTTTGTACTTCCATCTACATATTTAAGCTCTGCTAAATTATATTTTTTTATAAGTTCATTTAATGCTTCATATCCAAAGCTTTTCTTATATTCGTTTATAAGTATATCAAACTTATCTTGTGCTGTTAAAAGTGATGGTATATCAAAAGGTATTGCTTTTGATATATTTACTTCATTTACTCCATATTCTTTGAAAAGTAAGTCAAATATAAGTTCTTTAACATATTTCTTGTCATTAACATCTCCATATGTACATCCCTTTAAAGCTTTTTTTAGCTCATATTTCTTTTGCTTTCTTCTTTCTAATTCTTCTTCTGATAACCCTATATCATAAAGATTTATTTTTGTTATTTCATCTAATCTTTTTTTGATAAATTGTATCATCATTTCTAATGTATATGTTTTATCATCAACATTTATATCTTTTTCTTCTATAGATTCTCTGTTTTTCTTTACCCTATTTGCAACAAAAACCGAAAATGCTACGATTACTATAAAAATTAATGCAATATTTATATATGCTTCCATTTTTACCTCTTTTTTCTATTTATCTTTTTTCATATTTTAACTGTTGTATTCTATCTATTATAAGTAAGTTTAAATCTTCTACTGTTTTTATTAAATAATTATTTCTATATGATGAACTATCATCATTTAATGTTATAAGTAAGTTTACAAGTTTTCCTTCTTGTATTGCCTCCATTAGTAGTGTATTATACACAATTGATGGCATTCCTGGCTTCATTCCTATCTTTCTTGCAATATTATCACAATTATATTTTGAGAATGAGTCTTCTCTTGTAAGAAGTGGTATCACTCTATTCTTATTCATAAGTGCTTCATCTATTCCCCATAAATTCATAAACTTATTTATTTGTTCTAGTTTTTGTTCCATTGTATATATTACTAGATCTGATGCTTTTAATATTTCATTTATTGCAGGTGAAGTCCTTTCTCCTTTTTGAAGATCTATAAATATAAGATCATAATACATATTTGCTATTTTTACCATTTCAAGCATTGGCATAAGTGAATTTTCAAACACTTTTTTATCTATTGTCTTAAGTCCATATATTATATCAACTCTTCCTACTAGGATTGGTGTTGAATAACTTTTTACAGTTTCTGGTGAAATCTTATTACTTGCTACTGCTGCTAAAAGTCCTTCTAATCCTGCAGATATATCTACTTTACCCATATTTATCTTTTTTATAAGTTCATTATTGCTTTCATCTTGTAAAAAAGCTTTTTTCATCATCTCTCCCTTAAATGATCCATCAACAATTAAGATTTTCAAATTTCTTTCTATCCCCATTTGTACTGCTGATGTTATAAGAGATGTTGTCTGACTTGTTACTTTGCCGATCTTCACTCCAAAAAGTTATTATAGCCATTTTTCCTCCTGCTTAGTTCTTTTCTAAAATTTTCATATATCTTGAAACTTCCCTTATTATTGTATTATCAACCATTTCTGCTAAACTTGATAATGCTGTTTTAAATTGATTTGAAAATGGTTTTAAGTTTAATCTACGCGCTCTTTGATTTTCGTGTATTATTGTTAAATCTCCATTATCATATGGGAATGTTATTATATGTTCTTCATATCTAATATTTAAATCTTTTGTTAAATATGAAATATAGTTCATACTTTGTGCTGTTATTTTTTTTCCAAATATAACCCTGTTTACTTCTCTATCTGAATTATACCCTGAAAATGCTTCTACAGCTTTTTCTAAACTATATATATCAAGTGTTGTCATCATAAACACTTTATCTTCTACATCTAATGGTATTGAAGCTAATGCTTCCTTATTATCAACATCAAAAAATACGAAATCGTATTTTTTTCCTGTGTCTGACATATTATCTAATATTCCTTCTTGCACAAGTTCATTATAATTGCTATATCCAACTGCAATGTCCACTTTTGCTTCTGTTGTAATATACTTTTGTCCCTTTTCAGGTTTTGTTATCTCTATAGATGGAATAAGATATCTTGTCTTTTGTATTTCTGTAAAATCTACAATAAGGCAACTTTTTTGTTCCATTGTTGCTCCTCTTATTATTGTTGCTACATATTTTATTATATCTAGCTTATCCATTCCCCCAACAAAACATAATTTTTTCAAAATTGCCTCCTTGTTTACTTAAGTTAATATTTATTATTTTTGTACTGCTCCTTCTATAAATGATTGTCTTCTTTCAGCTCTATCTTTTATTTCTCTTTGTACTGCAGAACTTATTCTACTTCTTAATTCTTCTTGTTGTGTACTTTGAAGTATTTCATTTATAGGTCTTCTTATTAATGTATGATTATTTATTGCTGATCTATATTGTTGTTGTATTGCAGATGCAATATTAGGATCTTGTACTAATAATTCATAAACTTTATCACTTACTGGATAGTTTGCATTTGCTGCTGCTTGTACTCCTGGTTGTGTATAGTTTACTGCATACATTTTAGCTCCTTCAACTGAATATGATTCTATAATTGCTGAATTCATTTTTAATATTTCATCTTCTTTTAATTTTAACCATATTGATGATGAATCTGCTTTTTCTACAACTTTTTTAGCTACTACTATAAAGTCTTGTCCATTTGGATATGATATTCTGACATCTATTGTATCACCTTTTTGTAATTCTGTTGGAAGCATTATCATACTATATTCTACTAATCTGTATGTAGAGTTTATACTGTTTGTATCTGTTACTGCTTCTGATTTAAGTGCAAGCATCTTTTCTGTTATTACAGTTCCTTTTGGTATATCTATAGTTGCTACTATTGTTTTTTCAGATTTTGAATCATTACTATTTGAGTTCGAATTTGAACTTGAACTTGAATTTGAATTTAAGCTTGATGATGAATTATTATCTCCACCTGGTGTTATTGTTGACGCAAAATTATTTTTACCTACTTTTGCCACTAATTTATCATCTTTCTTTTCTAATAATGATGCAACATTTTTACCTGCTGTTGCCGCTAAACTTTCTGGTGTTACTATCTTATCTGTTGGTATTGATGTAACAACTCCTTCTAAAGTTAAATCTTCTGGTTTTATTTCATTATTTGCTTTTATGTCTCTTGCTGCAACATATACTTGTTTTACTTTACTTTTTTCCTTTTTTATTTCTCCACTTAGCTTAGTTATTTGCATAAATGAAATTCCACCTACTATTATTGCAATTACCCCTCCTATTAATAATCCTGTTATTAATGAGTTTCTTGTTCTTCTTTCTATCGGATTTATAGCCATTTTTTCCTCCATATATTATATTTATTCATTATTTTTATCTTTTGTTATATCATATCTATTATTACTTAAGATACAATACTTCTATATTAGTTATAATATTATATACTACACATTTTTTTCAATTAATATACATTAATGTAATATAAAAATAATAAAAAGACCAGTTTTAGCTTTCTAGTCTTTCCTTAAATATTTAAATCCTAAATTATATATATTAGCATGATTAATTGTATCTTCTAAATAATCAACTATTTTATCTATACTGCTAATATCACTAACAAGCATATATTCTGAATGTTCATCTTTTTGAAGTATAATATCACTCTCATCTTGCCCTTCTAATAATTCTGCCTGATATACTATTCTTGTAAAAACTGTTCCTTTTTCTTTATCATAATTACTATCTTCATGTAATATAGGACCAATAGTAATATCTAAATTAACCTCTTCTTTGGTTTCTCTAATAGCAGCATCTTTTGGTATCTCATCTTCTTCAACCATTCCTCCTGGAATATCCCAATATTCTGGTAATGAATTTGGCTTTCCTCTTTTAATCTTTGTTCTTCTTATTATTAAGTACTTACCATCTATTTTAATTAAAGCATGTGCTATTAATTTAAAGTTCTTACAATCATCCATAAAGTTCCTCCATACATATATTCTATACTTTAAGATATATAATTACAATTAAAGATAATATATCTTTATATGAAACACAAAAAAGATGTAAAAAACATTACATAAAAAAACTCAACCATATATTTAATATAAAGTTGAGTTTAAATGGTGGAGATGCGGAGAGTCGAACTCCGTTCCAGACATAGTGTATAATGCTTTCTACCATAAATAGATTATCTTTAAAATCTCTACCTATAATCAAAAATAATCCAAATATTATAGGTATTACATATATTTAATACTATACCTATATGTATCAATATAGTATTTGTCTACTTAAATGACACCTTATTCCTACACAGTGTAGACAAAACAGTAGGTAAGATGTACACAGAACTTATGCTGCGTATGCGTATTCTTCGTTTGCGTTTAATTTTAATTTTAGTTTTTAAGTGTACTTTCACTTTATGGCTTACACTATACTTTCCTAGTGCCTGTCGATATCCAATTACATCCCCATATTATGAATAGCTAGATGAAAACACCTAGCTATTTTTTCAAATTATTTTGCTTCTTTTACTTCTAATACTTGTTTACCTTTGTAGTATCCACAAGCTGCACATGCTCTGTGTGGTAACATTTTTGCTCCACAGTTAGGACATGTTTTTAAACCTTTTGCTTCTATTTTCCAGTGTGCTCTTCTTTGTGCTGTTCTTTTATTTGAATGATTTCTTTTTGGTACTGCCATTTTATAGCTCCTTTCTTTAAATTAATATCCCTTCCTTAGATATTCATACATATGTTAGTATATATTTTAATTAA
>CAUULU010000033.1:0-11461 GCA_963546185.1 uncultured Eubacteriales bacterium | reverse complement strand
TTACTTTTTCTTTTTCTTTTCTTTTAATAATTATACTCCATATCCCATATCCCAAAGTACAACATCATTTTGTTTTAAACTTTCAGGTACATCTATAATCCTTTGATTTGATGACCCTCTAAATCTTAATCTTAAATCTAAAAGGTCTATTTCAAATCTTCCATCTACCATTACATCAATATTATCAAGTATTCTTTTTGTTGTTGGTATAAACCTATACATACTTTTCATTATTTCTTTATCAAATACATATCCGGGAATAACACCATATTGTTTTATCTGGTAATTCTTTTCTTACTCTTTCTACAAGCTCTGCAATTTTCTTTTGGTTGTTAGGGTGCATTGGTTCTCCTCCGAAGAAGTGATAACCCTTTTATATATGGTCTTTTTAATGATTCTATTATTCTATCTTCTACTTCTTTTGTATAGTCTTCACCTTTTCCGAAAATCCCAAATATCTTCATTAAAGCAACCTTTACATGCATGAGTACAGCCTGATACAAACAGGCTTACTCTTACCCCTTCTCCATTTGCAATATCATATTCTTTTATATCTGCATATCTCACCCTATAACTCCTTTATAAGTGCATAACTCTTCTCTTAATTTCTTTTGTCTTTCCTTCATTCCAGAAGTTTTCTCCTAGATATCCGGCAAGTTCTTCTAGTTACACTCATCTTACTTTCATCTTTATTGTGGCAACATGGACATTCCCATTGTAAGTCATCATTTATAATTATTTCACCTGTATGTCCACATACATTACATACATCTGATTTTGTATTAAATTCTGCATATTGTATATTATCATATATAAACTTAACTATTTCTTCTAATGCTTCATAATTTTTTTCCATATTTGGTATTTCAACATATGATATACATCCACCTGATGATATTGGTTGGAATGAACTTTCAAATTTAAGCTTATCAAATGCATTAATATTTTCTCTTACATCAACATGATATGAGTTTGTATAATATCCCTTATCTGTTATATCTTTAATACTTCCAAATTTTTCTTCATCAATTTTAGCAAATCTGTAGCATAAGCTTTCTGCTGGTGTTCCATATAATGCAAAACCTATATTTGTATCTTTTTTCCATCCATCTACAACTTTTCTCATATATTTCATTAATTCTTCAACAAATTCTTTACCTTCTTCTTCTGTATGGCTCTTTCCTGTCATTAATTTAGAAACTTCATAAAGTCCTATATATCCAAGAGACATTGTTGAATAATTTCCATATAAGTATTTATCTATCTTTTCACCTTTTCCGAAGTCTTGCTATTGCTCCATATTGCCAGTGTATTGGTGAATAGTCTGATGTTACTCCTTTTAAAGCATTGTGTCTACACATACATGCATCAAAACATAATTCTAATCTATCATCTAAAATCTTATAGAATTTTTCCTTATTTCCTGATGCCATTATAGCTATTTGTGGAAGGTTTATACTTACAACACCTTGGTTAAATCTTCCTTCAAATTTGTATTCACCATTTTCATCTTTGTATGGTGATAAGAAAGATCTACATCCCATTGGGCTAAATACATTTCCTTCATATATTTCTCTCATTTTTTTAGCTGATATATAATCTGGATATAATCTCTTAGCTGAACATTTAACTGCAAGTTTTGTTACATAGTCATATTTACCTCCAGATAGGTTATTACATTCATCTAAAACATATATAAGTTTTGGAAATGCTGGTGTTATATAATGTCCTTCTGAGTTTTTTATTCCTTTTAGTCTTTGTTTTAATATTTCTTCTATTATTTCTGCAACTTCTTTTTCATATTCATCACCTTCTACAATATGCATAAATAATGTTACAAAAGGACTTTGCCCATTTGTTGTCATTAATGTATTTATTTGGTATTGAACTGTTTGTATACCTGCAACTAAATCTTCTTGTTTTCTCATTTCTGCAAAATCTTTTGCTAAAGTTTCTGCTTCTTCTTTACTCTTACCTTCTTCTATAAAATGGTTATAATATTTTTTGTAATATTTATCATATGTTTTTCTTAAATATTTACCTAAATGTGCTACATTTACTGATTGTCCACCATATTGATTACTTGCAACTGCTGCTATTATTTGTGTCATAACAGTACATGCAACTTGGAAACTTTTTGGCGTTTCTATTTTTTTACCATTCATAACTGTTTCATTATCAAGCATATCTTTAATATTTACTAAACAACAATTAAACATTGGTTGTATAAAATAGTCTTTATCATGAAAATGTAATACACCTTCTTTATGTGCTTTTACTATTCTTTCTGGTAATAATAATCTATCTACTATATCTTTAGATACTTCCCCTGCAATTAAGTCTCTTTGTGTTGATAAAAGTATTGCATTCTTATTACTATTTTCTTTGCTTACTTCCTTATTAGTATTTCTAATTAAACTTAATATACTTTCATCTGTTGTATTTGTTTGTCTTATTATACTTCTTTTTTCTCTGTATAACATATATCTTTTTGCAAGTTCGTATTTACCAAGTTCCATTAACTTTCTTTCTATTTGGTCTTGTATCTTTTCTATTCCTATTTCATTTAATTCTAATTTTTCTATAGCTTCTACAATATAATTAATATTTTGTATTGAAGCTTTTTCATTTCCTATTACTTCTCTATTTGCTTTACTTATCGCAGTAACTATTTTATTTGGATCAAAATCAACTTTTTTTCCATCTCTTTTAATAACCTTCATTTTACTCCCCTTTTCATATATAATTCTAAAAATTATTTTTTTATAATTTTATAAAAAACTTTTTTTTATTAAATAACCATTTTTAATATTTTTTATTTATTTCTTTGGTCTGAAATAAATATACCACTTTTAATATATTTTGTAAAATATAAAAATAATAATATACCTTTTAATCTTTCCTTATTTCAAAGCTTTTCGAAGTATTATACATAATTCCTACACCGGTTATTTCTTGCCAGTACTGCAATCTTATTTTTTTATACTTTTTTCTTTTTTTTACATTTTTGAAATAAATTAATTCTAAAAAACAAAACAATTCAAATAATATTGTTTATTTTCACATTTTAAATAAAAAAGCAAGTAAAATATTAAAAATATACAAATAATTTAGACAAAAAAATACCTCCAAACTAACAAATTTCTTTGTATAGTTTGAAGGTATCACTTATTTATAATAATTATTATTCTTTTTATACTTCAATATAATAAAAGACTGCTACAAATTAATTATAAACAGTCTAAAATAAAATTATTACCAATTTTTTTCTTCTATGCCTAAACCTATATACATGGTCCAATCGCTTATTTTAATACAGAGTTCTTTACCTCCTTCAAGTATTACCTGAAACATAACATGATTATCCTTATTTTTTATACCTGCCTTTTTATACAACAGATTTTCTAGTTCCATTACTATTTTCTTTTCTTCTTCGTAATAATCTTTGAACTCCATAAAACAATCTATCAGAATTGCACTTCTATACTGATAGAACTTTACTTCTTTTGAATCTTCAACTTTATTATAAAGTTTTCTCAAAATCCTTGTCATTATTATCGCTTCATCGCTTCTCATTTTTTCCACTTCCAATCTCAAAATTTTTTTAATTGTTTTATTTATTTATAAATATATTATACCTCCCTTAAATTGTTATGTCAACTTTTTTATTGTACCCCTACAATATCAATTATCTTTCCTGTTTCTATATCAACTTCATATAATCTTGAATATTCAGGTATTTTGTCTATTTTACCCTCCATCATCTTTTTATAATATTCCATCATAACCGGAATTTCTATTACATTATATGCTTTATTTAATATGCTTGAACTATGTATCTTTTCTTTTATCTTATTTTCTATAATACTTCCTTCTTTTCCTTCTTCTTTCAAACTATTTTTAACAGCACTTATCGCCTCTTCTTTTGTTATCTTATTATTTTCTTGTATTTTCATTTCATTGTATTCAAAACTTATAGCAGATACATTATTAAAATTAGGGTTAACTATAGCTTTTCCTGTTATAATTATATTATCTTTTTTAATTTTAATTATTATAGAATAAGCATTATCTATTTCTTCACTATTAATTTCAGTTAAATTATTATCTATTATTTCCATTCCTAGTTTTATTCCTAAAACTTTTAGCATCTTCTTTGATTTTTCTAAATTAAATTCATTTTTTTCAAAAGCTTTAAATGTTTCTAATTCATTTATATTAATATAATTTTTAATTCTACCATCATCATCTATTTCTATTTTATTTCCACTTTCAAATATATATGTTTTAATCTTTTTATTATTATATATTTTTTCTTCCTTCTTTTTTACTTTAGACTTTTCATTAAATATATTAGCATATTTTAATATATCTCCTTCTAATCTTTCATTTTGTTCTGTTTTTATCTCATTTTTTCTTATATTATCTGAAATAACCTCATCTTTTTTATAATATCTTACACATAATAATATTAATGTAACTATAATCATACCTAACAATACAAGTAGTATTTCTTTATTTATATTATTTTTCTTATTCATTTTTTCCTCCTAACTAATTATCTTACTTATATATTTTAAATATATTGTTTAATTAATAAAAAAAAAGCAAAAAAGTACCTAGTATATTTTATCTATTTATACTATTTACTCTTTTGCTTATATTTCTTTTATTAACTAAACTATTCATATTATATTTCCTTAAATTATATATATTAATATTAATTTAAGTTTACTCTTTTTATTCTTAATTTACAAATTATTATTTTAATATATATTAATTTGTAATTTTTTTGTAATTGTTCTTACTTCTCATCTATCATCTTTCTTAAGTTAAACAGCTCTGTTAATGCTTCTATTGGTGTAAGTTCATTTAAATCAATACTCTTAAGCTCGTTTATAATCATACTTTCTTTTAAGTCCCCGAAAGTCTTGTTGCATTGCATCTATTTCTTCTTTTTCTGATATGTTTACTATTTCTCTTCTACTTTCTATATCTAAAAGAAGTCTATTTGCTCTTCTTATTACATCTTTAGGTACTCCTGCAAGTTTTGCTACATGAATACCATAACTTTGATCTGTTCCACCTCTTAATACTTTTCTTAAAAAGATTATATCTTTTCCTATTTCTTTTGCTTCTACATGATAGTTTCGTATATTTTTAAATCTTTCTTCAAGTTCTATAAGTTCATGGTAGTGTGTTGCAAATAATGTTTTTGCTCCTATTTTTTTAGATATATATTCAATAACTGCTGTTGCAATACTCATACCATCATATGTAGATGTTCCTCTCCCTATTTCATCTAAAATTACTAAACTCTTACTTGTTGCATTTTTAAGTATGTTTGCAACTTCTACCATTTCCATCATAAATGTACTTTGTCCCATACTTAAATCATCTGCCGCTCCTATTCTTGTAAATATCTTATCTACAATACAGATATCTGCTTTTTTAGCTGGTACAAATGCTCCCATTTGTGCAAGTATTGTTATTAGTGCAACTTGTCTCATATATGTTGATTTACCAGACATATTAGGCCCTGTTATAACAGAGATGGTGTTTTCTTCATTGTCTAACATACAATCATTTTCTATAAACTTTTCATTTTTAAGCATTTTTTCTACAATTGGATGTCTTCCAAGTACTATATCTATTTTTCCATCTGTTGTTATTTGTGGTTTTACATAGCTATTTGTTTCTGCTACTTCTGCAAGTGATACAAGCACATCTATTATTGCTACATTTGAGCTTGTATTTTGTATTCTTGCTATATTTTTAGATATATGTTCTCTAAGTTCTGTAAAAAGTGTATATTCTAGTTCTGCTATTTTTGTTTCTGCTTCTGATAGTTCTTCTTCCATCTCTTTTAGTTCTGGCGTTATATATCTTTCTGCACCTACAAGTGTTTGTTTTCTTATATATTCTTCTGGTACTTTATCTTTGTATGAGTTTGTAATTTCAATATAATATCCGAAACACCTTATTATATCCTATCTTTAAATTCTTAATTCCTGTTTTTTCCTTTTCTCCTGCTTCTAAAGATACTATCCATTCTTTTGCCTTATTACCTAAATGTTTTAACCTATATAATTCTTCATTATATTCTTCTTTAATAACTCCGACCTTCTGTTATTGTTACAGGTGGTTCTTCTACAATCATCTCATCTATAATACTATATATATCTTCTAATGTTTCTAATTTCAAATAGATTTCTTTTAAGTAATCACTTTTAACAATACTTAATTCTTTCTTAAGTTCTGGTAGATATCTTATAGAATTTTTTAATGATATCATATCTTTCCCATTTATATTTCCGAAATGCTACTTTTCCTGCTATTCTTTCAATATCATATATTTTTTTAAGTATTTCTATAATACTTCCTCTCAAGATTATATTATTATATAGTTCTTCTACAGCATCTTGTCTTTTTTCTATTTCTTTTTTAGATATAAGTGGGTCATTTATCCATCTTGTTAAAAGTCTTGCCCCCATTGATGTTTTTGTTTTATCAAGTATTCCGAAGAAGACTTCCGTCTCTTACTTCCGGTCTTTCATTCTTTGTGTAAGTTCTAAATTTTTTCTTGCTATACTATCTAAAACCATATACTTATTCTCAGATATTATATATATATTATTAAGATGTTTTAATTCTTGCATCTGTGTTTCTTTTGTATATTTGTGAAGATATGCTACTGCATATATAATAGTAATTGGAATATCATTACTATTTTTTATTATAGTTTCTTCTTCACTTATTTCATTTCTTTCTATAATATTATATCTTGTTACTATTTTTTCTGTTAATGCTTTTTCAAACTCTTCTATTTTTTCATCATCAAGTCCATCTTTTTTAGTATTTTCTTCTTTTACTATATTAATATTATTATCACTATCTTCATCTACTAAATCATTAATATATGTATCTTCTTTAAATGTAATATATATATTTAATATCTCTTCTATATGTGATATATGTTCATCTTTTAATACACCTTTTGGAACTATTATTTCTTTTGGCATATATCTTGCTATTTCATCATATATTTTTTGATATACACTACTTTTATCATTTCCTTCTTTTTCTTTATCTATACTTGTAGCATAAAAATCTGCTGTTGTTACATCAAGTACTGCAAGTCCGAAACTCTTCTTCTTTTTCTACAATACTCATAATATAGCTATTCTTTTTTTCATCTAATAATTTAGTTTCTGTAACTGTTCCGTGGTGTTACTATTCTTACAACACCTCTTTTTACTATTCCTTTTGTTTTTTTAGGATCTTCTAACTGTTCACATATTGCAACCTTAAATCCCTTTTGTATTAATTTTGCTATATATGTGTCTAATGCTGCTTGTGGCACTCCACACATTGGTGCTTTTTCTTCTAAACCACAAGCTTTTCCTGTTAATGTTAATTCTAATTCTTTTGATACTGTTATTGCATCTTCAAAAAACATTTCATAAAAGTCTCCGTAGCCTATATAGCAGTATACAGTCACTATATTCTTCTTTTGTCTTTATATATTCTGCCATCATTGGTGATAGTGCCATTTTTCTTTCCTTTCCTTAAGATCTTGTAAGTCCCATTTTTTTAGTAATTTCTATATACTTATCTTGTGCAAGTTTTTGTACTTTTGCTTTTCCTTCATCTAAGATTTCATCTAAAATACCTGATGTTATAACCTCATTGTATTTTTCTTGTATTTTAGATATTTTAGAAGTAAGTATATCTGCTACATATTCTTTAAATTCCTTATAGCTTTTCCCTTCAAACTTTTCTTCTATTGTTTTAACTGTTTCTTTTTCATCTGAAAATGCTATAGCTATGTTTATAAGGTTTGAGATACCTTTTTTGTTTTCTTCATCAAAATATACTTTCATTTCTGAATCTGTTGTTGCAGACATTATTTTCTTTCTTATTTCTTCTTCTGTATCAAAAAGAGTTATACTTCCATTTGGATTTTCTTCTGATTTACTCATTTTCTTTTCTGGATTTCTTAAGTCTTTTATCTTAAGTCCTTCTTCTTTTATCATAGGTCTTGGTATTTCAAATGTTTTTCCATATTTTTTGTTAAATCTTTCTGCAATATCTCTTGCAAGTTCAACATGTTGTTTTTGGTCAATTCCTACTGGTACATATTTAGAATCTAAATATAGTATGTCTGCTGCCATAAGTATTGGATATGTTAAAAGCCCAACTGAAAAATTTGCATTTTCCTTGCTTTTTTCTTTAAACTGAATCATTCTTGATGCTTCACCATAATATGTATTACATTCTAAAAGCCATGAAATTCCTGCAATGTATGGATTTTCAGATTGTAGGTATATTACATTTTTATCTTTATCTACTCCGGCACGCTATATACATTGCTAAAAACTGTCTTATTCTTCTTTTTAATTCATCTTTATCTTGCATTACTGTTATCGCATGAAGATCTGCTATAAACAGGTATGAATTGTATTTTCCTTGCATATCTATCATTGGTTTTATAGCACCTACATAGTTTCCTATAGTAAGTTCACCTGTTGGTTTTAATCCTGTTAATACTATTCCTTTTTTATTGTTTTCTTCCATATTTACCTTCTTACATTATAATATTTATTATTAGATTAATTTCTTAAGTTTATTTTCAGCTTATCTTTTCTCCTACTAAATACCAAGTATGTGTTTCTACTATCCTTATTTTTATATAGTCTCCCATTTTCCATCCTTCATATTTTTCAAATACTACCGGCTTATTTGCATCTGTTTTTGCTACAAGCATTTTAGCACTTTTCTTACTTATACCATCAACTATTATCCATTCTTCTTTTCCTAGATATTTTTCGTTTAGTTTTTCTGCTTGTTTATCATACATTTCTTTTAATCTTTGAAATCTTTCTTTTGCAATATTTTCATCTACTTGTTCCATCTTTTTAGCTGGTGTATTTTCTCTTGGTGAATATATAAACATGAAGACTTGTTCAAAATTCATCTTTCTTACTACATCTAATGTATCTTCAAAATCTTCTTCTGTTTCTCCCGGAAATCCCACAATTATATCTGTTGTAAATGTTACATCTGGTAATTCTCTTCTAATATTTTCTGCTCTTTCTAGATATTGTTCTTTTGTATATCTTCTATTCATTTTTTTCAATATATTGCTAGATCCTGATTGAAGAGGATAATGTAATGTTCTTGATATATTTTCATGTTTTTTCATTACTTGTACAACATCTTCTGTAAAATCTTTTGGATGTGGTGACATGAATCTTACCTTTTTTATACCTTCAATACTTGCAACCTTATCTAATAATTTTGCAAATGTATCTATTTCTCCTTCACCTCTGTATGAATTAACATTTTGTCCTAAAAGTGTTATTTCTAAATATCCTTTTTGTGCTAATTCTTCTACTTCTTTTAATATATCTTCTGCTTTTCTACTTCTTTCTCTTCCTCTTACATATGGCACAATACAAAATGTACAAAAATTATTACATCCATACATTATTGTAACACTTGCACGAAGTCCATCCATTCTTTTTACTGGAATTCCTTCATATATTTCTCCCTTAATGTCTATAACATCAAATATTCTTTTTCCTTCTGTTAATACTTGATATAGTCCTTTTGGAAAATTGTGTAATGTATGTGTTCCAAATATTAGCTTAACAAACGGAAAACTTTTTAATACTTTTTCTTGCATTGTTTTTTCTTGCATCATACATCCACCAATTGCAATTATTGTATTTTTTTCTATATTATATTTTTTAACTTCTCCGTAGTACTCCAAATAATGTTTTTTCTGCATTTTCTCTTATACAACATGTGTTAAATACAATTATGTCTGCATCTGCTTCTTTTTCTGCTTGTTGATATCCACATTCTACTAACATTCCTGCTATTTTCTCACTATCATTTTCATTTAATTGACACCCAAATGTGTTTATATAGTATTTAAGTCCTCTTTCCTTTGTTATTTTTTTTACTTCTTCAATATAGTCTATAACCTCTTTTATTTTAAACATTAATTATTTTCTCTCCCCATCTTTTCTGTTAATTCTTCTATTATTCCTGCTTTTGCATATTCTTCTGCTTGTTTTAATGTATAGTAAAATGCTGTTTTGTTACTATTTCCATGTGCTTTTATTATTGGTTTTTTAACACCTAAAAATACTCCTCCACCAAGCTTTCTATAGTCCATTTTACCCATAACTTTAGACATTTTATCTTTTATAGGTAGTAGGAATATTTTAGACATTCCCATATCATCAACCATATTTTTAAATGTTGATAATATCATTTTTCCGAAATCCTTCCAATGTTTTTATAAATATGTTTCCTGTAAAACCATCTGAAACAACTAGATCTACATCTCCTGTAAATGGATCTCTCGCCTCAATGTTACCTATAAAATTTAAGCCTTTTTCTTCATAATTTTCTTTTAAATACATATATGCTTCTTTATGTATTTCACTTCCCTTTGTTTCTTCTGTTCCTATATTTAAAAGCCCTATCTTTGGATTTGTTTTTTCCCCTGTTTTTTCTAAATATATTTTACCCATTTCTGCAAATTGTAAGAAATTTTCCTTCTTACAGTTTGTATTTGCTCCTGCATCTATAAGCATATATTCTTTATCAATACATGGAAGTATTGCCCCTATTGCCGGTCTTATTATCCCTTTTATTCTACCTACTATAAGGGTTGCACCGAGTTAAAAGTGCTCCTGTATTTCCTGCAGATACTAACACATCTGCTTCATTATTTTTAAGCATATTTAATGCAACAACCATTGATGAATCTTTCTTCTCTTTTATAGCCTTTGTCGGTACATCTTCCATATCAATTGTTTCTCTTGCATCCATAATTTCTATATTATTATATTTTTCATTCCAATTAGAACCTACTATACTTACTATATTTTCTTCTATTACTTCTTTTTTACCAACAAGCACAATCTTACTTGTTGTATCTTTTGAATATTCTAATGCACCTTCTATTGTTGCCTTTGGTGCATTATCTCCTCCCATTGCATCTAATAATATTCTCAAAATTCTTTCTCCTCTTTTTATTATTATCTTTTGTATTATATCATATTAGTGTAGTATATTAAAGAATTATACTATGAGTAAATAGCAAAAATACCATATATTAAAATTATTTAATACATGGTACCTAAAGTTATATCTTATCTATAATCTTTTCTACAATCTTCCATACATTATTTGCACTTGCTATATCAACTCTTTCCTTAGGGCTATGTGCATCAAATATATTTGGAGCTATTGCTATATATTCTAAATTTTCTATCTTTTGTCCTAAATATCCACATTCTAAACATGCTTGTGATTTTTTCTTTTTAGGAATATTTCCCATAACTTCAATATATGCTTTTTCTACTATATCTAAAAGCTTACTTTCTGTAGGCTCTTCATATCCTAACATATATGAACTATCTTCACATATTACATTATATTC
>CAUULU010000032.1:0-11580 GCA_963546185.1 uncultured Eubacteriales bacterium | reverse complement strand
CTTATACTCTAACTTATCCATTGATTTTTGTATCTCTATCTTTGGATCGTTTACTGACACTTTCTTATGAGCATTTCCTGTAACTGGCTCTCCTTTTATTCCTATACTTGATACAGATACATTATTTCCTACATCTGATTTTCCGTTTGCTGAATCTAAAACTTCCATATCATACTGTAACTCTCTTACTTGTCCATAACTAATACTTCCCATATTACTTGATATAGTTCCTAATGAATCTGTATTTACTACTGAATTACTATCTTTTACTATACTTTCTTTTATTAGTCTTAGATATATATCATTATATGTATCTATTATATGTACATTATTAACAGTTCCCCTATTTGTTTCATTTTCTTTTATTCTTACACTTACCTTGTATCTTATCCTATCTCCTACCTTATACTCATTTTTAAGGGTTACTACTTCTTTTGTTACTTCTAACTCTTGACTTGTTGGTTCTAACTTTTGTGTATGTACTTCTGAAGTATTTCCTGCTCCATCTATAGCATATATATGTATATATTTAGCTCTATTATCATTATATACTATATTTCCTATAGGTATTTCTTCATTTTCTCCCCTACTTTCATATTCTGTTCCTGCTTCTGATATTAGATCTTTTGATCCTGTAGGATTTTCATCTACTATATACTTATACTTCTTAACTCCTGTTGTTATTGTTGCACTCTTTGTGTCACTTGTAAACTCTCTTGAACCATCTAATCCTTTTACATAGTATTCATATGTACTTCCATTATCTTCTGGTCTTCTAAACTTAACACTTGTGCTATTATTATCATTTATTACTGTTGATAATCCGGCTCACCTTATTAGGATCTGCTATATCTCTTGCTGAATTATCCAATACTTCTGTTTTCTTTGTTAATTGTTTTAAATAGAATAATGTGTTTGCAAGTACTTTTCTTTCATCTTCTGTTGACTGTCCACTACTATGCCCTGTTTGTATCATTGCTGTATTATTCCACGTTGTTAGATAATATCTATGATTTGCTTCTCTTGGAATTAAATTTCTAGTTTCATTTTCATCCATAAGATTAGTAGGATCATTCCAATATGCACCATCTACAAATTCCATCCAATTATTTCCCTTTGCTGCATTTGAAGTCGTATGTGAATATGGAATATTTAAAATTGTTCCGATCAGTCCCTAAATTCCATGGAAATTGTGTTAAAAATCCTTTTTTAGTTATTTTAACTTTTGTAGAACCATATGCCCATGCCTTATTACTAGTAACCTCTGTACCAGATGGATTAGTCATACCTGGCCATCGTCCTAGTAATATATTGAATTTTTCTGATAATCTTCCAATACCGTAAGTTTTTCCCATCTTGTATCCAACAGTATCATGACCTGTAAGAACACCTTTTCCTGCATCTATATATCTTGCTATCTCATTAACTCCATTATCGTTTATAGCATTCCATTCATTAGCATCCCATGTTCCATGCATCATAACATCATAATCCCATATCATACTTGGATTTTCTTCAAATTCTCTTACAGATACATGTTTCACTTTTATTATTTGTCTACCTGTACTAGGATTTTTACCATATGCTTCAAAATTAGTTACAGTTTCTCCCTCTCTTACTGTTCCGTCCTTCCATCCATACTTTCAACAAAGCCGATTTAGGTATTACTTCACTTGTGCCGGTCTTTGTATGTTACAGTAACTTGTGGTACTAATACTGGACTTTCAGTAGTTACAACTTCTGGAACTGCTGATTCTCTAGTAGGATATATATTAAGTACCTTAACCTCTTCATCTGTTGCATTATTACTAAAGTCAGTAAGTCCAATTGTCTCAAAATGGTTACTTCCTGGCTTTTTTTGATATACCTTGTATGAACTATTTTGTGGTCCTGTCCATTTTAAATGTATATTATTTGTTTCTGGTTTTGGAGTAAGAGTTAAATCTGACTCTGCTGCTCTTGCTATAATCCCACTACCATATGTTATAATAATTGATAATATTAATATAATTGTTATACATAATTTAGATATTTTTTTCATTAATTTTCTCCTTATAATTTTAATACACATATACAATTTAATCATATATGTATTAATATATATTTTCTACTTCTATTACAAAAAAAGCACATAACTTAATATTCACCAAAAAAAGAAGCTAGTATTTTAATTACTAGCCTCTTTAAATTTTTTTATTTTACTTAATTTATCTAATATTTAGATTTTAGCTAAAACATCCCCATCCTGCATATTTAGCTTTTGCTCCTAACATTTCTTCTATTTCTAATAATCTGTTATATTTAGCAACTCTATCTGTTCTTGCAGGTGCTCCTGTTTTAATTTGTTTTGTATTTAATGCTACTGCTAAATCTGCTATTGTTACATCATCTGTTTCTCCTGAACGGTGTGATGTTACTGTTGTATAACCATATGTTTTAGCAAGTTTTATTGCATCCATAGTTTCTGTAACTGTACCTATTTGGTTTAATTTAATAAGAATTGAATTACATGCATCTTCTTCTATTGCTTTTTCTAATCTTTCAACATTTGTAACAAGAAGATCATCACCTACTAATTGAATTCTGTCTCCTAAACGTTTTTGTAATTCTTTCCATCCTTCCCAGTCTTCTTCATCAAGTCCGTCTTCTATTGACATGATTGGATATTTGTTAACTAGGCTTTCCCAGTGTGATATTACTTCATCTCTTGTTAAAGTTTTATTTGCTTTTGGTAAATGATATGTTCCATTTTCACCTTTCCATTCACTTGCTGCTGCATCTATAGCAAATACAAAGTCTTCTCCTACTTTGTATCCAGCTTTTGTTATAGCTTCTGATAATAGGTCAAATGCTTCTTCATCACTTGATAAGTCTGGTGCAAATCCACCTTCATCACCTACTGCAATTGTCATTCCTTTTTCTTTTAAGATTTTTCCTAATGTATGATATACTTCTGCACACCATCTAACACATTCTTTAAATGTTGGTGCCCCTACTGGCATTATCATAAATTCTTGAATGTCCATATTATTTGAAGCATGTGCTCCACCATTTAAAACATTCATCATAGGTACTGGTAATGTATCTGCATATTCACCACCTAGGAATTGGAATAATTCTTGGTCATTTGATTGTGCCATAGCTTGTGCACAAGCTATAGATGTTCCAAGTATAGCATTTGCTCCTAATTTACCTTTATTTTTTGTTCCGTCTAATTCAATTAGATCATTGTCTATTTCCATTAATGAATTGTATAATATTACCATTCCTTCTTCTGATTCTGAAGTAATATTATCATTAATCTCTTCATTAACATTAGCAACTGCTTTTTGTACACCTTTTCCTAAATATCTTGATTTATCTCCATCTCTTAATTCAACAGCTTCAAATTGTCCTGTTGATGCTCCTGATGGAACTTTTGCAACTCCTTTACATCCATTTATATGTGCTTCTACCATAACTGTTGGATTTCCTCTTGAGTCTAAGATTTCTCTTGCATGTACTTTTTCTATATAATAATCTTTCATTTATATACTTCCTTTCTTACCTTTAATTTATACTTATATAATAACTATTTAAAATTATTTTTTCAATATTTTTTAATTCTTTTTTAGTTTTTTCTTCTATTATTTTATTAATAATTCTTCTAATTCTAATATTTTTTCTTCTAAATATTTAAATGCTTCATCATATGTTTTTTCATCTTCTAAATCTACTTCTGCAATTTTAAGTACATCTATACTTCCGGATTTTTCCTCCAGTTTTTAACATTTCAAGATATTTTTCTAAATATCCTTCCCTATTATTTAATATATTTCTTGCTATATATATAGCAGATGATATACCTGTTGCATATTTATACACATAGTATGGGTTATAGAAATGTGGAATTCTAAGCCATTCATATTTATGTTTTTCATCTATTGATATATTTGCAAAATATTTTTTTAATACTTCTTCATATTCATTAGTAACATCTGTATATACTGTTGGTACTTCCATAAATATCCTATCATGTATTTTTCTTTCAAATTCTGCAAACATTGATTGTCTTACAAGTGTTGATGTTATTGTACCTATAAGTTCTGCAATTATATTTTTTCTTTTTTCTATATCTTTTTCTTTTTTTAATATGTTTTCTGCAAGTATTATTTCATTTACTGTTGATGCTACTTCTGCAACCATTATTGTATAATTACTATTATATACACTTTGTGACTTATTTGAATAATATGAATGCATTGTATGTCCGAAGTTCATGTGCTACTGTCGAAATATCATCAAATCTTCCTTCATAATTTAGTAATATATATGGATGTACCCCATATACTCCATAACTAAATGCACCTGTCCCCTTATTTTCCTTTTCATATACATCAAGCCACCCTTCAGAAAATGCTTTTTTAAGTACAGATATATATTCTTCACCGTAATATACTTAAGTTTTCTAATATAATATCTCTTGCCTCTTCTATAGTATATTTCTTGTTATCTGCTGTTTCTATCATATTTACATATAGGTCATATGATGTATAATCATCTCCGAAGTCCTAATACTTTTTTTCTTAAATCATGATATTTATGATATATTTTCATATTTTTATTTACTGATGATATTAATGCATCATATACTTTTATACTTGATTCATCTGCTCTTGTACTTCTATCTAAAAGTGAATCATAATTCAATAATTTAGCTATTTCATTTTCAAATTTTACTTCTGATAGATATATTTCTGTTGTACTTTGTTCTGAGTTTTTGTAATTATTATACATTGAATTAAATGCATTTTTTCTAAGTGTTCTATCCTTACTTTCCATTAATGGTACATATTTAGAATGTGTTACTTCATGAAGATTTCCGATTCACATCTTCTGCTTTTTCAAATTTCACTTCATTTTCTACTAGATCATAGATGTTTGAAAAATTCATTGCACTTCCTATATGATTCATAAGTAGTTTTTGTTCTTGTGTTAATGTATGACCTTTTAAAGCAAATTGATATCTTAAATTACTATTAAATCTTTCAAATTCTGGATCTTTTAATATATCATCTAAAAGTTCTTTATCATTTTCAAGAAGTTCATCTTCTACAAATATTAACTGTTTAGAAAGTTTTTTAAATTTAGGTGATATTTCTGAATCTAATTTTAATATTTCTAAATCTTTCATATTTTTTTTAAGTCTAAGTGACATATATGCTGTTGTTTTTGAAGCTATTAGCTCTGCTTCTTCATCTATTTTAAAAAACTCAAATATATCTTTCTTATTATTAAGTTTTCCTTTAAAAGTTGTCATTTTTTCTGTTAAACTTAATTCTTTTTCTATATCTTTCTTAAGTTCATCTATATTACTATATATTTGACTTAAATCCCATTCAACTTTTACATTATTTTTATTATTATTTTCTTCCATAAGCCTTCCTTTCTATTTACTTACTTTAATTCCAAATACCTTATTTCTTATATTTTTAGCTTTTACAAATATAGGTAATAATTTTTCTCCCTTAGGAAGTTCTTTTAATTCTTCTTCTGTTATTACATTAAACATTATTACAAACATTGTATATGAAATTATTCCTGCTATTATTGCTAAAATTACTGATGCTGAATTTCTTAAATATGGTATAGTTACATAATATACTCCATATGCTATAATTCCCATTGCTATAGATGCAAGTACTGTTCTTCCGGTTTTTCTTAAGATCAATTTTAGCTCCAATCTTCTTATATAATGTTATATATACAATTAAAAACATTATTACCTGACATATAACAGATGAGATTGCAGCACCATATATATTTATATTATATATTGGTATTAATATTGAATTTATAACCGTTTTTATAACAGCACCTACAAATACCCCTATAGATGGTGTTATAACATCACCGGATTCCTTGAAGTCCACTTCCGTATTGTATGACTTAAACACATAAATACTGTTGCAACACATAATATCTGCATAAGTACTCCACCTTCTGAAGCTTTTGGATACATAAGTTTAAGAAGTGGTTCTGATAATACAAATAGTCCTACAATTGCAGGCATTATTATAATTACAGATAAGTTTATTGCTCTTTCTATTCTTTCTTTTGCCTTTTGTCTTTCACCTCTTGCTACAAGTACAGATACAACTGGAACTATTGCTATTGCTATTGCTATTGTTATTGATTGTGGAAGTCCTACTATTGTAGATACTTTTGAAAGTATACCTTTCATTTCTGTTGCCTTACTTTCCAAAACATCTTTAGCTGTATATATATGCATATATGCTTTTTGTATACCATTTGTTACTGTTATTGTATCTATCATTGTATGTACTATAGATATTAAAGAACCTATTGTTACAGGAACTGATAATTTTAATATTTTTCTTATAATATATCTTGTTGGCTTTTTATCTTCTCTTGATTTTTCTCTTCTGTATATTATAAGTTTGTGTTTCTTATAATATACATACATATATATAAACGATAGAACAACCGAAATTGTTGTTGCTACATTTCCGTGCTGCTGCCATAACATGTGGCTCACTACCAGTTGCCATATATACAAGTGTTATTGTTAATATACAATTTAAAAGTTGTTCTAATGTTTGTGAAACACTTGTAGACTTCATATCTCCGAAGTCCACCAAAATACCCTCTTATAACAGATGATGCTGAAACAAATACTATTGCAGGTGCTAATACTCTAAGTACTAATGCTGTATCTTTTACATCAAGTACATGTATTGCAATCCATTCTGAAAATACATATAGCAGCACACTTAGTATAAGTCCGAAGACCTGTAAAGAATGTAAGTGCTACTTTAAATATTCTCTGTGCCGCTTTTTTATCACCTATTGCTATTCTTTCAGATACAAGTTTTGATATTACAGAAGGTATTCCTATGCTCGATAATGTAAGCATAAGTGCATATACCTCATATCCTGAAGCATAATGTCCGGTTTCCTACATTTCCGAAATCCTGGTACATTTACAATTACAACTCTGTATATAAGTCCTAAAACTTTTACAAGTATTTGTGCTATTATTAGCATAAGTACATTTTTAGCAAACTTGTTTCCTATATTTTCTTGTTTTTTTTCTATCCTCTTATTCTCTTCTAATTCTTTCTCTTTTTCTAACTCTATTTTTTCCATATTATATGTATATCATAATTCCTTACTTTTTTCTATTAATTTACTATATTATTAATTTCTTTGTATATTATATATATTCATAAATTCTTCTTTGTTTTCTTCATAGCATTTTATCATTATATTTACAAATTTTTCTTCAAATTGTGTTCCAATATTTTTCTTTAATTCTTCTAATCCTTCTTCAATAGTTCTTTCATTCCTATATACACGTTTTGAAGTTATTGCGTCAAAAGAATCTGCAACTGTTACTATTTTTACAACATCTTCTATCTCATCACCTTTAAGTCCATCTGGATATCCTTTTCCGATCTATTCTCTCATGATGTGATCTTACAATATTTAAAATATCATTAAAAACTGTTGCTTTTTTTAATATCTCATAGCCAATTACTGTATGTTCTTTCATCTTTTCATATTCTTCATCTGTAAATCTTCCTGTTTTTAATAATACACTATCTGGTACTCCAACTTTTCCGAATATCATGAAGGAGTCCTCCGAACTCTTATTTTTTCAATTTCATCTTCATTATATCCTATTTTTTTTGCTATCATACATGCATATCCTGATACTCTATCAGAATGTCCGAAGTGTATAATTATCTTTTGCTTCTACTATTTTTCTTAATGTCTCAATACTTTCTATATATGTTTCTTCTATTTCCTTATTTTTCTTTTTTATCTCTTCTAATTGTATTATAGACTTTACAGAAGCTTCTATCATTAATAATATTTGCTCAAACTTGTTTGTTTTTTCTAAATATCCTTGAATATTTAATCTTCTAATTGTTTCTATTGGTGGTGCTACACTTTTATGTCCTGTAAGTATAATTATATATATATCCTTATTAAATTTTCTTATTTCTTCTATTACTTTATCACCATTTATAGGCATCATAATATAATCTAATATTAATATATCATAATTATTATTCCTTACCTTTTCTATTCCTAAAAGAGGATTTGTTTCTCCTTCTACAATATACCCTTCTTTTCTCAAGTATACATTTAAAGAGTCTATAACTCCTTGTTCATCATCTATAACAAGAATTTTTCTTTTCAAATCATTTTCTTTTTCATCAATTATATTTCTTATTCTCACTTCATATATCCTTTCAACCATATTATAATGGTAAATATATTTTCATTATTGTTCCTCTTTTTTCTTTTGTAACTATATCAATTCTTCCGATCAAATTGTGCTTTTAGTGTAACATTTGACATATATAGTCCGAAGTCCTGTTCCTTTTTTTCCTTTTGTTGTTACCATTTCTTTAAATAACTTTCTTAATATATCACCAGGAATTCCGGCTACCAAAATCTTCTATAGATATTATCATATTTTCTTTCTTTTCATCTATTTCTGCTTTAAGTATTATCTTCCTATTTAAATCATTTTTAGATATATATTCATAGCTTTCAATACTATTTTGAATTAAATTCATTATTATTTGTATCAATATATTATTATTTCCATATATTTTAACATTATTTTCTATATAATTTTTAACTTCAAAATCTATCATTTCTTTTTTCATTTCATGATCTATAAGTACTTTTATTGTTTTAAATATATCACTTATAACTATATATTCTTTTGAGTCATTTGCAAAAACTGTTGTTTGACCTTTTACTGCTGTTATAATATCTGACATATATTCTAGATATGTATCTATCTTTCTGTTCCATTCTTTCATTTCTTTAGCTATTTCCCTATAGTCATTTTTATTAACTCTTTCATCATCTACTGATTTTAAAAGCTCATTTGTAAGTTCTAATAATGCCATATTAGCTCCTGATATAGAAAATATTGGTGTTTTTAAATTATGTGCTATTCCTCCAATCATTTGACCTAATGATGCTAATCTTTCCTGTTCAATCATCATATTTTTAGCTTTGTTTATCCTATATATCTGATTATTATTATTTTTTTGAATTAAATTAAACTCTTTTACAAGTTCTCCAATCTCATCATTTCTAAGAATTGGTAAATTGTTTAATACAACATTATCTTTTGCTTTTAATATACTTTTCATTCCATTTGAAACTTTTGATATATCTGTTTCTACTATATATCCAATATACCATATATATATACTTGTATATATCATTATTATTCCGTAAAAGCATAAATATATCTGTTGATAGACTTGTAGTAAATACTCTAAATCCTATCCCTACAAATGCATTACCTTTTTCTGTATCTATTTTAAATATACTAATCTGCTTATTCTTAGAATATTCTGTATATACAATATTTTGTTTTTCTGATGTATAGAACATGTTTATATATTCTATCGCAAAATTATTTAAATATTCTTTTCCATATATAGGATTTCTTATATCATTTGTATATGCTAATACTTTTGTCACATTTTCTTGCTTATTATCTTTTTCTATTTTCTTTAATTTTTCTGTAATTTCTTCCAAACTATATTTTTTATCTTCTATAAATTCTTTTTTTAATATTTCTAAATATAATTTTTCTTGAATCACACCTTTATCATATATAACTAAATAATTTAATATTGAAACTATTAACATTAAAGTCCCTAATATTATAGGGAGCAGTTGTGTTAAAAGCTTATTCCCTAAACTTATCTTTCTCCCGTTTATACTATTTTCTACATAATATGCTGTTTCTATTAATATATCTTCAAAATATTCCTTAGATATCATATATATTATTATTGCCATCAATGATGATGCAACTAATATTATTGACATTATTGTAAATATCATAGGTGTTTCTAGTCCTATTAATATTGATAATATTGTAACTATAATTGCAGGCACAAAAGATATTGTACCGAAGTATTATATGTGGGTAGTTAAAAGCTCTTTTTCTTTTAACTATAATCTTTTCCCTATTATCTCCTTCAATTATCTTTGTACTCTTATATGCAACTACAAGACTTACAAATATTATTAAATACATAAATACTGAAAAGATTATATATTGGGTATTATATGTAATACCCATAATCTTTTTTTGAAATTCTTCTTCTAAAATATTTTTAGGATAATTTAAGAAAATAGGAAATATATAGTATAGGCTTAAAAGAAATACAACGATACATATACTACTTTTTATTAATATTTCTTGATATTTTTTTCTATTACTTTTTTTCTTTATCATTTCCCTTCCTCTCATTTCCTATTCCTCCTTAAATTATTGTACTGGGTTCCATGTTTGTACAACATTTCCATTAACCTTTAAGTATACTGGTGTTCCTCTACCCGGATTATAGAAATCTAGTAATTCTACATGTACTCCACCTTCTACATTTACTGCTGTTACATCACCCATTATTCTTATTTCATACCATATATGTGCTGGTAATGGAGCAAAATCATTAAACCATATATTTCTATCATTCCAGTTTGCTGCTCCCCAATGCCATGATATTTGGTGATGTCCTCCTGATTCTATACGAACTTTATGGTATCTTGGAGCTGTTATTCTAAATCTAAGTCCAACAAATCTTTCTACAACATTTGTTCCTGTCCATGCTGACCATGCCCAACCGGTGCCTATATTGTTGTGCTTCTATTCTTCTATTTGGTGATTGTCTTCCTATATGTGTTGACCAGTTTCCTGCACCATCTACCGCAACATCTCTTATTACAACACCATGAACATGAACTTTCACTGTTGATCCTGGTTCTCCTCTTCCGAGATACCCAATAATGTGATGAGTCTATAAAGTTTATTGTTGGTTGAGGCATTTGTAGTTGTTGTACTACCATTCTTGACCATCCACTCCATGGTCTTCCTACATATCTTTGTTGTGCTTCTACTATTGCATTTCCTCTTTCAAATCCTAGATGTGTTACCCATCTTCCGGCTTCCATCTGCTTGCACATCACGAATAAACACACCGTGAACATGTACTTTTACTGTTGCCCATGCACTAGCCCATCCATATATATGGTCTTGTGCTGAATTCATTTGATCTATACTTGGATTTCCGAAGTGCTGGCAATTGTACTACATTTGATACTGCCATACCACTCCATGGTCTTCCTGTCTTCATTTGTCTTACTTCTATTCTAGCATTTCCTCTTTCTTGACCTATATGTTGACTCCATCTACCACTTCCATCTGCTGTAACATTTTGTCTTACAATTCCGTGTACATGGACATCTACTGTTGCTCCTGGATCTGCCCATCCCCATACTCTGTCATGACTTGAATCTACATAGTCTATTCTTGGAACTCCGAAGTGCTGGTAATTGTACTACATTTATCTTAGCTTCTTCACTATTTAGTTTTCTTGGTAATTCTTGATGTACTCTTATTTCTTGTCCACCATTTAATAATCCTGTATCTAAATACCAATCTCCATTTCCATCTACATCTACATGTCTTTCTACTCTTCCTGGTATTCTTACATATACTTTTGAGTTTGGTACACCTTTTCCTGTTACTCT
>CAUULU010000031.1:0-12149 GCA_963546185.1 uncultured Eubacteriales bacterium | reverse complement strand
TCTACATTATCTATTCCAGCTATTTCTAATAATGCTCCTTTCTGTATTAAATGAGCTGCTCTTTCCTTTCTTGTTAAGGAATTTGTTTTATTCTTTTTGCTTTCTAGCTTATTTAAACTACTTTTAACTTCCTTTATCTTTTCATCATAGTTTTGTTCCATATTATCACCTGTCCTTTAATCTGCTATACTTAATTCCTGTTTTCTCTTATTCCAAGAGTTTTCCTTTATATTTTCTCCAATATTAAGCAGCTTATTAAGTTCATTTAATCTACTCTTTTTCTCTTTTAATATATCTGCTTTTTCAAATGGTCTTTTTACTTCTTCTTTTGCTCTTTCAAAATTTTCCTTTATCTCTTGTAGTTTTGTCTCTCTATCTTTTAATCTATCTGGTATTTTATCCAATAAGTTATCTAATCTTTGTATATTCCCCAAAGAATCATTTCCAAAGTCAGTAAAATGTTTTCCTTTGTATTCTAAAATTCCCTTATAAACCTTAGAAAAAGTATCATAGTATGAATATAATGTAAAACCTCTATACTCCCCTATTTTAGTTGGAGTATCAGTTTTTACAGAACTCATTGCCATTAAAAGACTAGCTCCTGCAATCTTCTTATCTGTTATCTTTTCACCATTTAAAGTAATAGAAGTAAATTTATTCTCTGTATCAGGTCGTATCTCAACTCTCTCAATATCAACTTTCATATTATTAATAATTCTTTCTTCTTCCTCTATTTTTTGTGGAAAATGATTTAAAATTTTATCTTCTAGGCTATATAAGTTACTTTTATAATTAGCTTCTAACATAGATAATTTATTTACTTCTAAATCAAGATCCATTTTTTCCTTTATTAAAGGATTTCCAGTAGCAAGAGCTTTTATCTCTGCATAACTTAGTGAACTTTCATCCACATCTTCTGCGATTCTTACAGGGGTTTTTGAGGTCATAACTTGAGATATAAATTTCTGTTTATTTTCTATCGTCTGCCATAAGTACGCATCAAATGTAGACTCTGTAACATATCTATATACTTCAACTTTTTCATTTTCATTTCCTTGCCTTACAATTCTTCCAGCTCTTTGTTCTAAATCAGATGGTCGCCAGGGAACATCTAAATCATGAAGAGCAATAAGTTTTGTTTGCACATTAGTTCCCGCCCCCATCTTTTGAGTCGAGCCAAGTAAAATTCGTATATCTCCACTTCGTACTTTTGCAAACATTTCATCTTTTTGTTGCTCATTCCCTGCACTATGGATAAAGGCTATTTCTTTTTCAGGAATACCTCTTGCTATTAATTTCTTCTTAATATCATCATATATATTAAATTCATTATTTCCCTTTGGAGTGGACATATCTGAAAATACTAATTGTGTTGATTGATTTTCTTTTGTCTTTTCCCATATATTGTAAATATTATCTACACAAGTATTGACTTTACTATTTGGATCATCAGGGAACATTTCATTTATAAGTCTTTGGTCTAAGGCTAACTTCTTACCATCGTTCGTGATTTTAAGCATATTATCTTCTGTTGCTTCTACCTCTTTATTTCTTACTAATTCAGCTCTTTCACTTAAACTTTCTAAAATTTCTTTTTGTTCAGGAGTAGGTTTTGTCAGGATTTTTTTGTACTCCACTTCTGGTGTAGGAAGATTAAGCATATCTGCTGTTTGAATATCTGCAAATTGTTTTACTTGTGTCATAAGCTCTGGTAAATTATAGAATTTAGAAAATCTCGTTTTAACTCTATATCCATTTCCTTCTGGGGATAGTTCCATTGCTGCTGTTGTTTCTCCAAAAGTGGAAGCCCAACTATCAAAATGATGTAATCCTAGTTTCTTTAAATCTTCAAATTGTAAATATCTTTGCATAGTATATAACTCAGACATTGAATTAGATACTGGTGTTCCTGTTGCAAAGACAATTCCTTTACCTCCTGTTATCTCATCCATGTACCTACACTTCATAAACATATCACTACTTTTAAGTGCTTCTGTTTGTCCTATTCCTGCTACATTTCTCATCTTTGTGAAAAGATATAGATTTTTAAATGAATGAGCCTCATCAACATAGAGTTTATCTATACCTAAATCTTCAAAGTTAATAACATTATCTTTTTTAAAATCATCATTTAGTTTTTTTAATTTAGTTTCTAATTTCTTTCTAGTCATCTCTAATTGCTTTACAGTAAATTTTTGGTCATTTTCTTCTTTTAATTTCTTAATATTGACTATAATATCATTTATCTCTTCTCTAAGATGTCTTTCTTGATATCCTTTACTCATTGGTATTTTCTCAAATTGGCTATGTCCTATTATTATTGCATCATACTCTCCTGTTGCTATTCTTCCAATAAATTTCTTTCTATTATTAGGCTCAAAGTCTTTCTTTTTAGCAACCATAATATTAGCACCAGGATATAGTTGCATAAACTCTCTCCCTATTTGTTCTGTCAGGTGATTAGGAACAACAAACAAAGATTTATTACATAGTCCTAGTCTTTTACTTTCCATTGCACTTGCAACCATCTCAAATGTTTTTCCAGCTCCTACCACATGAGCAAGAAGTGTATTACCTCCATATAAAGTTCTTGCTATAGCATTTAATTGATGAGGTCTTAGTTGTATCTCAGGATTTATTCCATCAAAAGTTAAATTAGAACCATCATATTCCCTAAGCCTTATAGCATTAAATCTTTCGTTATATATTTTAACTAAATCATTTCTTCTTTGAGGTTCTTTAAATATCCAGTTTTTAAATTCTTCTTTTAATAAGTCTTGTTTTTGTCCTGCAAGCATTGTTTCTTTCTTATTAAGTACAGCTACTTTTTTACCTTCTTCATCAAGAACATAATCAAAAACTCTAGTATCTCTTAAATTTAAACTATCTTCAATTAGTTTATAGGCATTAACTCTATCTGTTCCATAAGTCATATTTGATAGAGGATTTGTACTATCAACACTTTTTCCTTTTATATTCCACTCTGAATTATATTCTGAATAATTAACTTCTATTCTATATGTTACATAAGGCGATGTTTTTAAAGTTTCCCTTATAAAATCCTTAATATATTCAGGAGGTATCCAAGTTGATCCAAGTCTTATATTTATCTCACTTGCCTCTAATGGCTTTGGCATAACTTTTTCTAGTTCTTTCTTTTGATAATTAAGTAGTTCTAAATTTATTTGATATTCATCAGGTAGATTAAATAAGATTTCCTCATATCTTTCTATATCTTTTATTTTATTTAAAATATTTCCACTTAAATATTCATCTTTTGTAATATATTTAAATGCATTAGGAGAATCTTTTCTAATATCTACTATATTTTCATTATTTAATTTTATATCAAGAAATATCTGACCTTTTAAATCATTAATAATATCCGATTTATCTATATTTGTTAGACTTTCCATATATTCAAGATCAACTTTTCCCTTTTGAGAAATACTTAAAATTAGTGCTTCTTGTGGAGTATCTACTTTTTCAATAGCTACTGGTTTTTTAATAGTTCTTTTGAAAAATATATCTCCTTTTCTTTTAAAATTACCTTGTTCATCTAAAACCTCAGTAGCTGATAAAAGAGGATAGGTAGAATCTTCACGAAGTATTTTACTATTTGCATAAGAGTTTAGAGATCCATATCTATTAAAGAAATCATCATATATATTATTTAATTTTTCTTGCTCCTTAGCTAATCTTTCATCTGTTATATCTTCTTTTTGAATTTGAATAACATTTCTTAAAGTTTGTGATAGCTCTATATATTTTTCAATTTTTCTAATATCTTTTTGTGAAAATTCTTGTAATACTAACTCATTATTTTCTTTAAAATAAATTTTATTATCTTTTGCAACATAAGAAAAATTTCTAATATCTTCGTCAGATAAAGTTATAGTTTTAGGCTCTTCTTTTTCTAATGTTGCTGTAAATTCTCCCTTTATATTTTCTAATGCACCTTTTAATCTTTCTTCAAAGTTTGTATCTTCTAAAGAACAAGTTAGGGTTATTCCAAAAGGACCATTAACCTCTTTCATCTCTCCAATAATCATTTCTGGGTTATCTACAAAGTATTTATTATATTTTAGCCCATTTTTATCTTTTGCAATCTCATACCAGGTTTCATTATCTAATTCTTGAATTTTATCTCTTTTCTTTAAAAACAATATATCTGAGGTAACTTCTGCTCCTGCTACACCTTTGAATACACTATTAGGAAGCCTTACTGCACCTAAAAGCTCACATCTCTCTCCTAAATACTTTCTAACAGAATTATCCTTTTTATCAAGTGTTCCTGATGAAGTAATAAAAGCAATTATTCCTCCACTTTTTACCTTATCAATAGTTTTAGCAAAGAAATAATCATGAATTAGAAAATTATATCTGTCATATTCTCTATCAAGTATTTTAAAATTTCCAAATGGTACATTTCCAATGGCAATATCAAAGAAATTATTGCTAAAATTGGTTTCTTCAAAGCCTTTTACTTGTATCTCACTTTGAGGATATAACTGTTTTGCAATATTTCCACTAATGTTATCAAGTTCCACACCATATACTTGGCTACTGTCTAATTCTTTTGGCAAGTTTCCTATAAAATTACCTACTGCACAACTAGGCTCAAGAATTCTTCCCTCTTTAAAACCAAATTCTATTAGCTTTGTGTAAATATTATCAATTACAACTTTTGGAGTATAGAAAGCTGTTAAGGTACTCTCCATTGCTTTATTATATTCATCAGTAGTTAGATTCTCTTTTAAAAACTTTCTTGCTTCTTCCCATTGTCCAGATTTACTCTCATCAAAGGTATCTGCTAAACCTCCCCAACCTATATATTTAGAAAGTATTATTTGTTCTTCATAAGTTGCATTTCTATTTTCTTTTTCTAATAATTTTAAAGTTTTAATAGCTTCTATATTATTATTTAGCCTTTCACTAGGAGTTAGTTTTTCAGGAACAATCTCATCTGTAATATTAAAATTCTTTTCTTCTAAGATAGTTAGTATACTTAATAAGTCGTCATCATTTCTATATGATATAGTTTCTGATACCTGAATTGGTATATATTCTCCAACAGCATTTATTCCCTTAATTGTAATTGTTTTTAAATCTTCACTTATAGTATCTAAATTTGTTATTTTAAATTCTTTTTCTTTATATAAAACTTTCATTCCCTCTCTAAAGACTACCTTTGAATTATCTCTTGATAGATTATTTCCTTGAGAGAAGATTGAAAGTTGTTCATTAAAGATTGGTGTTCCTCTGTTATTCCCCAAGATTTCATCATTTTTGGTTTCTCTATCTCTATGAATTTCTTCACTTCTTCTTGTATTGCTATCAAGTGTGGTATCAACTCTTTGGTTGTCATTAGCTCTTTCAATAATTGTGGTTTCTCTTCTTCTAGGTATCTGACTCTTTCTCTCCCCCAATATTTGATTTCTTCCATTTCTAATATCTTGTCTAGGTCTATTACTTCTATCCCCTCTGGAAGTAGAATTTTCTGTCCATCCAAAGTTTCTATTGTATACTTCCCTCCCTGTCTCTCGTAAAAATTCATTGGACTTATGGCTGTATAGACTTCCTTGTCCTTTATAATTTCTTGATAAAATTCTCTCTCTTCTAATACTACTTTTTTCATTCTCATTCCTCCTTATTTCTTTACTTATCTCATTTAATATATCTTTATTTATATTATTTACTATATCTAAAAACTTATAGGTACTCTCACTAAAATCCTTTCTAAATTCAACTATTTCACTATTAATCTCATAAGGAATTTTTAATCTTTCCTTTATAGAAATCTTTAAAGATTCTTCTATAAATTTAAGTTCATTCTCTTGCATAACTTGTGAATATTCTTTAATATTTTCTTTAATTATTAAATCAATCTTTTCACTTGTGCTTAAATCTTTATCCAGCTCAATAATATTATCTAAAATATTTTCATTATTAAGCTCCCAACGAACTATATTATCATTAGTATATTTTGTTTTTACTGTTTGTGATACATCAAATATATATCCTGTTATCTCTTCATCCTGATTAAATACAGGTATTCCCACCTCGTACTTTCTAATAAATCTATTTGCCTTATTATTCCAAAAATTAAAATCTGCACAAGCTGTTGAGGTATCTTTAAAAGTCGCAATAGACATTTGAGTTCTTAAATCATATTTATGGTTATTACCAATTACTTTTAATAAACGAATAAAATCATCATTTTCAACTAAAATATTATTTTGAAATTTCTTAAAAATAGCTTTTTGTTCCCATTTTTGAATATACATAATCCCCCTCCTTATCATATCTATATCTCAAATCATTTAATGATATTAAATTTCCCTTTTCTATAATATAGAAATAATCCCAACCATTATTATTTGCTTTATTTAATAACTTTGCACTCATTTTATGTATTGATAATATTTCTATTCCATCAAATATATTTCCATCTTCTAAAACTATTCCTTTTCTTTCTCCTAAGCTGTTATATAATTCTTGATTTTTCTGTAAATATCCTTTCTCTAAAAGTTTTTTTACTGGAACTTTTGGAGGTTTTTCTTCAAGAGTAAGCTCAGTTATTAAACTTCTTTGATAATTTTTTGAAGCTATTCTCTTCTCTGCTGCTTCAACATACACCTTTTCTTTTTCTATACCAATGTAATTTCGTCCAATTTCTTTTGCAACAGCTCCTGTTGTTCCTGTCCCAAAAAATGGATCTAAAATAATATCTTTGGGTTTTGTTGCTGAAATTAATAACTTATATAGTAATTTCTCAGGTTTTTGAGAAGAATGTAATTTATTTCCATTTTTATCTTTTAATCTTTCATTACCTGTACACAATGAAATTTCCCATATACTTTTTTCTTGCTTCTCATTATTTAAATATTTCATAGTTTTATAATTAAAAGTTATTTTACTTTTCTTATTTTTACTACACCATAGAATTGTTTCATGAGAATTACAAAATCTTTTTCCAGAAAAATTAGGAACTGGATTTGTTTTTTTCCAAATAATATCATTTAAAATCCAGTATCCTAAATCCTGCATAATATTTCCAACACGATAAATATTTTGAAATGATCCAATTACAGCAATTGTTGCATCTTTTTTTAAAACTCTTTTACATTCTTTTAACCATTTTTTAGTAAAGTCATCATAATCTTTAAAGTCTTTAAACTTATCCCATTTATCCTCAACACCTTTAAATTTTGTTCCATCTACTCTTAATAACTCTCCCTCTGTTTGCATATAGTATGGAGGATCTGCAAATATAAAATCTATACTTTCATCTGGAAGTCTTTTTAAATTTTTAATTGTATCTCCCTCAATAATTGTATTTATAAATTTATTTATATCCATTTATGCTCCTTTCATCTTATATAGAGAAATCCATTTCTTTTCTCATTTGTTTTTCTAACTCATCTTCTGACCATCTAATATTTATATTAGTTCTCAAAACTTCCCCTAAATTTGCCTTGTATCTATTATGATTTTCAATAAAATTCTTTATACTAGGAATATTAGATTTACTTGTCTTAAATAATAAATCTTTACTTTTTCTTAAAGCATAATTAATATGTTGTCTTTTATCTTTTAAATTATTAATTTCTTTTCTATATGTCTTTATTCCATTTTCAATTTTATGTAGGTATTCTTCTTTTAAAGAATTAAATTTTTCATTAGTTATAGATTTTTTGATTTCCTCATATTTAATTGCAATATTTGAATTTTCTTTTTCTAATTTTTCTATTTCTGCTTTTATCTTATTTTTTAAACTAAAATTAAAAGTATTTACATTTTTAAGTTGTTCATTTAATTTATCAATTTCTTTCTCATTAGCTTCAAATTGTTTTGTTACTTTAGAAAATTCTCCTTTGCTTATCTCATCATAAATTTTTACTTGGATATTAACTTTTTCTAAGGATTTTATTTGAAGCTCTCTTTTTTCTATTTGATTATTGATATTAGCTATATCCTTTTGAAGAGAATTTATTGTTTCAATAATTAAGTTATTCTTATCTTTAAAATCCAGTTTTCCCTCTAAGATATTATTTAAAACTCTTTTCTTTTCTAATTCCATAGTCTTAGCATTTATTAGTTCTTTATATTTTTTCTCTAAGTTATATTTTGTCTTAATATATAGGTTCTTATTATTTCCTTTTGAAAATCTTTTTTCTAACTTTAAAAGCATTTCAGCTTGTTCTTCATTTTTATATTCTCTTAGAATTTTAGAATACTCTCCCTTAGTTAAAATATTTAAAGTAATTTTCTTAGAGTTTTCTAACTTAGTTTTATTTTCTTCTATCCCTTTTTCTAATTTAGATATTTCACTTTGTGTTTCTAAAAATCTTTTGTAGTCATTTTGAAAATTCTTTTTATTTAATTCTTTATATTTCTTTTCAAATAAATCTCCAGCTTTTAGCTCTTCTAATTCTTTATTTAATAAATCATTTTTATTTTTTAATAAAAGATTTATAGATAAAATTTTAGCTTCCAGTTTTTGTAGATCTTTTATTTCATCTGTTTTATTTATAGTTTGTTCTATATGTTTCTTTTCAACTTCTAACATTAAAATATCTTCTTGAATAGAATAAATATCTTTAAATTCTTCATCTGATTTATTAAAATCTCTTATAGCTGAATTTATATCTTTTAAATTTTTAAAAATATTACTTCTTTCTATTTCTTGTTCTTTTTTCTTTTGAAGTAAGTTATACAATTCTTCTTTTAAATCTCTAACTTTTTTATTGTGCATATAGTTATCCCAATCTGCTATATCAAGTTCGTTATAGTATTTTTTATCTTTCTTTAAAGTATAATTACTTATTTGAATAGGCTCTCTATTTAAACAATCAACTAAGTCTAAATCTTGTTTTTCTAGTGCCTCTTTTCTTTGTTGTTGTAAACTTTTACAAGATACTTTTCTCCAATTCTTTTTTTCTAAGGCACTATTTAAAGTTTCTTCCCAGCTCTCTCTAAAATGTGTAAGAGTTTCTTTCTTATTCCAATATGGATCTTTTAATGCTCCACCTTTTTCTATATTTTTAGAATTATATCTTGAAAAAAATTGCTTTATATCTCTTTCTATTCCATCTATTTTTCTAGGACATATCATTATATGAGCGTGAACATTTCTAATTTCATCTTCTGATGAGCTTTTATCGTGTATTACTGCTGAATAATAGAAATTATTTCCTAATTCTTTTTCTAAAAATTTATTTAATAAATCTTGATTTTCTTTTTTAGTAAAACCATTAGGAAGAGCTATCCTTATTTCTTTATATACTCTTCCATTAGCTCTTTCATAAGCATCGGCTGAATGCCAAAAATCTTCAGCTGATACGTGAGGAGGCATATTATGTTTTTCATAGATAACTTCATTTTCTTTATATGAGTATCTATCTTCACCCATTATATATTTAAAGTGAGCAAGACCTTTTCCTACTTTGCCATTACTAAAACTTAAATGAAAAATTGCCATTTTAACACCTCCTATCCATCTTTTCTTTTTTTAACATAGCATTGGATTTACAATGCACGCTTACAAGTTTCTATCCTTTTTTTCAAAAAGGAAGAAACTAGCGTGCAAGTGTTCCCCTTGATCCCTTTAACCTTCGGTGTCCCTTTGGGACTTGCACAAGTGCAACCAAGCTGTTCCTCTTGGATACCCTTTTTCTTCCTTTTAGTATGGCTATACCATACTTAATATTTAAAATTTTTTTAAATTTATATATGTATTACCTTGATGATTTTTAATTTCTATTTTCAATGCTTCCTCTTTATTATTTATTTTAAATTTAGCTTTACCATTCTTTTTAAGAAGAGCCTTTGCTTTATCTTTTGTTATTTTTAGCTCTTCCTTATAGTATTTTATATTTTCCCATAATGTAAACTTACATCCTTCTTTATATTTTTCACAATAGTAATTTACCTTTCCAGTTTTAGTTCTACCTTGATATATATTTCCACTACATAGAGGACATATTCCAATAACTTCTTTATCCTTTGTTATTTTTTCAATCTCTATATCTTTACTAAATATATTTTTTAATTCTTCTCTTGTTATATTAATAACTTCATCTATTGTTTTTTCTCCTGTATATACTTGTTTTAATAGTTTTGAAAACTCAATAGATTTTTCAGCATATAGATTTATTTGTAATTCATTTAAAATCTCAATTACTTTTTCGCCCAGTGGCTCTAATTTATAGCTATTTTTTTCCTGTGAGATATATCCCATCTTCTTAGCTGTTTCTATAATCCCAGTTCTTGTTGCTTCTGTTCCTATTTCTATTCCTTCAAGAATTTGCTTATATTCTTCATCATCAGTTTCAATATTATTTAGCTTCCTTAATGGATTTTTTAAATATTGTGATAAATTACTTTCTGAAATTCTTGGAGGCTTTGTAGTAGTCTTTTCAACTACTTTAAAGTCTACATCAAACTCATCATCTACATTAAGATCAGGAACTTTATCTGTAAACTCTTCTTTTTCATATTTTAAATATCCTAATTGTTTAACTGTCTTTCCAATAATACTAAATTTTTCTTCTCCAACTTTCATTAACATTTCTTTTTCTAATACAATACATTCTTCATTTACGAAGTTTGATAAAAATCTATCTAGGACTGTCTTATATATTTTTTGTTCTATATCTTCAAGTTCAAATATATTAGGAAGTTTTACAGTGGGTGTTACAGCACTATGAGATTCTATTTTTAAATTATTAAAAATTCTTTTACTATCTCTAATCCTTATATCTAAATATCCATAATCATTTTTTATTTTATCTATAACCTTTGCTATTTTTTCTTTTTCGTTATTTGCTAAATACTCTGTATTTGTACGAGGATAAGTTAAATATCCATCCTCATATAGCTTTTGAATCACTATTGAAGATATAGCAAAAGGTATTTGATATTTCTCTGATAGAAAACTTTGTAAGGTTGAAAATGAAAATAGCTTAGCTGCTTGTTTTTTAATTTCTTTTTTTGTAATAGAAACAACCTTAGCTTTATGTAAATTTAACTCCTCTATCTTTTCTTGTGCTTTTTCTTTATCAAGTTTTAATTTAGATATTAACTTAATATTCTTTTCATTTTCTATCCCATAATATTTTTCTGGAACAAAATTTCTAATTTCTATTTCTCTATCATAGATATACTTTAAGATTGGGATTATTACTCTACCTACTCTTAACTTCTCTCCACTTTTATTACTTAGATGTACTGTTAAATTTATTCCAAGTAACCAGTCCATATATGTTCTTGCTTTTCCTTCAAGATTTAATTTTTCATATTCTTTATTATCTTTCATCTGATTTATCTGTTCTCTAATAGTTTCTTGAGTTTGTTCAGGTAGCCATAGTCTTTCTACTTTTCCTTTATATCTACAATATTCTATTATATTATCAATAATGAGTTGTCCTTCTCTATCTGCATCTCCACAATTAACAACAGATTCTATATTTTTATTTTTTAAAAGTTCTCTTATTATTTTTAATTGATTTTTAACTCCTGAATCATTTTTTACTTTATACTCAAATGTATCAGGTACAAATGGACTTGTAATATCATTCCATCTTATATTTTCAAAACCCTCATACTCTTTTATTTCTTTTAAACCTAAAAGATGACCAAAAGCCCAAGTAACAATATATTTATCATTTTCTATGTACCCATCTTTCCAATCTCTCACATTTAATGCTCCTGCTACATTTTTAGCAAGACTTGGCTTTTCACATATTATTAACTTCATATATCCTCCCATATTATTAAAGGAACTAACTTATATATGACATCTGATTTTTTAATACATCCATAATACCTTGAATCAAATGATTTATCATTAGTTCCTAATACAAAAACTTCATCTTCTTTTACTATATATTCCTTTTCTTTAAGTTGAGGTAATCTATTATTTAGCCCATCAACTTTAAAAATATTTCCTTTTTCCTTATTATTAACATATATTTTATTATTTTCTATTCTTATATAGTCCCCACTTATTCCTGCTATATATTTAGAAAATGTAATATTTTTTATACTTCCTGGATAATCTAATATATCCTTATATCTCTTTGTTGAAAATGTAACAATATCTCCTCTTTTAAAATCTGTACTTTTATCCACTTTATATATTCCAA